>NZ_JANINU010000175.1 GCF_024508875.1 Phenylobacterium sp.
CTGGGCCGCCGAGCCCAAGATGATGGAGCGCAAGCAGTTCGGCCTGGGCGCCATGGTCTACCTGCTGATCTTCACGGTGCTGCTGTACTTCAGCTACCGCCGCATCTGGCGCAACGTGGCCCACTAAGGCCGTTCGCCAGACCTGCATTCGGAAGGCCCCGGAGCGATCCGGGGCCTTTTCGTTTCGGGCTTCAGCGCACGGGATCGACGATCAGCCGCCCGGCAGGAAAGTCGAACCGCAGGCGGAAATGGGCCAGAACCTGGCCGCCCAGCACGCCCACCACCTCACCCTCGGGCTTCATCAGGCCCGCCGCCACGTCCCGCCCACGCGCGCCGCCGAAGTCCACCTCCGGCAGCCGCGCCAGCCAGGCGCCCTGCGGGTAGAGTTCCTTGGTGTCGGCTTCCGCCTGCGCCAGGTCGTCCGCCAACCGCACCGGCACGTTGGCGCCGGTGGCGACCACGAAACGGCCGGAGATCCGGTGGACGTCATCGGACACCGCCGCCCGCACCGTCGGCCGGCCGAGGTCCCAGCCCAGGTCGTAGCGGCGCCCGGCGAACCGCGGCCCCTTGCCGGCCGGCCAAACCCTCACCCGGCAGGGCGCATAGCTCACGTCCAGCACGAAGCCCTTCAACGCGTCGGCCCCGATCACGCCGGCTGCCGGCGTGGGCAGGTTCCAGGTGCGGATGTCCAGGTCCGCCACGTTCGCCGCGACGCCTCGCGCGGCCAGGCCGGCCAGCCGGACGTCACCCGTGACGGCGTCCTCGGCGATGCCGTTCGCCTGGGCCGCGGTCTCGTGCAGCGTCGTCCGCGCCGCCCCGGTGTCCAGGATGTAGTCGCCGGCGATCCCGGCCACCTCGGCTGGCACCGTGATCACGCCCCGCTCGAACCGGCAGGCGACCTCGCCCGCATGCGCCGCGCCCGCGACTCCCGCCGCCAGCGCGAAGGGAAGGGGACTCGGCAGGCGATGGGGAATCCGTCGGACCACGCCCGACCATAGCGAGTTTCCGCCTTATCGCCGCCCTGTCTTGGCCCCTACAGTGGAGGAATGCCGCATACGCCCGCCTGGCGCAGCTTCAAGCGTACCCAGGATCTCACCGTCGCCACCGCCGTGCTCATCTATGCTGGGGCCGTGGCGCACGCGTTCGGCCGGCTTCCGGGCGGGGTCGAACTGATCGCCCAGCGCACCCTGGTCTGGCCCGCCATCTTCCTCAGCCTGTCCTTCACCCTGCCGCTGCTGATCGGCCCGGTCCGCCGCCCGCTCGCGCGATACGTCTGGATGAGCTTCCAGGCGGGCTTCGGCCAGAACCTGCGCTCGATCCTCTACGGCGTGGCCCTGCTGGGTGGCGCGGCTGGCCTCATCTACTGGCAGATTTCGAACGCCGCGAACGGCGGCCGCTACCCCGCTGGCGTCTTCTCGGGCTACGCGGCCGGCATCGGCATCCTCGCGGCCCAGGCGGCCCTGGTGCGCGTCCTGGAGAAGCACCCCGAGGTGAAGCGAGAGATAGAGCTTTAGGAGGCCTCTCCGCCCCGTCCCTGACCATTGCGCGCGAACAGCGCCAGTGTCCGCAGGCGCGACAGCCGCGCGGAGTCGGCGTGGAAGCCGTTCGGCGCCACGAACGCGTGGCCGGCGTCGTAGACGTAGACCGGCAGTTCCGGGTGCGCCTCTCGAATCGCCTCCACGTCCGGCGGCGGGATCAGCTCGTCGGTCTTGCCCAGGTGCAGGATCGTCGGGACCTTTGGCGCCTCGCCCAGGTAGTCGGTGATCTGGCCGCCATAGTACGAGGCCACCGCGGTTAGCCCCGTGCAGCGCGCCGAGGCCAGCCAGGCCGTCGTCCCGCCGAAGCAGAAGCCCAGCAGGAACACCGGCGGCTGCAGCGCGTCGATCGCCGCCTGCACCGCGTCTAGCACGTCCAGGCCCCAGCCCGTGGCGCGGGCGAAGCCGTCCTGGCGGGCGTAGAGCGCCGGATCGGTGTCCTTCTCGGCGAACCCTGTCTGGAACCGGTCGAAGAGGCTGGGGACCAGCGTCTCGTACCCGTCCTCCGCGAAGCTGTCCGCCAGCTCGCGCAGGTGCGGTGTCACGCCCCATATCGCGTGGCAGATGACGAGGCCGCCGCGCCGCGCGTCGGTGGGGACCGCCCGGTAAGCGTCGAAGGCGAAGCCGTCTTTGCCGCTCCGGACCTGGACGACCTCGCCCAAGGGCCTCAAGCCTTGTCGAACAGCTCGAGCGTGCGGTGGCGGGCCAGGTCCGCCGCCTCGGCGTTGTAGCGCTCGGGGCTCTCGTTGTTGAAGCCGTGGCCGGCGCCTTCGTAGATGTAGACCGGCACGTCCGGATTGTGCTCGGCCACCGCGGCGGCCACGTCGTCGGCGGGGATGCCCGCGTCCGTACGGCCCAGGTGGACGATCGTCGGGCACAGCGGCTTCAGGGCCGCGTTCGCCTGCACCATCGAGCCGTAGTAGCTCGACGCCGCGGCCAGGCCCTCGACCTTGCAGGCCGCCAGCCAGGCCAGCGAGCCGCCGTAGCAGTAGCCCACCACGTGCACCTTGCCACCGTGCTTGCCCAGGAAGTCGCGGCAAGCGGCGATGTCGCCCAGCGCCTGCTCCAGGGGCGTCGCCCGGGCCTTCTCCAGCCCGGCTTTGATGCCCGCGTCGTCGTGCTCGGCGTGGAAATCGCGCTGCAGGCGGTCGAACAGCGCCGGGGCCAGCGCCTCGTAG
Source organism: Phenylobacterium sp. (assembly GCF_024508875.1). Taxonomy (GTDB): domain Bacteria; phylum Pseudomonadota; class Alphaproteobacteria; order Caulobacterales; family Caulobacteraceae; genus Phenylobacterium. The sequence goes on from NZ_JANINU010000175.1 coordinate 2,714, forward strand.
CCCATCTTGGCCCACCGCTCGACGTCGGCGCGCACGTGGCGGTCGATGCCGAAGATCTCCTGGAGGACGATCACGCCCCCCTTGTGCGGCGTGAAGGCCGGCTCGTGGTACGCGCTGAACTCGAAGCCGTCGGCGCCGGCCAGCTTGATCGTCTCGGCCATCTGGTAAGCCCTCTGAACAGTTCTAGACGTTGAAGCGGAAGTTCATCACGTCGCCGTCCTGGACGACGTACTCTTTGCCTTCCTGGCGGAACTTGCCGGCCTCGCGGGCCCCGGCTTCGCCCTTCAGGCGGACGTAGTCGTCATAGGCGATGGTCTCGGCCCGGATGAAGCCCTTCTCGAAGTCGGTGTGGATCACGCCGGCCGCCTGCGGGGCGGTGTCGCCCTTGTGGATCGTCCAGGCGCGGGCCTCCTTGGGGCCGACCGTGAAATAGGTCTGCAGGCCCAGCAGGTGATAGGCCTCGCGGATCAGCTTGTTCAGGCCGGGTTCGGCCAGGCCCAGGGTCTCCAGGAACTCGGCGCGCTCGGCGGGATCGAGCATGGCCACCTCGCTCTCGATCTGGGCGGAGATCACCACATGGTCCGCGCCGTCGCGCTTGGCCCGCTCGGCCACCTGGGCCGACAGCGCGTTGCCCGTGGCGGCGGAAGCCTCGTCCACGTTGGAAACGTATAGCGCCGGCTTGGACGTCAGGAGCTGCAGCATGCGCCAGGCCTTCTCGTCCTCCTTGGACACCACGGCTTTGCGCGCGGGGCGGCCGGCGTTCAGCTCGGCCAGGGCGAGCTGCACCAGTTTCAGCGTGAGCGCGCTCTCCTTGTCGCCGGTCTTGGCGCGCTTCTCCAGGTTGACCACCCGCTTCTCGAGGCTTTCGAGGTCGGCCAGCATTAGCTCGGTCTCGATGGTCTCCAGGTCGGCCAGCGGGTCGACCTTGCCTTCCACGTGGGTGATGTCGTCGTCGATGAAGCAGCGCGCCACGAACGCCACGGCGTCGCAGTCGCGGATGTTGGCCAGGAACTGGTTGCCCAGGCCTTCGCCCTTGGACGCCCCGCGCACCAGGCCGGCGATGTCCACAAAGTTGATCCGCGCCGGAATAATCTCCTTCGACGGGATGACGGCCGCCAGCGCCTCCAGGCGCGGCTCGGGCACGGCCACGTCGCCGGTGTTCGGTTCGATGGTGCAGAACGGATAATTCGCCGCCTGGGCGGAGGCGGTCTGGGTGAGCGCGTTGAACAGCGTCGACTTGCCCACGTTCGGCAGACCGACGATGGCGACTTTGAGGGCCATGGGTAGGTGCAGTTCCTTGGAATAGAAGGCGCCGCACCTAGCATGGACGCGAGGCGGAGCGAAGACACAGCTCGCCCCTTCCACTCGTCATGGCCGGGCCTGTCCCGGCCATCCAGATACGCAGGCGATGCGGAAGATGGCGCGATCGCGACGTCGCGGCCTCCTCGGCGCCCATCGGCGTCTCTGGATCCCCGCGACGAGCCCGGGGATGACGAGCCGTCCGGGTCGTCAGTTGTTTCCCCCGATCAGGTCGCCCAGGCCGCCGAGGATCGAGCCTTCGCCGCGGTTCTGGCCGGCCCCGCCCGCGGCGGCCAGCATCCGGCCGGCGAGGCGCGAGAACGGCAGGGACTGGATCCACACCTTCCCGGGACCGCGCAGGCGGGCGAAGAACAGCCCCTCGCCGCCGAAGAACACACTCTTCACACCGCCGGCCATCACCAGGTCGAAGTCCACGGTCGGCGTATAGGCCGCGAGGCAGCCGGTATCGACGTGGATTTCCTCACCGGCCTTCAGCTCGCGCTCGACCAGCGTGCCGCCCATCTGGACGAAGACCCAGCCGTCGCCCTCCAGGCGCTGCATGATGAAGCCTTCGCCGCCGAACAGGCCGGTCATGACCCGCTTCTGGAAGGCGATGCCGAGCTGCACGCCCCGGGCCGCGGCCAGGAAGCTGTCCTTCTGGCAGATCAGCGTCCCGCCAAGGTCCGACAGCTTCAGCGGCAGGATCGCGCCCGGCGTCGGCGAGGCGAAGGCCACCCGCGCCTTGCCCTGGCCCTGGTGGGTGAAGACGGTGGTGAACAGGCTCTCGCCCGTCACCAGCCGCTTGCCGGCCCCCAGCAGGGCGCCCATGAAGCCGCCGCCCTGACCGCCAGAGCCGTCGCCGAACACCGTGGTCATGGCGACGCTGGCGTCCTTCCAGACCAACGCCCCGGCCTCGGCCACGGCGCTCTCGCCCGGATCCAGCTCGATCTCCAGGAACTGCAGCTCCTGGCCCTTGATCTCGAA
>NZ_JANINU010000176.1 GCF_024508875.1 Phenylobacterium sp.
GCGGGCGTCGTCGGCGGCCACCTTGTCGATCGACTGGCCCTGGGCGATGAAGATCTTGCCGTTGTCCTTCAACAGGTCGGCGCGCTCCATGCCCGGGCCGCGGGGCTTGGAGCCCACCAGCAGGCACCAGTTGGCGTCCTTGAAGGCGACGTCGGCGTCACCGGTCAGCACCATGTCCTGCAGCAGCGGGAAGGCGCAGTCCTCCAGCTCCATGGCGACGCCCTTCAGCGCCTTCTGCGGACCTTCGACCGGGATCTCCAGCAGTTGCAGGATCACCGGCTGGTCCTTGCCCAGCATCTCGCCCGAGGCGACGCGGAACAGCAGGGCGTAACCGATGTTGCCCGCGGCGCCGGTGACCGCCACGCGGATGGGCTTCTTCGCCATAGAACGGCTCCTTGATGTGATGTCGGCGCGGCTCTAGCGCGTCGTCAGGCGAAGTGGAAGCCGGTTCGCCGCCCGGACGATGCGCGGGACAAAAAGATTCTTGCAGACAGCGCCCGCTCTCTGCTGGCTCGTTGTGCTTGTTGCCGCCACGCCGCATCCGCAGGGGACGATGTTCGAGCTCCACCCAGCCTTCCCGCCGACGTCGCACGCCGTGGGCGAACTGGCGCTCTGCCACGCGCGCCTGCAGGCCGACGCGCGCTACGCCTGGATCGTGCTGATCCCGAGGATCGCGGGGGCGCGCGAGCTCGAGGACCTCAGCGCCAACGACCGCGCCGCCCTGATGGAGGAGGTGGTCCGCGCCGGCGCCGCGGTGCGCGCGGTCGGCGAGGCGTCGGGTCGGCCCGTCGAGAAGCTCAACGTTGGCCAACTGGGCAACCTGACCCCGCAGCTTCACGTCCACGTCGTCGGTCGGCGCGCGGACGACCCCGCCTGGCCGGGACCGGTATGGGGTGTCGGGGCGGCGGAGCCTTACGCGGACGAGCCGTTGCGGGCGGCGCTTCACGCCGCGCGGGTCAACCTCGGTCTTTAGGGCGCTCGCCGCGCCAGGGTCACGGGTTCGCGTCGTCCCGCCTCGGTGATTTCGCCCGTCCAGGCGCCGCTGTGCGGGTGCAGAACCGCGACGACCTCGTCCGAAAGCCGAAAGGTGAGGTCGCCGCCGGTCCGCTCGACGATCTCGAAGAAGCCGGAGGCGTCGAACGCGCCCGGCCGGCGCAGGTCGCGCCAGGCGCCGTCGACGACGCCGTTCTTGTCGACGAGCTGGAAGGCGTAGATCGGCCTGCCGCCCGCCGACAGCGTCCAGCCGCCCTCCATCGGACCCTGGAACCCCTGCACCGAAGCGGCCGACGCGCGCAGGCGGCTGTCGTAGGCTTCCTCCACCGGCGTCGCCGGCCCGTCGGGAGCCTTGCCTGTCTCGTTGATGAAGACCGGCGCGGTCAGCGTCGGATGTGGCGGGGGCGCGTAGCGCTGATAGGGCTGCGGCGCGGTGGGCAGGTCCGGGTCGGGATCGACCTTCGATCCGGTGGCCGCCGTGTCGGGCTCCTCAACGTCGGCGTCCTTGGGCAGCGGGCGCAGCAGGGCGTCGATGGGATCGGCGGGCGGCCGCTGGGCGAGCGCCGGCCCGGCCGCCAGGGCCGCCAGCGCCGCCACGATCAGCACCCGCGCCGGCTTCATGCAGCCTCGCTCGCAGCGATGGCGTCGGCCACCGACAGCAGCCGCTTCGCCTCGGCGAAATGCAGACGCTCCACCATCCGGCCCGCCACCTTCAGCACGCCCTTGCCGGCGTTCTCGGGCTGGCCGAACGCCTCCACCACCGTGCGGGCCCAGGCGACGGCTTCGGGCGCGGGCGTGAAGGCCGTGTTGGCCGCCTCGACCTGGCTTGGATGGATCAGGGTCTTGCCGTCGAAGCCGAACCCCGCGGCCTGGGCGCACTGCTGCGCCAGCCCCTCGGCGTCGGCGATCTCGTTGTACACCCCGTCTAGGATGGCGAGACGATGGGCTCGGGCGGCCATCAGGCTGAGCGACAGGGCGGTCAGCAGCGGCTCGCGGCCGACCGTCAGGTTGCAGCGCATCTCCTTGGCCAGGTCGTTCGACCCGATCACCCAGGCCTCGACGCCGACGTTGGTCGACTCGGCGCCCAGCGCATCGAGCCGGAACATCGCGGCGCAGGTCTCGATCATCGCCCAGACCGGAAGGCCCTCGCCGAGCCGCGTGCGAACGGCCGCCAGGTCCTCGGGCGCCGAGATCTTGGGAACCAGCACCGCGTCGGGCCGGGCCTGCGCGATCGCGGTCAGGTCGGCGGCGCCCCAGGGGGTGTCCAGGCCATTGGCGCGGATCACCACCTCGCGGCCGCCGAAGCCGCCGGCCTTCACCGCCTCGATCGCGCCTGCCCGCGCCTCGGCCTTGGCGTCGGGCGCGACCGCGTCCTCCAGATCGAGGATGACCACGTCGCATGGCAGAGACCGGGCCTTGTCGATCGCCCGCGCGTTGGACGCCGGCAGGTAGAGGGCGCTGCGGCGTGGACGAGCGGTGGCGTTCATGTGGACTGTGGCTCCTGGCGCCTTGGCGATACGCGACTCTTAGCGTTTAGGATGTGCCCATGGCTACGCGCCCGATCCGCTACGACGCCGGGGCCCGCAACGTACTGGGCGGGGAGCTCACACCCTGCTCCTTCGATCCCGTGACCGGCTTTTTCCGCAATGGCTGCTGCGAGACGGGCCCGCACGACGTGGGCATGCACACCGTCTGCGCCGTGATGACCGACGAATTCCTGAGCTATTCCAGGAGCGTGGGCAACGACCTGTCGACGCCCCGGCCCGACCTGGGGTTCGCAGGACTCAAGGCCGGCGACCGCTGGTGCCTGTGCGCGCCGCGCTGGAAGGAGGCCCTCGACGCGGGCGCCGCCCCCCAGGTGGTGCTGGAGAGCACCCACGAGGAGACTCTCGCGATCGTCCCGCTAGGAGTGTTGAAGGACTATGCCGTCGAGGCCTGAGGCCCGCGGCTAAAGCCCGTATTCAGCCTCCAGCGTGTAGTGGGAGCCCTCCTTGGTCAGCACGCTGGAATACAGGCCGAAGCGGTCGACCGTGATCGGCGGCGATTTCAGCAGGTTGTTCGACTGGATCCAGGCGGCGACCTCGGCCGGGTCCGGCCGGCGCAGGTAGGCCAGGGTGACGTGCGGCTTGTAGTTGCGCTTGTCGGGCTTCAGGCCTGCGCGCCGGGCTGCGCTTTCGCAGGCCTCCGCGAGGCGGCGCAGCTCGGGATTTTCGGCGACGCCCGCCCAGACCGCGTTGATCTCGTCGCCGTCCGCGAACGAACCGGCGCCCTCGAGGACGATCTCGAACGGCCGGCCCGATACCCGCACCAGCTCGGCGTCCAGGTCGCGGGCCACGTCCTGGCGCACCTCGCCGAAAAACCGCAGGGTCACATGGAACGCCTCCAGCGGCCGCCACCGGGCGCCGTCGATGCCGACCTGACGCGACTGCAGGCTACGCCCGATCTCAGGCGGGATATCGAGCGCGGCGAAGAGGCGGATCATACATGTATCCTAACGCGTTTACCGTTCGACACGTGGAGAGGCCTTGCTTTGGCCACGGGTCGCAACGATATTTCCTTCGCGTCCGGTTTGCGACGCGCATCATAGGGCTTTGCTCAAATGAGCGACTTCAACCGCGGCTACGCGCGCACGGTCCCCGCCGACCGCGCCGACATGTCGGTGGACGCGGGTCTCCGTAGCTTCATGCTGGGAGTCTACAACAAGCTGGCGCTTGGCCTCGTGCTGTCGGCCGCGCTGGCCTGGCTGACCTCCGCCTACGAGCCCGTCATGCGCATGCTGTACGTCACCACGGCCGATGGCCGGCTGGCGGGCTTCACCGCGCTGGGCACGGTCATCCGCTTCGCCCCGCTCGTCGTGCTGATCGGCGCGATGTTCATGCGCAACCCCACCGCCCGCTCCTCGGGCTTCCTCTACTGGGCCGTCGTGTCGTTGATCGGCGCGGGCCTGGGCGTCTGGCTGCTGGCCTACACCGGCTCGTCGGTCGCGCTGACCTTTCTGATCACGGCCACCGCCTTCGGCGCGCTGTCGCTGTTCGGCTACACGACCAAGAAGGACCTGACCGGCTTCGGCAGTTTCCTGATCATGGGCGTCTGGGGCCTGGTGCTGGCGTCGCTGGTCGGCATCTTCTGGCACCCGCCGGGCTTCAACATGATCCTGAGCGCCCTGGGCGTGTTCATCTTCGCCGGCCTGGTGGCCTACGACACCCAGAACCTGAAGATGTCGTACTATCAGATGGGCGGCGACACGGGCTCGATGGCCGTGGCCACCAACTACGGCGCGCTCAGCCTCTACATCAACTTCATCAACCTGTTCCAATTCCTGCTGCAGTTCTTCGGCCAGCGCCGCTGATCGTTACGCAGGTTCACGACGACGAAGGCCCCGGAGCGATCCGGGGCCTTTTTCTATTCCACGACCGAGAAGCGGCCCTTGTCGAAGAAGCGGAGGACCTGGTCGAGGTCGTGGCCGCGCTTCAGGATGTGTCCGCCCTCGCCGACGATCGCCCAGGCGCCCTGCTTGCGGGCCAGGGCCGGGTGCTTCTCGATCCGGTAAAGAGGCGCCTCGGAGCTGCGGCGGAAGACCGAAAAGACGGCGCTCTCGCGCAGGCTGTCCATCCCGTAGTCGCGCCACTCGCCGGCGGCGACCATGCGGCCGTAGAGCCGAAGCAGGCGTTCAAGTTCGCGCCGCTCGAAGAACACTCCGGCCTGGCGCGGGGCCGAATAGCTCGGGTCGAATGCCATCGCCACGAGCCTGCATGAAGTTTTTGAGTCCGGCCACCCCCGAATTCCACTGCGGCCTTCGTAGCGCGCACGCCTCGAAATGACCTTATTCCGGCCAATCGCCCGCCAGATGCGCCCCCGATATTGAGAGCGTCGGTTGGTCAGAGACTGTTGGCCCCGGATCCTGAACAGCCCCCCCAGCCCCCCTGGGCCGGCAGTGGCCAACCGACACTCCAA
>NZ_JANINU010000177.1 GCF_024508875.1 Phenylobacterium sp.
AGCCCTTGATGTTCGAAAGTCGAAGCTGGCGCGCGCGGGTCAGGATCGAGTTCTCGATGTCCGTTTCCGTCTGGCCAGCGGTCGGCTGGTCGACCCAGTTACCGCTGGCGTCGCGTTGCTGCTTGAACACCGCGACGTTCAGGCCGTCGGCGCGCAGGCGCGAATCCAGGATGTAGACGGTGCACTTGAAGCGCTCGTCCGGCTTTTCCGGGTTCGTGTACCAGTCGGTGACGATCACGCCGCCGTAGGGATCCGCCGAGGCCAGCGGCATGAACGCCAGGGTATCCAGCGTCGCGCGCCACAGATAGCCGTTGACGCCGATCGCGGCGGCGTTGTCGCCGGACGCGCGAACCTTGGCGCCCTTGCCGCCGCCGAAGGGATTGGGGACGCTACCGCACGCGGACAGGCTCACAGCGCTCAGCGCCGCGGCCACGATCACAAAGCCACGCATCCGGTTACCGCGCACAAACGGCATATGCATCCGTCTCCATAGATTTCCGCGACGCAGCCGCGCCACGGCGCCGCCCCCGCGCCGGCTGCCTCTATAACAACGCGTTGGTGCTCGCCAAACAGGAATCGCGTGGCCCGTTCGCCACACACTTTGAGCATCTTGCCCCGACAGGGACCCGAAGCGGGCGAGTCCCGTTGACCGGAAATTCGCGCCGGCCTTAATTCGCCGGCAATCGCGATGTGTTCTTTAGGGGACGAGGTCGCGAATGGTGACCGTTGGGGCTATATAGGCTGGGATGACCAAGCGCCGTATGAGCGTCGTCTTTGCTGCAGCCGCGCTAATGAGCGCGGTGGCCGGCGGAGCGTATGCGGCCGACAAGGTCTCCAAGCCGGTCGATTTCACCGTCAAGTCCGAGCCGATCACCCTGGCGCCCAATGCCGGGCGCAACACGAAGTTCGACGCCTCCAAGGGTCGCTTCGGCATCGTCCTCGACATCCTGCAGCCGGACGGCCGGGCCGCCGCCCCGAACGACGTTTCGGCTGGCGCCTACTTCCGCATCACGCCATCGGTCCGCGTGGGCGGTTCGGTCAGCCTGGGCGACCAGGACCTGACCCCGCGCCGGAACGCCTCGCGGCCGGCCGACCAGCCGAAGGTGCGGCTGGAGTCGACCTTCAAGTTCTGAAGCCGTCCACGGCGGCAAGTCCGATGAGGCCCGCGTCGAGCAGACGGCGGGCCGTTTTGTTGTTCACGCCCCCCAGCGCATAGGCCGCCTGCCCCGATGCGCGCACCCGCAACGCCAGGCGGATGGGGCCCATCGCGCGGCCGGCCGACGCGCTTCGGGAGGGGAACGTCACCGAGAGCACCACCGCATCCGCCCGACTCGCCCTAGCAGCGCGGAGGGAGTGGGCCGCCGAGGTCACCAGCCAGCCGGGATGGGCGACCTTCACCGGCAGGGCGCGGTGGGCCAGGTTCTCGGGCAGATGGACGCCGTGGGCGCCGATCCTCGCCGCCAGCGCGACGTCGCGGCCGATGAGCAGCTTCAGGCCCCTCACCCGCGCGATGGCGAGCAGACGCCGCGCGCGAGCCTCCGCGTCCTGGGCGCCGAAGTGGCGGTAGACGATGGCGCTGCCCTTCGGCAGCCGGGTGGCCAGCGCTTCCGGGGCCGGCGTGCGAACCGGGTCCGTGAAGAACAGGAGGCACGGCAGGGTTCTCTGCTGCCCAACCGACGCTCCCGCAGGCCTGCGAACCGGATTCCCCTTCGCCCGTCGGCGCGCTAGAAGCCGGGCCGTCCGCTGAAGGGTCCAGAAGTCCGAGATGAGCGTCGCTCCCAACGCCGAAGGCTATGCCGACGTGGTGGCCCGGATCGCCCGCGCCGCGCAAGGGGCGGGCCGCGATCCGAGGGACGTCACTCTGGTCGCCGTTTCGAAGCAGCAGCCCTGGGACGCCATCGCGCCCGTCCTGGCCGCGGGCCAGAAGGTGTTCGGCGAGAACCGCGTGCAGGAGGCTGAGGCGCGGTGGGCCGGAAAGGCGGACGGCCTCACATTGCACCTGATCGGTCCGCTGCAGACCAACAAGGCGAAGGAAGCCGTCGCCTTCTTCGACGTGATCGAGAGCCTCGACCGCGAGAAGCTGGCGCGCGTGCTGGCGGAGGAGGTCCAGAAACAGGGCCGATCGCCCCGGATCTACGTGCAGGTGAACACCGGCGAGGAGCCGCAGAAGGCGGGCATCACGCCGTCCGACGCCGACGCCTTTATCGCCGCCTGCCGCACGAGTTTCGGGCTGCAGCCCGAGGGACTGATGTGCATTCCGCCCGCCGAGGAGCCGCCGGGGCCGCATTTTGCGCTGCTGCGCACGATCGCCGAGCGCAACGGCCTTTCGAAGCTCTCCATGGGTATGAGCGGCGACTTCGAGACCGCCATTCGCTTCGGCGCCACCAGCGTGCGGGTCGGCTCGGCGGTGTTCGGCGCGCGAACCTAGGCCGCCTTCTTCCGCGGCCAGAGTTGGTCGGCGGGGACGTCCAGCACCCTCGACGCCGAGGCGTGGAGGTTTTCGGGCGAGAGCTTCTTCGTCTTCACCGCATCGGCCATCCAGGCCTCGATATTCCCGCCCCGCTGGTCGTAGCCCTCGGCCTTGAGCATGCCGTAGAGCCCGGCGGCCAGGACATGCATGCCGTCGTCGGCCATGGCCCAGCGCTTCGCCGGCGGCAGGGCGACACCAAGGCGTTCGGCGATGATCTGGTCCAGGGCCTGGACCGTGTCCTCGTTGAGGATCCCCTCCATGGAGTTGTACCCAAACGACGGGTCGTGCTCCTTCACGATGCGGACCATGAGCGGGTCGGCCTCCAGGGCGGCGATCGCGGCCTTCGCCGTTCCCCCTTCCATCGGAAATGGCGGGTGGAGGATTTCGTGCCCGGCGATGCGGATCGTCAGTGCGTCGGGATAATCCACGTGGCTCAGGAACCGCTGTCCCTGGATCCGCGTGCCGTGGGGCTTCGAGAACCAGAGCAGAACGATCTCGATGCCCGGGTCTAGCGCACGACCGATCAGGCGCTCCTGTTCGGCGATGACGTCCGCCGTGGCGAGACGGGCGGACAGCGCCGCGATCTTGGGATCGAGCCGGGCGCCGATGAAGCCGCGGCGGAACTCTGCGAACCCCGCGGTGCGCAAGCCCTCGAGGATCGCGATCAGGTCGGCGCGGCCCGCTAGGAAGGTGTCCCACGACTCCTGGTCCCAGTAGGGACTGGCCCTATAGGCGGGCAGGACGCGCGTCTCCGCCCCGCGGACGGCCGCGATCACCTCGTCCAGCGTGGCGTCCGGCGCACCGGACAGCAGGGTGCAGAGTCCGGGCGCGAGCAACGAGCCGCGCGCATCTGCGGCGGCTTGCAGGCGGTCGAGCGCCGCCTGGGCCGGCGCCGGGAATTTCGGCCGGAAAGCGGTCAGCTCCGCCTCGTAGTACCGGGTGTAGAGCGGCTTGCCGCTGAGCGGCCCCAGGAAGCACAAGGCGTCGAAGCCCTCGGATCCCCGCACGGTCCAGCGGGTGCGGATCGGGGCCTGGGCCAAAGCGGGGAACGGCAGGGCGGCGCAGGCGCCGGCCGCCAAGAGCTGTCGTCTGTTCATCGGCCCAGGCTGGGCTGTCCCTAGGGCGTCGTCTTGAACGGATTTGACCTGCGCCACGCGCCGGGCGGGCGACCGGTGATCGCGCGGATACTGCGGGTCATGTGCGCCTGGTCGGCGAAGCCGTAGGCGACCGCGAGATCGGCCAGCGAGGCCTCATCGGCAAGGCCGGGCAGCACCGCCCGAACGCGGGACTCCAGGCGGAAGCGCTGGGGGCTGACGCCAAAAACCCTGCCGAAGCCGCGCGACAGGTGCTCGGCCGACAGGCCGAAATCGGCGGCCCACTCCCCGAGCGGTCTGGCGTCGCCCCGGGCCAAGGCGGCGGCCAGCAGGTCGGGCCAGTCCGCGCCGCCGGGGCCGACCGCGCGGAACGCGGCCGCCAGGGCCTCGGAAGCCGCTCGTGGATCGTGCGCGGCGGTCGCGACCAAGGCATCCAGGTCGTCGACCTGTCCGAAGGCGCCCAGGCGCACCGTGGGGAGAGGCAGGTTGAGCACCTGGGCTCCCGCAGGCGGCGTGCGGTTCAGATGCGCTTCGAACGCCCGATGCACCACCACGTCGCCGGCCCCCACCCGGCGGCGGCCCGCGTCCCCCGCTTCCTCGTAGCCGCCGGCGATCACCAGAGCGACATAGCCCTCCGCATGTCGGTGGCGCGGCAGGGCGCCGGGCTCGACAATCTGGCGGACGGGCAGATGGCTCACGTCAGCTCCGGATCTCCACGGCGTCGCCGGGGACCGCCACGTCTAACAATTCTTCCAGGTCGGGTCTGTTGACCGCCACGCAACCCTCGGTGGGCGGATAGCCCGGCCGGCAGATGTGCAGGAAGATCGCCGACCCCATGCCGGGGACCGGCGGGTCGTCGTTGTGCCCCAGCACGACGACGATGTCGTACACCTCGTCCTCGCGCCACAGCCGCTCGGCGCTGGCCGGATAAGGCAGGGTGACATGGCGGTTGTAGTTGGGGTCGGCCGGGTTGTCGCACCAGCCATCGTCTTCGGTCATGGCGTGGACGCGGAACTCGCTGGCCGGCGGCGGCCCGCGGTCGGGCCGATAGAAGATCTCCCGGATCGGCCAGACCCCGGCCGGCGACGCGCCGTCCCCTTCGCGCTTGGAGGACGCGGGAACAACCCCGGCGGGCCCCAGGGCGCAGCGGACCTTCCGCTCGCCGATGTCCAGCCAGCCGTCGGACGTGGCTACGAAGATCATCGGAACCTCGAATCCCTTTGCGGCGAACCCGCCTGATGGTGTTTGTTGCCGCGTATGGCTCAACGCAAGACCCTCCTCATCGTCGACGACGACCAGGACCTTCGCGGGG
>NZ_JANINU010000178.1 GCF_024508875.1 Phenylobacterium sp.
CCACGCCGATCTACATCTTCGCCTACACGCGCGAGAGCTATCAGCTCGCCTGGGCGATCCTGCTGATCCCCGGCGTCCTGCACTACACCTACCTCGGCCCGACGTTCGGCGTGGTCCAGAACGTGATGGACACGCGCATGCGCGCCACCGCCGTCGCCGTCCTCTTCTTCGTGCTCAACCTGATCGCCCTGGGCTTCGGCCCTCCCTTCACCGGCTGGTGCATCGACCAGTTCGCCCGCCACGCCTTCACGGCCAAGGGTATGGCCGGCGACTTCCTCGAGGTCTGCAAGGGCGGCGTCGCCGCCCCGGGCTCGTCCGCCGACGTCGCCGCCGCTTGCAAGGCGGCGATGAACGAAGGCACCCGCTCGGGCATCGTCTCCAACCTGCTCATCTACGCCTGGGCGGGCGTCCACTACCTCCTGGCCGCCATCACCCTGCCCAAGGACATCGAGAAGGCGAAGGCCGCCTAGGCCTTCGTCACCTCCGCCGAAATTCGAGGTCGGCGCCCCACGCCGCAACCTTCCTGATTGTGGCGAGTTCTTGTCCGCGTCGGGGGCTGTAAACACTTTGACGTGGGGCTGACATGTCGAAGAGCCTGGTGCTCGCTTTATCCACCGCCGCGGCCGTGCTTGCGGCCGCTCCCGCCGCGAACGCGGCGACCACCCTCACCCTCGGACCGTCGAGCCTCTGCGCAGCCTCCGGCTGCTTCGCCGACAACGCACGGGTGTTCACCCAGTCCTTCTCTTTGAAGAACGGCGCCTTCGATGTCTCGCAGCTCAGGCTGTTCAAGGGGCTGGTGGGCGATCTTCAGGACTACGCCGTCAAGATCAGCTTCACCACTGCGGACGGGACAGTTGTGTCCAGTTGGGGTTCGTACGTTCTGGCCACGCTCGCCGGCGACTACGCGACCATCAATGGCCAGCAATTCAGTTGGAACGGAGCCGATGGCGATCTCGTCCTGAAGCTCGAGGTTCTGATGCCCAGCAAGAGTGTGGGCCTCGGCGGCGGCTTCGCAGGCTTCGCCGCGAACCCCTATCAAGCCGCCTCGCCCTTCACGGCCGCGGCGATCAGCGCTGCCGCGCCCCGCATCAACCTCGCCGGTCCTGCGGCGCCCGACCGCGACTCGCTCGCGGCGGTCGCGGTGCCTGAGCCGGCTTCCTGGGCTCTGATGATCACCGGCTTCGGCCTGGCCGGCGCCGCCGTGCGCCGCCGCCGCGGCGCTCAGGACGTTACGACCACAGGATGTGGTTAATTATCCCCTAACGGGAGAATCCCACTCCCCCGGCAGGGGCGAGCACTTGTGATTCCACTCTGGGGTGAGTCATTTACCCGACGGGAAACCGTGGGGTACGAGATGCGTAACGTCCTGGCAGCCACCGCCGCCGTAGCGGCCATCGCCTTCGCCGGCGCGCCGGCGCACGCAGTCACCGTGCTCGACGTCGGCCCCGGCGACGGCTGCGGCAAGACCACCTGCTTCAACGACGACGGGGTCTTCACCCAGACCTGGTCGGCCAAGGACGCCACCGGCCCGATGACGGTCGGCAAGTTCCTGATGGCTCGCGGCGTCCTGGGCAGCCTGGACGGCTCCACCTTCCGCATCAGCTTCCAGGCGGGCGGCCAGGAACTGGGCACGTGGGGCTCATACAACATGGCCGGGATCGGCGGCGACGAGCTGTCGTTCGACGGGCTCGACTTCGTCTGGAACCCCGAGGACGGCGACCTCACGCTGGTGCTGGAGATCATCAAGCCTTCGAAGACGACGGGCCTCGGCTCGATCTCCTCGTTCGGCGGCGGCGGAGACCAGCCCGAGGCGTTCAAGCCCTTCGGCCCGGGCCCTTCCGATATCGGCGGCCCGAACGATTCGCCGAACGACGGCCCGGTGGGCGAGCCGTCGCCTGCCCCGGAACCGGCGGCCTGGGCGCTGATGATCGCGGGCTTCGGCATGGCCGGCGCCACCCTGCGCCAGCGCAGGCGAGTTGTGGCCTAGCTGCAACCCTCGATAAAAGTTCCGGCGTTCTCCGTGTTGCCGGATTGACATGACTCGTTGCTGAAACAGTCATCCTCCCGTCATGAAGCGCCCGGCGCGGGTCGGGCGCGGGGAGAAGACGTTCCATGCGAAATCACTTTGCGCAGGCCGCCTCGTGGGCGGTCCTGATGGCCCTTGGCGCGGGGGCGACAGCCGCCTCGGCCCAAACGGGATCCTCCGTCGAGGAGGTCGTCGTCACGGGCTCGCGCATCCGCACCAGTCCGCTCGACCAGGCCCAGCCGGTCGTCCAGATCGATGAGGCCATTGTCGCGAAACAGGGCCTGACCTCCACGGTCGACGTCCTGCAGCGCATCCCCTCGGCCGGGGGCGGCCTGAACGCGAAGTTCAACAATTCCGGTAACTTCGGCAATCCGCCTGACGGCGGCGGCGTGGGCGCGGGCTCGGCCGAGATCGACCTGCGCTACCTCTCGAGCCGCCGCGTGCTGGTGCTCGTCGACGGCCTGCGCTGGGTGCCCGGCGCCGCCGCCTCGGGCGTGCCCGGCTCGGTCGACCTCAACACCATCCCCACGGCCATGATCGGCCGGATGGAAGTGCTGCAGGAAGGCGCCTCGCCGATCTACGGCTCCGACGCCATCGCTGGCGTGGTCAACATCATCACCAAGCAGCGCCAGAACGGCTTCCAGGCTACCGCCCAGATCGGCCAGACCGACCACGACGACGGCTTCAGCCAGGACTACAATCTGACCTGGGGCGCCTCCTCGGACGGCCTCGATATCGTCGTCGGCGGCGGCTACTTCAAACAGGACCCGATCTACGCCGCCGACCGCAAGATCAGCCGCTTCCCGGCGCCGTTCGCCACCTCCTGCCTCTCCGGCGGGTGCAGCTCGGGCACCCCGCTGGGCCGTTTCATCGTCAGCGACCCGAACACCGGCCGCGACCTCGACATGACGCTGCGCCAGGCCCTCGCCGTCGGCCAGCGCCCGACCTACAATCCGGCCGACCCGACCGGCGCGGCCTCGCAGTACAAGGCCTTCACCACCGCCGACCGCTTCAACTTCCAGCCCTACAACTACATCTCCACGCCGCTGGAACGCGTCAGCCTGTTCGGCTCGGTGACCCAGAAGATCACCGACACCACCCAGCTCCGCGTCCGCGCCAGCTACGTCCAGCGGAAGTCGGCCAACCAGGCCGCCCCGCTGCCGCTGTTCGTCGGCCCCGACGCCGGCAACGGCAACCTGCTGGACACCGTCACCGTCGACGCCACCAACCCCTACAACCCCTTCGGCTTCACGCTGCAGCCCGGCACCTACGCCTTCATCGGCCGCCGCCTGATCGAGGCGGGTCCCCGCCACTACGAGCAGGAAGTCGACACCTGGAACGTGACGGCCATGCTGTCGGGTGAGTTCGCCGTCGGCGACCGCACCTGGAACTGGGACATCAACGGCCTCTACTCGCGCAACCACGCCGAACAGACCTTCACCGGCAACGTCAACGCCCAGCGCGTGCAGCAGGCCCTCGGCCCGGCCGCCCAGTGCACCGGCTCGTGCGTGCCGCTGAACATCTTCGGCGGCGTCGGCACGATCACCCCGGCCATGCTGCAGTTCATCGGCTTCACCCAGCAGGACCAGAGCCAGCAGGAGCTGACCGACTTCTCGGCCAACCTGACCGGGGAGCTGTTCGACCTGCCGGCCGGCCCGCTGGCCTTCGCCGTCGGCCTCGAGCGCCGCCGCACCGAGGGCTACTTCCAGCCCGACGCCATCGTCGCCGCCGGCCTCGGCTCCGACATCCCGGCCCAGCCGGCCAGCGGCAAGATCACGGTCAAGGAAGCCTACGGCGAACTGCGCGTGCCGCTCCTGGCCGACGTGCCGTTCTTCCACCGCCTCGACGCCTCGCTGGCCGCCCGGATCTTCGACTACTCGACCTCGGGATCGGACGAGACGTTCAAGGCGGGCCTGTCCTGGCGTCCGACCGAGGAACTGCTGTTCCGCGGCTCGTGGGGCGAGGGCTTCCGCGCCCCGTCCATCGGCGAGCTGTTCGGCACGGCGTCGCGCTTCGACCAGGAGATCAACGACCCCTGCTCGGGCTTCAGCGCAGCGACCCCGGCCGCCGTGCGGGCCAACTGCATCGCCCGCGGCGTCCCGGCCAGCGGGACCTATACCCAGCTCAACCCGCAAATCTCGGTCATCACCAGCGGCAACCGCAACCTGAAGCCCGAGACCAGCGAGAGCTGGAACTTCAGCGGGGTGTGGGAGCCGAAGTTCCTCCGCGACACCGGCTTCTCGCGCTCGGTCTCGCTCGAGGTCGCCTACTCCAACATCAAGCTGGACGACGCGATCCAGGCGCAGAACGGCCAGAGCCTGGTCGACCGCTGCGCCCAGACGAACGACGCCCTGGCCTGCGCCACCATCACCCGCACCGCCTCGGGCCAGATCGTCAACATCTCGAACCCGTTGATCAACATCGGCGGCATCAAGACCCGCGCGCTCGACGTGAACCTGGTCTGGACCTCGCCGGAATGGGACTTCGGCCAGTTCGGCGCCCGCTGGTACACGACGCGCCTGCTGGAGTTCACCGAGTACGTGCCGTCGGCCGGTGGCCTGCTGGCCATCGAGCGTGAAGGCACCGAGCGCGGCAGCCCCGACCAGGCCTATCCCAAGACCAAGTCCACCCTCATGCTGGACTGGGACAAGGCCGACTTCGGCGCCACCGTCACCGGCCGCTACATCTCGAAGGTCCAGGAGGCGGGCGACCCCAACAAGCTTGAGGCCCGCCTCTACGTCGACGCCCAGCTCCGCTGGCGCCCGACCTTCCTCACCGAGGACATGAGCATCGCGGTCGGCGTCAACAACCTGTTCGACAAGGACCCGCCGGGCTGCGTCACCTG
>NZ_JANINU010000179.1 GCF_024508875.1 Phenylobacterium sp.
ACAGCTCCCCCGACGGGGGAGCAACTGGAGGGCCTAATCGTCGAAGCCTGCGCCGACCTGTTCCTCTAGCCCAAATTCCTCCCCCTCCGGGGGGAGGTGGCGCGAAGCGCCGGAGGGGGTCATCTCCGACGGTTGAAGACCCCCTCAGTCGGCATTCGCCGACAGCTCCCCCGACGGGGGAGCAACTGGAAGGCCAAGGCTTCGCAAGAATGTAGGCCGATCATCCATATATGAGATGATGTTCTCCACATACGTGGATCTCATCCCAGCGCCCGTTCCAGATCGGCGATCAGGTCCTCGACGTTCTCCACGCCCACGCTGAGCCGGATCAGCCCGTCCGAAATCCCGATCCGCGCCCGGGTCTCGGCCGGGATGGAAGCGTGGGTCATGATCGCCGGATGCTCGATCAGGCTCTCCACCCCGCCCAGGCTCTCGGCCAGGGTGAACAGCTCGGTGCGCTCCAGCATCCGCTTCGTCCCGGCCAGGTCGCGGTCCAGCACCGCGGTGATCATCCCGCCGAAGCCCGACATCTGCCGCTTCGCCAGCGCGTGCTGCGGATGGCTCGGAAGGCCCGGGTAGATCACCTTGGCCACGTCCTTGCGGGCCTCCAGCCACGCGGCGATCGCCTGGCCGTTCTCGCAGTGCCGCTGCATCCGCAGCGCCAGGGTCTTCATTCCCCGAAGCGTCAGGAAGCTGTCGAACGGCGAGGCCACCGAGCCGATGGCGTTCTGCAGGAACGTCAGCTTGTCGCGCAGGTCGGCGTTGTCGCCGACCACCAGCGCCCCGCCGACCACGTCGGAGTGGCCGCCGATGTACTTCGTCGTCGAATGCATCACCGCGTCGAAGCCGAACTCCAGCGGCCGCTGGCAGTAGGGGCTGGCGAAGGTGTTGTCGGCCGCCGCGATCAGGCCGCGCCGCTTGCACAGCGCGGCGATGGCCTCCAGGTCGGCCAGCCGCAGCAGCGGATTGGTCGGCGTCTCCACCCACACCATCCGCGTCCGCGGTTCGATGGCCGCCTCGATGGCCTCGACGTTCGCCAGGTCCACATAGGTCACCCGCAGGCCGGCCGAGCGGGTCCGCACCTTGTCGAACAGCCGGAACGAGCCGCCGTAGAGATCTTCGCTGGCGATGATGTGGTCGCCGGCGTCGAAGCACTCCAGCAGCGTGGCGATGGCCGCAAGCCCCGAGGCGAAGGCGTAGCCCTTCGTCCCGCTCTCGAGATCGGCGATGCCGCGCTCCAGGGCGAAGCGGGTCGGGTTCTGACTGCGGGAATACTCGAAGCCCGTGTGCACACCCGGGCTCGACTGGGCATAGGTCGAGGTGGCGTAGATCGGCGGCATCACCGCGCCGGTGGTCGGGTCGTGCTCCTGGCCGCCGTGGATGGCGCGGGTGGCGAAGTCCAGGCGGTTCCTGCCGTGCTGCTCAGCGCTCACGCCGCTTTCCTCAGGTAGTTGATCAGGTCGATGCGGGTGATGAGGCCGAGGAACTCCTTGCCTTCCATCACGATCGCCACCTCGTCGCGCTCGAAGATGGGGAGCAGGGTGTCCAGGGGCGAGCCCGCCTGCAGCGTATGCAGCTTCGCGGTCATGGCCGTGGAGACGGGCTGGCGGAAGCGGGCGTCCTGGCGGCGGTCCTCGACCGCTTCCAGCAGGTCGCTCTCGTCGATCAGGCCGATCAGCCGGCCGTCGTCGATCACCGGAAGCTGGCTGACGTCGGTCTGGCGCATGCGGTTGTAGGCCGTGAGCAGGGTGTCCTCGGGCCCCACCGTCACCGCGTCGCCCGGCGTCCGCGCGATCAGGTCCCGCAGGTCGCCGTGCAGCTCCCGGTCCACGAGCCCTTGTTCCGCGACCCAACTGTCGTTGTAGACCTTGGAGAGGTAGCGGCTGCCGGTGTCGCACACGAGCGTCACCACCCGCTTGGGCTCGGTCTGCTCGCGGCAGTAGCGCAGGGCGCCGGCCAGCAGCGTGCCGGACGACGAGCCGCCCAGGATGCCGGCCTTGGTCAGCAACATCCGCGCCGTGGCGATGCTCTCGCTGTCCGGGATCTCGTAGGCCTTGGCCACCAGCTCCAGGTCGCAGTTGTCGGGGATGAAGTCCTCGCCGATGCCCTCGACCACCCACGAGCCGGGCTCGACCGTCTCGCCGCGCTCCACCAGCGGCGCCAGGATCGAGCCGACCGGGTCGGCCAGCACCATCTTCGTCTTCGGGCTGGCCTTGGCGAAGAAGCGGCCGAGCCCGGTCAGCGTGCCGCCCGACCCGACGCCCACCACGACGGCGTCCACGTCGCCCGCCATCTGCTCCAGGATCTCGGGGCCGGTGGTGGTCTCGTGCGCCCTCGGGTTCGCCGGGTTCGAGAACTGGTTGATGTAGACGGCGTTGTTCAGCTTGGCCGCGATCGCCTGGGCCATGTCCTGGTAGTACTCGGGATGACCCTTGCCCACGTCCGAGCGGGTGATGCGCACGTCCACGCCCATGGCGCGCAGGTGCTGGATCTTCTCCCGCGCCATCTTGTCGGGCACCACCAGCAGCAGCTTGTAGCCCTTCAGCAGGCCCACCTGCGCCAGCCCCAGGCCGGTGTTGCCGGCCGTGGCCTCCACGATCGTGCCGCCGGGCTTCAGCGAGCCGTCCTTCTCCGCCGCCTCGATCATCGAGCGGGCGATGCGGTCCTTGATCGATCCGCCGGGGTTGGCGCTTTCCAGCTTCACGAAGAGCCGGCACGGGCCGGTGTCGAAGCCGCTCAGCTCCACCATCGGCGTGCGGCCGATGAGTTCGAGCGCGTTGGCCGCCGGCGGCGGCAGGGGTTGGTCTGTCAAAGGCGTTTCCTGGTCGAGTCGATCGCTGCGATTGGGCGCATATTGCGCAAGTCGCGACCGAAGGGAAACGCGCGACCCCGAAATCGCTTCCATTCGGCAATAACAGTCTAGCTCGCCATGCCGCCCCGAAGCGGCGCCGAAGCGATTGTAACCGTTCCGTACGGGCGCCCGGCGGAAAGCCGGGGTTAAGGTTGCGCCTGCAACGTCACGCGGCGCCCAGGAGTTCCGCCCTTGAAACGCTTCCTCGTCCTCGCGGCCGCCGCCGCCCTGCTCACCGCCTGCCAGCCGGCCAAGCCCGAAGCGCCCAAGGCGCCTGCCGGCGCGAAGTTCAACACCGACCTGCCGATGACCGAGTTCATGGGCCACTTCGTCGACCCGGCCGCCTTCATGTACTGGAAGGGCTCGGGCACGGAGATCACCGAGAAGGGCGAACGCGACCTGTCGCCCACCACGGACGAGGGCTGGGACGTGCTGGTCAGCGGCGCGACCATGCTGGTCGAGGCCGGCAACTCGCTGCAGCTCCCGGGCCGCGTCCGCCAGCCGGAAGCCGACTGGAACAAGTACGCCCAGATGCTGAGCGACCGGGCCATGATCGCCCGCGCCGCGGCCGAGAAGCACGACAAGCAGGCGGTGTTCGACGAAGGCGGCCGCCTCTACGAGGTCTGCGTCGCCTGCCACGAGCAGTTCGTGATCCAGCCCGACCTCAAGGCCAACGGCCCGGCCAAGGGCGATCCCCTGCCGGCCGTGCCCGAGGCGAAGAAGTAGCGCCTACCAGCCGGCCGGCCGCGCGCAGCGGCCGCCCGGCCCGACGGCGTCCAGCGGCCGGGGCGGGGTCATGGCCTCGAGGTCGCAGCGCTGGCGGTCGGCCAAACCGAGGGAGCCCGGCGCGTAAGGGCCGCCGTACCAGCCCCGCCCGAAGCCGCGGCCGCGGGAGTCCTCGACAGCCAGGCTGATGCGCCCCGTCTCGCCCACCGGAATGTCCGTGCGCGCGTAGACGCTGCGATAGCCGCCGGTGCCGACGGCCACGCTCACCTCGCCATGCGGCTTGCGGTCGTCCCGCGCCACCACGCCGTCCACGGCGTCGTCCGCCGACTGCCGCTGGGTCCGGGCAGGCGAGCTCTTGATGAAGGCGTCGATCTGCTCGGCCGTGGTGAGCGGCGCCTCGGTCTTCGTCGCCGTGGCCACCGGGGCGTCGGGCTCGGAGGCGAGGGCGGGCGCGGCCAGCGCCAGCGCGGCGGAAGCGGCCAACAGGGCGAGGGCGGTACGCATACGCGAAATCTCCTTGCCCGCACTCAATGCGGCAATTGCGGCGATCGTATTGCAGAGGCGCGGCTAGTGTGGCCGCGCCCGCGCCGCGGGGACGTTGGCGACGATCCCGGCCTCGTTGCCGGGCTGCCCCGCCGGGATCAGCTCGTAGAACCCGGCCAGCCGCAGGCGCACCACCACGGGCCTCTCGCTGGAGTTCGAGAACTGCCAGCCCTGGATGCCGTCGAACGGCGCGGTCAGCGCCCCCTGCTGCTTCAGGCCGAACGCCTGCCGATAGGTCGCGACCGTCATGGACTCCCCGGCCTTGGGCGTCGTGTGGCCGTGCTGGTCGAAGTGGAAATCCCGCGGGTCCGCCGCGCCGACCACCTCCCACGAGTAGATCAGGGTGGCGTCCTTCTTCATCCGCACCTTGTATTCCAGCTCCGAGCGGTCGGCGCCGGCCATGAAGTCGCCCAGCGGGATCTCGACCACGTCGGTGCGGAAGGGCGTGTCGTACTCGCGGGCCCGCGCCGCGCCGTCGGCCTTCGGGTCGACGGTCTTCTCGTCGGGCGCCCACAGCCGCGAGAGGCCCGACAGCCTGCCCACGCCCAGCGGGTCGCGGTTGAACTCGGCCGGCAGGATCGCGCCCAGCACAATCAGCGCGGCCAGCGCCAGCGCGCCCAGAACCGCCGCGATCAGCCGCCCCTTGGGCATGGGCTGCGGGACCTGTTCGCTCATGAGACCGCTCCGCCGAAGATGTAGCCTGCGACCTGCTGGCCCGCGAGGACGAAGCCCGCCAGCATCAGGAGCACGTTCGCGCCCGCCGCCGTGCGCCCGAACAAGGGTGTCTTCCGCCACAGCGCCATGATCGCCAGGATCACCGACAGCGCCAGCACCTGCCCGATCTCGACGCCCACGTTGAACGACAGCAGGTTCACGAGCAGGCCCTCGGGGTTGAGGTTCAGCGCCTGCAGCTTGGTGGCGAGGCCGAAGCCGTGGACCAGGCCGAAGACCAGCACGGCCGCGCGGCCGTCGGGCTGCACGCCGAACAGGGTGCGGAAGCCGCCCAGGTTCTCGAACGCCTTGTAAGCCACCGACAGGCCGACCACCGCGTCCACCAGGTGCGGGTCGGCGCGGATCCCGAAGAACACGCCCGCCAGCAGGGTGACGGAGTGCCCCAGCGAGAACAGGCTGACGTACAGCGCGATCTGGCGCAGGCGGAACAGGAAGAAGATCACCCCCGCCAGGAACAGCAGGTGGTCGTAGCCGGTCACCATGTGCTTGGCGCCGAGGTACAGGAAGGGGATCGGATCGGGTCCGCGCGTCGCCGCGACGAACGCCGCGTCCGTCCCGCCGATGTTGTGGGCAAAGGCCGGCGCGGCGCAGGCGGCCATCGCCAGCGCGGCCGCCCAGGCCGTTGTCCGGATGCGTTTCCCCACGCCTCCGCATACCGCGCTTTCGAGCCGCGCGCGAGCTTCGGCGAAGCTGCGTTCGTCCAAACGCGCTGGCGGTACGTAGATCCTGCGACGAGGAGCAGGGCGGCGGCCGGCGGGCCATGCCGCCGGGCGGTCGAAAGGCCGCCAGCGGGCCGGGGCAGGTGACCCCGACTGCGAGGCGTCGGGCGCGGCGATCGAGCCGCGCCCGCGCTCTTTCAGCCTAGAACGACTTGCGGACGGTGGCGCCGTAGGTGCGCGGCGCGTTGGTCAGGAAGCCGTAGCGGGCGCGCAGGCCGCGCTCGCGGTCGATCGAGAGCTTGGCGCGCTCGTCGCCCAGGTTGTTGACGAAGGCCGCGGCCTCCCAGCCCTCGCCCCGCACGCCGATCCGCAGGTTCAGGACGTCGTACGACGGCAGCTCCAGCGGGAAGATCAGCGAGGTCGCCGTGCCCGCGCCCACGTTCGGGAAGAGGGCGACGGTCCGCGGGTTGTTCTCCTGGTCCGACACCTGGGTGTAGCGCTTGCCCACGTGCTGCCAGGTCAGGTTGGAGAAAGCCTCCAGCCCGCTCTGCATCTCGCGCTCGTAGCCGACGCTGACCGAGCCCTGGAACCTCGGCACCGTCGGCAGGCGGTTGCCGTCGCGCAGGCCCTGGATCGGGTTGCCGGCGGCGTCGTTCAGGCTCGAGGTGAGCTTGGCGTCGTTGTACGAGGCGGTCGCCGCGATGTCGAAGTTGTCGGTCAGGCGATAGTCGAACTCGGCGTCGAAGCCGGTCGACTTGGCGCTCTTCACGTTGGCGATGATCCGCGACGAGCACGAGCCCGCGTCGATCGTCGCCTGCAGGTTCGAGATGTCGGCGTAGAAGCCGGCCAGGGTCAGCGAGCCGCGGCCCCCGCCCAGGCGCGCCTTCATGCCGGCCTCGTAGTTCCACACCGTCTCGTTCTTGAAGCTCGGCGTCGACAGCGCGTTGAAGGTCGCGAAGTCGGCGGGGGTGCAGAGCGGGCGGTTCAGCGGGTCGTTGATCCCGCCGAGGCGGAAGCCCTTCGACACCTGGGCGTTCAGGGTGATGTCGTCGGTCGCCTTGTAGGCCACGATGGCCCGCGGCGCCCACGCGTCGGCCTTGGTGCGGCCCGGCACCGCGATGGTCTTGTCGGCGAAGATGCCGTCGAACGTCAGCGTGCGCGTTTCCTTATAGTCGGCCCAGCGCAGGCCGCCGGTGATGTCGAGGCGGTCGGTGACCGAATAGGTCGCCTCGCCGAACAGGGCGAACTGCTTCTGCTTGTAGGGCACCGTCGAGTAGTAGAGGTGGTCGGTCGGGGCCACGTCGCTGGCGCTCGGGATGCCGCTGATCGCGGAGAAGCCCTTCACGAACAGGTCCTGGGCGTAGTCGCGGTCGATGTGCGAGTAGAACGCGCCGGCCACCCACTGCAGCGGGCCTTCGCCGCCCGAGCTGATGCGGGCTTCCTGGGTGAAGGTCTTGGAATCGGTGGTGTCCGCCAGCGGCGAGTCCAGCGTGTAGACCGCCGGCGGCAGGCCGATGGACCCGCCGGTGATCGAGCTGGTCAGCGCGCCCGCGTCACGCAGCACCAGCACGTTGCGGTCGCTGTAGCTGGTGATCGAGGTGAACCGCAGGTCGCCCATGTCGTACTGGACGGTCAGGTCGCCGAGGGTGAACTCGTCCTTGAACTTCTCCTGGAGCTGCGTGAACTGCTTCAGGCCGCCCAGCGTGGCGCGGGGGCGGGTGGTCGTGAACGGGTTGGCCAGGATGTTGTAGATGTCGACCCGGTTGAAGCCGTCGACGTCGATCTTCTGGTAGAGGATCCGCGGCGTGATCGACAGGTTCTCGCTGGGCTTGAACAGCAGCGCGGCGCGGACGCCGTAGCGCGTGCCGTCGTTGACGTCCTTGTCCACCGAACCGCCGGGCTGCACCGCGTCGATGAAGCCTGGGAACTTCTCCGCATAGGCCGTGACGCGCAGGGCCGCCTGCTCGCTCAGCGGCATGTTCACCGCGCCCTTCAGATTGCCGCCGGTGGAGCCGCCCTGGACCGTCGAGGCCGTCGCCTCCACCGTGCCCTCGAACTTGTCGGTGCGCGGCTGGTTGGTGATGTAGCGGACGGTGCCCGACAGCGAGCCTGAGCCGAACAGCGTGCCCTGCGGCCCGCGCAGCACTTCCACGCGGTTCAGGTCGAACAGGTCGAGGTCCGGCGTGAACAGCGACATCGAGATGACGCTCTCGTCGAGGTAGACGCCCACCTGCTCCTTCACGCCCGGCTGGTCGCGGACGATCTGGCCGGCCGAGATGCCGCGGATGGCCACCTGGCTCTGGCCAGGGCCGAGGTTCTGCACCGTGAAGCTGGCGACCGTGCGCGACAGCTCTTCCACGTTGGTGACGCCGCGATTGCGCATCAGCGCCTCGCTCTGGGCGGCCACCGAGAACGGCACGTCGATCAGTTGTTCGTCGCGCTTGCGCGCCGTGACGACCAGTTCCTGCACCTCGGTGTCGCTGGGGGCTTCCGCCGCGAAGACCTGGCCGGCGGGCGCGCCGATCAGGAGGGCCAGGGCGCTGGCGCGCAGGCTGAGCGCGAGCTTACGGTTAGTCATGGGGTTCGTCCTTCCGCAACCGCAGCTTGAATCGCTGCCTGTTTGTGCGGCAGGCGTAGTCAAAAAAACATCGTAATGGCAGTCGGCCTGAGCGTGCGGCCACGCTTGAGAGGGGAATTGTTGCCGCGGAGCAACAGCCGCTAGGCCAGGCCAACCTCGCCGAACAGCTCGACGGTGGACGCCCAGGACCGCCGGTCGCTCTCGGCGGAATAGGCGAAGCCGGGCATACCCCAGCCGTCGGCCTCGGGGTTGGTGAAGCTGTGGCCGGTCCGCCCGTAGGTCACCATCCACCAGTCGACGCCGGCGGCAGTCATCTCGCGCTCGAAGGCCGCGCGCTGGTCGGGCGGGATCACCGGATCGTCGGCGCCGATGTGGACCAGCACCTTGCCCCGGATCGCGGCGGCGTCCTGCGGCCGCGCCGTGCCCAGCCCGGAATGGAAGCCCACCACCGCTCTCAGGTCCGCGCCGCCGCGCGCCAGTTCCAGCACCGCCGTCCCGCCGTAGCAGTACCCCACCGCCGCCAGCCGCGCCGGATCGACCCGCGGCTGGGCCTTCAGCGCGTCCAGCGCCGCCTCGAGCCGGGCGCGGATGTGGCCGGGATCGGCCATGAACCAGGCGTAGCGCCGCATCATCTCTTCGCGGTCGGTCACCACCTGGCCGCCACCCTGGTAGTCGGTCGCCAGGGCCACGAAGCCCAGCTCGGCCAGCTTGCGCGCCGCCGCCAGCGTGTGCTCGGTGATCCCCGGGCTCTCGTGCGCCACCAGCACGCCGGGCGCAGGTCCCGACCCCGCCGGCGCGAACACCGTCCCGACGAACTCTACGCCCTCCGCCGAATAGGCGACCGTCATGCCGCTCATGCTTCTCTCCTCCCGAATGCCGGTGGCAGGAGGACGCCTGCGGCGGCCCGCGTCAACGGTACCGGTAGGTCTTCAGCAGGTGTTGGGTTTCACTGAAGTCGCCTCTAGCGGCGAGGGATGGAGGCTTCTTTTGGCGACTCCAGTTTCGCACTTTTCGACTCTCTAGCCGCCTAATTTCAACCAACCCGACTCGAGCGATCCTGCGCAGAAGCCACTAGGTCAGTAAGGCGAGGCGGACACGTTAGCGTCCAGCAAGCCGTCCGCTCCGTCGAAAAAATGGCTGACGCCCTCCATCACGTCCCGAACGTTGTCCAAGTCGATCGCCCCGTCAGGTAGCCTAATGAGAACGCCGTCCTTTCTTTCTGAATAGCGGAACGCGAGGGCTGACTTATCCAGATCGTGGAAGTCCTTGATCAATTGCTCCACCACCGGCGTTGCAGCGTCATCGGTTCCACCGAGTTCGGTTATGACCGATCGGCAGATACCCCAAAGCTCCCAGAGATTGTGGTGTTCAGTCTCGCCAATCTCGACGCTCGCATGGCGCCCATAGCGGGCGATGATCCACTTCATCGCCAGTTCGATGCCATGGCGGTAGGTGAAGAGAATGGGATAGACCAGCACCTCCCTTGTGGGCGGGTCGTCCGCACAAGACTCGATCAGGGCCTCCGCCGCTCGCATGTAGCCTGACCAAATGTAGACGTGACGCGAAAGCGCGCTCTGGGCAAAGGTGACACCCTTGTTCCAATCGGCGGCGCTACGTAGGAGCCGGTCACCCTTCTTGGGCCAGCGATAATTCCTTGGTCCGGTGAGATCTGCAAAGCTCGCTGGAGGGTCAGCCATCACCCGCCCCCTATCGTTGGCGCTTTCAGCAGTTCGGCGACACGATGGATCCGACCCGCCGCGCGTTCCATCACTCTAAGCGCATCTCGAACCAATGCCGCATCACGGTCGAAGCTCTCGGAAGTGAACCGCTTCTCCCCGTGCTCGTAGTTGTGGCGAACTTGGCAAACCCCGCGGGTGAATAGCTCGACTACGTCCTCGACCGGCCTTTGCACGGCCGGCTCAAACTCCATGCTCTCCCGCATGCGCACGCGCGGCGGCTCAGCGATCAGTGTCGCCGCTTCGCCCGAGTCTCGCATCTCAGCGAAGAACTCGTCACCCAGCTCCTGGGCGAAAGCAGCCCAGTCAGCGCTCGCGCGCTTCCATTTTGAGTTGAGGAAGCCGGAGCGCTTCAAGGCGTACTCAAGCCTCCGATAGAGGTCGAGCATCGCGTCCAACTCTGGCAGTCCTCGCGAAAGCATGTGTGATTGGCGATCCATTGGTTGGTGCTGACCACGCGCGCCAGCCGGAACGGGCAGGTCGACTTATCTAAGGCAGTATTTGGACGGCATCGCCTCGCCGCCAGAAGTAGGTATTGTATACGTGTGCGGTGGGCTTGAAGCCATGGCTGCGCATGGAAGCGGCGAAGTCCTGCGCACGAATGCCGAAGTTCCGCAGCACCTCCTGCGCCAGGATGTGATCCTGATGGAAGGCCTCAAGATCAGTCAACCTGATGTCCACGCGCGCGGCGGATTTGCAGCCAGGCAGCAGGCCAGCCTGCACGGCCCCGCTTGTGACCGCAATACTGACGCCCAGGAGGTTCGCGGCGGCTTGGCATGAAATGGAAAGCTCCGGTAACGGGCGAGATCGTACAGGCAGCATAGCCTGCCTCATCTCGGAGAAATCGACGTACAAGCCGGCAAGTGGGGCTTCGGCATTCGACCGTCGGCCCCGGACGCATACGGCCCCAGAAAGAAGGCCAGAAACAGCTACCGCCCAAGCGTCTGGGTGGAGTTCACCGATCATGGCGCGGTGCAGCGCCACTGGCTCTTCGGCGCCAGTCGTGAGCGGGAGTCGCGTTAAGGTCTCAATCAGAGACTCGAGATCCGCCCTGTCAAAGGCATCCTTCCCCTCTGTGAGTAGCCGCACGTCTCGATCTTGCACGCGCGCCAGCAACCCAGCCTCACACAAGGCGTCGATACAGTGCGCAGGCGCGCCAAGCGCCCTGGCGCACTCTTGAGCCGTAGCGGTCGCACGCCAGCGAGACAGGGCCCCCTCCACGCTGTCCAGGTGCAACAGCGATAGGCCGGAGCGGCCTGGGTGCTTGGCTACGAGACAATCCGGACTTCGGATCAGCCGCCCAATAACGCCCTTGTCGACGCCGAACCGCGCCGCGGCTTCGCTTGCTGATGCGGTATCTCCGCCGCGCGAGGCTCCGACTGCCGCACACTGGTTCGACCGGAACGGTAAGCCGAGCTGGGGCAGGATACGTGGGACCTCTTGTCTAATGAGGTCGCGGAGAGGCGTGGCCGGCGCCGTCGGATCGAAGTACTTCCCTAGCCGACCCCAGAGATCTCGTTTGACGCCGGTCCGCCCCGGCACGACATGCTTGAGCAGTTGCTCCAGGCTGGAAGGCCAAGTCGCCATGAAGCGGTAGCCTCCGACCAACTCCGTAGCGGAGATATCGGACACGTCGCCCCTATTGAGCCGCTTCCAACGCGTGCAGCCCTTCAGCGCCACTGGTTGGAACGCAATGATCCCCAGCTCCACGACCGCCTGAAAGGCGTCCCCACCTTCCCAGCTTCGAAATACGTCGGGCAGGCGCAAGCACGCGCGATTCCGCACAAGCTCGTCGTGTGAGACTAGATCGGCGAGCGCTCTCGCGTCCTCATGGAGGTCGGTCGAAAGTGAGGGTGCTTCCTGGTCCGCCAACGATGCATCACAGGTCTCGCACCTCATGACGGAGCGGGCCCCTTCCCAAGTGAGCGCGCTCCCGCAAACCTGGCAATCGCAGATCAGGGTCTGGAGCGTCTCCGGACAGTAGGGCAGCGCCCGCATCATCCAGATTGCCCGGTGATACGGCGAGCGCTTCAGACCCTCGGGCGAAATGCGCCTCTCGCGGCTGGCCAACCATCGTCGCGGCACCGGAGTACCGTACCAATCGGCGCACTCGTGCAGCTTGTTTGGCCGTTGCACGCACGGATGCATACGGGCGCGTACAGCATCAGGTGAAATCGACATCTGCGCCGCCAGGGCGTCGACATGCAGTTGCCCCGTGTACGGAATGTACGACGTGCGTGTCCCGGTGATGCCGGCTAACGGCAGCATGCGGCTCATCCGACCGAAGACGTTCGCCTCGGCGGTTCGAAGTACAATCGACATGAGACACTCATCCCGGTGCGCATCGACAGGGATGAGCAGAGGCCTGGCGACCATTTCGTGGCTGAGCCTCATGGTCACGCGGCCCTGAGCGGAGTGAGGCCCACAACGAAAGGATTCGGCTTCTCCAAGTTACCCCGGATGAAGGCCTCATCGGTGGCCTTTACTAGGTCTTCTCGCCTGATCTCGCTTCTTCCCGCGAGGGTCATCACATGCACCGCCTCCTTGATAAGGCGGCACGCCGCGCCGAGCACGCCCCCGGACACTTCGAGGATGCATGCCGGGATGTCACCCTGGATTAGATTCGTGGCGTGCTTTGCAACACCTAGTTCCTCTATCCGAACGATGTATTCCACCATGAACTCAATGAAGAGATCGAGATCCGACGGATTGGTCGCTAGAAATGGAGCGAGTTGAATCGCCGGAATCGAGCGTTGCTGAAGTTGCTCGTTGGCTTGGAACGGCAATTCAGCCGCCTCGATTCCCGAGAGAACGACGGGGCAGGGACCCTTTAGCAGCGCGTGCTTTATGCACTCGCCAACCGACCGAGCCATACGTTCAATATTGCTGTACTTCAGGTGATGGATCTCATCCAGCACGAGCAGGCGCACCCCGGCATATGCTAGGTAGCGATACACTCGCTCCCACATTTCCTGCTCACTGCCTTTCATAGGCCCGGTCTCGACATCCAAGGCCTGGAGCGCGAGGAGGATGTCCTGCGCGAGCCCCTTTCGGGTGACTTCCGCGTGCAGCGTGACGTGCAGCACTGGAATCTTCCGCGCGGCGAGCAGTTCGGGCGTGTTCAAGGTGCTCGCAAAGCTCTCAATCAGCTTCGACTTTCCCGACTGCGAAGGCGCAATGAGGAGCACCGCGAGCTTGCAGGCCGGCGTCACTGCCGCATGCTCCATCAGGTAATGGAACTTCTGGTGCGCTTGGTTGGTGCGCGGAGTCTCGACGAAGATCCCATCGAGAAGTGCGCGCCGCTGGGCCGCCAATGCGACAAGGTCCCTGCTCATCGTGACACCTTCTTGCGGGCGGCTTCGATCATCTCCGCGCGATTGTAGGACGCGAAGGGGTCGGCCACAGGTTCTGAAACAGCAGCCGGCGCGGGGGGCGTCACGGCGGCCTTCTTGGGCCTCGCCGGTCCCCGGCGCTGCGAGCCACTCCGAGGGGATGTGCTCGGCACCTGGTCGCCGTTCCGGCGGTTTGAGATCGTCTCGACGAGCGTTACTTCGATCGGCGTTGCCGGCGCAGCCTGGTTGTACGCAGCCCCGTCGCTAGAGGGCTCCCTCAACCGCTGAAGCTGCTTTCGCCGACCAATGCTCCGCTCGTTGACGAAGGATGCGATCTTCCTGCTGAGCTCGGCTTGCGCGGCGCAGCGTTCATCCTGCGTGCTGAACTTGAGGCCTTGCTGCACCGCGTACCGGCGGGTCACGTCATGCCGATGCTCGCTGAGACCGCGCGCATAGAGCGGCTGAGTGCACGGCACGTCGACATAGTTGCCCCTAACGCCGTTCCAGATCGCGATCTTGGAGAGGTCCTCCGGCCAGTACTTGAACTTGATCGGGACGGAGCCCTCCGCGCGGTTCCGGCGGGACGCTCGCGGCAGAAGGTCGTTCAGCAGCCCGAAGACGGCGTCAGAGCAGAATCGAAGCTCCTTGAACTCGACGCCTTGTCGGTTCAGCACACGCTTAGGCCCAAGCTTGCCCATGGAGCGATCCAAGGCCCGAAGATCGGCCGCGTAGTCGATGCCGTCGATGGCCTGGCGTTCTCGCCAGACCTGCTCCGGGATCGCCTTAATGCCGGTGTGATACTCGCGGCCGTAAACCTCGGTGACAACATGGTGGATAAGCTCCTCCAGCTCCGAGAGCAGCAGCACTGCTTCGGCCTGCGGATCGATCCCGTATTCCTTGAGTAGTTGAGGACGGAACGGCACTGCCCCCTTGAGCTTGTGAATGAGCTTGGTGTTCAGCGTGCCGAATAGGCGCTCGATGGCACCTTTGTACTGCGGCGTTCGAACCGGGGCCCACTCCACAGAGATGCCGGCATCCTCGCAGGCGTCCTTGAAAGACGTCCCCGTAAACTCCCACCCGTTGTCGACCAAGATCGTGCGCGGAACCCCATATGCGACCCACTCACGAAGTTCCGGATGGCGCTGATGCAGGTCGGCCTTTGGCCGAACAGCGCGTCGAATGCATGCCATCGCCGTTTCCAGACTCGGCGGCGAGAAGCTGAGGATGAAGGCCAGCGGGTATCGCGAGCACGTGTCCAGCAAGACAGTGAGCCACGGTCGGCCTACCGGGACGTTGTCCCGATCATCAACGGCGAAGCAGTCCAGGACTGTGTGGTCCATGATCGCGACGTCTAGGATTCGTTTGGCCTGAAGGCGGCCCTTGATCGGAGTGAACAGCCGAGCTGCTTTGCGAGCGCCGAAGCGCAGGCGGGCGTGATCGAAGTCGGTGTGGCGCGTCAGCATCCGCCAAACGGTGGTCCGGCCAGGGATGGGAATGGCCGCGAGGCCTTTCTCCTCACGCTCGCGGTTCTTCGCCGCGAGTGCGGTGTGAAGCATCGCGTGCACGTCCTTCGCTGAGACCCTGATGTTGGTCCAGTAAGGCTCAGCCAGCTCCCATAAGAGCTGCTCGGCGACCGCGTGGATGCGGGGCTTCTGTGGCCCGCCCCGTCTCCGGTCGCCCACGTACTTCCGGCGACGGTCGCCGGGCTCACCCCGTTCGCGAAGAAGGCGCCGGAAGGTGGCCGCGCGCGGCAGACGGTCGGCGGGATAGGGAGCGTTTGGGCCTTCCCGATCCAGAAAGGCCTGTAAGCCGGCGTCCGACTTGGGCACTGGATCGGCGTCGAAAGCCCTCAAGAGATGGAGTCGGTTCGCGCGGAGACGCTTGTCCGCGCACTTGACGCAACCGCCGCAGAGATCCCCCGCCTCACAAGGCTCCTCCGGCGGTTCATCGCCCGGTCGATCTGACTTGTTGGGCCAAGTCAATTTGCAGGCGAGATAGAGTTCGTCGAACTCCAACTCCGTCAAGGTCTCGACGCGGTGCGTACGAAGGTTCCTGAACTGGAGGTCGTCGGGCGCATCGGGGCATCCCGATTCAGATGGGACCGGATTCAGGAACTCGAACCTGCGCTCGTCGATGAGCACCAGTTGGCCGGGCGAGAGATTGATCTGCTTACGCATGAGCGGCTCCCTCGGCGCGAAGCAGGCGCACAGGCATCGCGTCGTTCAGGGGGACCGTGAGGTCGAGCGCCAGGATGCGACGGACAGTCATGGCGTAAGCCTTCGCCATGCCGAGGACCGGGTTCCCGAACAGCGCTATGACCTCGCCGAGCGTGCGTTCAGGACTGTCGTGGAACAGTCGCGACACGACGAAGACGTCCTGGGCCGTTACAGCGGTCCGCCGGTAGCTTTGAACTTCCTCTATCGTCTTGAACCGAGGCGCCGCTTCCAGGTCGGTGCGCTCCACGATGCGAAAGCGCCAGCCAAGGTGCCGGTAGATCGCGCTCGCCTGATGGAGCTTCCGCTCATAGGCCGGATCACGCTCAGGCTTGAACGCATCCTTGATCTCGATGATCTCGGTCCGCCCGTCCGAAAGGCGGTCGGCCCTGTCCGGCGTGTATGACGAGACCACCCCGTGCAGGCCCATGCGCAAAGTGTGCGGTTGGGCACGGTACGCCACCACGTTTGCATCAACTTCCGCGTGGTAGAAGCCATGGAGTTCGTTTCGCGACTCCCAGGGCACGCTGAAGCCATTCTTCTGGCTGTAGTAGTGACCAACCGGCCGGTGCCGACGCCCATTCGTGATGCGCCGCATCGGTTCGCCGTCCGTGCGCTCTATCACGGTAGCGAGTATGTCGCCTGGCGCGCCGCGCACGTCGCGACTTTTGAATTCTACAAGCATAGGACCTCCTAGATTCTGTAGGAGGCCGGAGCATTCTATAGGCCAGAGGCGAGATTTCTTAGAGGATCACACCTTACGAGTCACGTTTCCGAGTCACGTTTCCCTGATTACTAGTTTCTTTCCTTCCCCGCGAGTCACGAGTACTCCGCAATCGTGACTCGAAGAGGCTCCAAAAGGTCGCAACTCCGCGTCGCTGCCCGTCCGGCTCATCGTTGCCGAGCTGGGCTATTGGCGTGGCGCGGCCGAACAGAAGGTGTGCCAAATCGGAGCAAACAATACGTAGCGAAAGCCCGCGCCCGGTTACGCCTTCGGTTCTACGGGGGCTCGCCCAACTCGTCAGATTTCACATCATTTCGCTCGACACCAGGCTCCCGCCCGCCGGCGGCACCGGCCATTTCCTGGTGGAGAAAGTCCAAGCCAACTTTCGCCAGTGCGACCGGAGCGGCGACTACTCCCAGATCGTAGTCGTATCCCGGCGGCACTGGCACTACCTGACCGCGGTCAACGATTGGCTGCAGTTTGATGTGCTCAGGCAGGAAAGCGAGAAATGGCGGCGGATCGTCGGAAAGCGGCGTGTAGGTGAAGGTCCGCTCGCCGTTCGGGCCGCTCTCACCCTCTTCCTCAAGATAGCCGCCAAACGCACCCATCGCGATCACGCTATCCTGGACGGTGGCGATCTCGGCCAGGCCGTGCTCCTCGGCGTTCCTCGCGGCCCAAAGATAAGCCACCGCGGCATTGGCGGACACGCGATTATAGGCGACGACGTATGATCGTCCCCGTGCGCGTTTCCCGGCGGCGTCGCAGCGATTGAGCGTACGTCGCCAATGCGTCAGGAAATCCTCCCAGCAAACGCGGGCCGTCCCATAGGTCTCAGCCGCTGCTAACGCTTCATAGGCGTCCCGACAACGCTGCGCCGAGCGCTCCAAGGGTGTCGGCATGGGCTCCGCCCCCGAGCGTCGCTATTCGGCCTTCGAGAAGTCGTGCTCGTAGGCGTCTCTCGCCAAGAACCGGCTGTAGGCCGAGAGCAACGATGTCGCCAAGGGATCACGGATGCGACCACACCGACGAATGGGATAGGTGAACGCGCCGCTGGCGTAGGCGCCATACTTGGCGAACGCCTTTTTCGGCGCGCCCCGAGGCATGATCGCGGTCGCCAGGAGATCGGCGACAGCGTCTTTGTGAGCCTTTCGGGCGGCCTCGATCTGGCTGGTCACCTTGCCGAAATGGCCTCGCAATTCGGCGTCCCGCTTCTCCCACGCCCGGCTCGGCACGCTCAAGGCAGGGTCGGGCTCGGCGGCCAATTGGCAATGTCCGTCCTTGTTGAAAACAGCGAGGTCGAGCACTTGCAGGTTCGCGGGCGTGGCTTCGGCAAATTGGACGATGGCGGATTGAGCGCCGCCGTGATCATAGTGTTCAAGAGAGAAATTCAGTCCATCCTTCGCTCCGCTCGCCTCGCCCAACGGCCTGGTGCGGACCGGCGCCAGGACGGCGACCTTGAAGTTCTCCTCCCGCGCGCGCTTGCCATTGCTACGCACCATGAGGTCGCATGGCTGGGCGACAAGAACCCAGAGCTTCACGTCGTTGCCTTCGCCGATCTCGAAGAGGTCCCCGTTTCGAAGGGGGTCATGATAGCTGTTGACGAGGTGATCACCCTCGTACAGCTCTTCGCGCCGGAGCTTGTGCAGGCGCTCCTGCGAGGTCGCCGACAGCACCCGTCCAATGTCGGCGATTTCCTTTGCTGCGCGCGCCGCAGCAGCGAACTCCCCGACTCGGGCCTGCTGTAGGATCTGTGTTTTGACCTGATCCTTCTGAATGATCCCATACAGTCTGATTAAAGTCTCCAATTCCGAGACGCCTTCGGCTCCAGACGAATTGACGACCATATGCTCGAAGTCGATCGGGTCGAGGTCTGAAAACCGTTCCAAAGCATCCTTCAACGCGTGCTCAAAGGCTTCGGACGCCAGACTTTTCATGGTCTGGCAGTAGGTGTTGATCAGGGTCCGATAGACCGCCCCATAGAAGGCCGGCGCGTCGTCCAAGGTGGTCTTGGCAATAGGCATGAAGAACCGAAGGTCGAGGTTCTCTTTTTTCGCCAACCCCTGCCACGACGCGACTTCTTCGCCTTTCGCGACCGTGTGGGTCAGCATTCCGCAGAACCACCGAGTGCCAAAGCCAGTCCGCTCCTTCTCGGCCATGTCGCGGATGATGTCGGAACCTTTGGCAAAACCTAATGCCGCGTCATCGACCTCCAGCTCCTGGTCAAACAGGAATAAGGTGCGGCGATCTTCGGTACATTCCTCCATCAGCGCGTCTCGCCGCTCGTGCCATGCGTGGGGCGTCAGCAAGTGTGCGATCGTGCCCTCGGGCAACAAGTCCTGTAGCCGACCCAGCGCCTCACGCTCGGCGGCGTCGTCGCTCTGAGCGGACAGCACGCCGCGAAGGGCCGCGAGACCGTCAGCATCGAGTTCGCCCAGGCGCGCCGCCAACTGCTCAAGCAAAGCATCATTCTCTAACGTGAGCGCGATGCCGGGAAAGAAGCCAGCCAGGGGTTCCTTGGCCTCTCCCTTCGCCGCCAACACCTTGATGACGGCGCCTGCGTCGGTCTGGAGTTCGGCCTTATCGTCAACGAAGACGATCTTGGTGATTTTCAAGCGAGCAAAGAGTTGGGCGAGCCGGGCGCTGGCGTCATCGCCCGCCAATCCGGCGCCCTCGGCCGGCGGCACCACGACCTCAGGCTCTGCCCCTACCGACGCAGCCTCGACCGGCTCGACAGCGACCGGAGCAGCAGCAGCGTTTGCCTGGGCGAGTGTTGGCTTCTTACCCATCAACGATCCCTGAGAGATCCAGCTCAAAGATGTACCGACGATTGTGTTCGTTACGCTCGCTCAGGAGCGAGATCGTGCACCCCATCGACTCCAGGATTTGGGCGCTGATGAAGAGACCCAATCCGCGCCCCTCATCCTTCGGCTTTAACGTGATGAAGGGCTCGAAGAGCGCATCCTCGACGGCTGGGTCCACGCCGATCCCATTGTCCCAGATCCGCAGGCGTGGTGCCGCGTAGGCGATGGTCACCTTTGGCTCGAAATTCCGTTCGCGAGCCTGCGCTTCCTTCAGCCAGTATTCGGCGTTCAGGAGGAGATTGTCGACGACCTGAGTCAGTCGTCCGCGGTTAGTCTTCACCGCGAAATCGGTGCTGCCAGGCGAGATTTCCGCTCTTATGCCGCCCTCCGTCCATCGATCTGCGAAGTGCTCGCGGATGTCCTCGATGAGCTTTGAGAGCTGGAAGATGTCGATCTTATCGCGCTGGTAGCGTAGCGAAGGTGACAGATGGCCGATCTGCCGCCGCAGCGCCGAAGCCGCCGCGGTTACCTCCTGCCCCAAAACCAGAAGGTCTACGTTCGGGGGCGCGGACCTTTTGGCGCGCGCCACCGCCGCTGACGCTTTCTGCATCAGGCGATCCGTCTGATTCTGCACCTCGTGGGACAGAGCTTCTGCGAGCAACCCAAGGCCCGCCAGCTCCGAGAAGTCCTGAAGCTGGTCCGCCAGGACATCTAAGCGCGGCGACAGCACGGCGACGATATCGGCCAGGTCCTTGGCTTCCGCTGCATACCCTGTCAGGTCGGAAAACAGAGCCTGTGAGGCTTCGAGCGCCTGTTGGGCTTCTGTGAGCAAGCTTGCCAGCTCGCGTTCGGCAGCGCTGGACAGCACAGGCGCCTGCCGGATGCGGGCCGTTACCGCTGCAATCTTCTGCCGAGCGGCGGCGGTGTTGGCCTCCAGCGACTTGGCCGCCGTGCTATAGCTTGCCAGACGCCGAGATACGCTCTCGGCGTCTGCAATCGCCTTGCGGCCACCCTCGAAGGGCTTGGAGCGCTCGGGAAGCTCCGCCTTGTAGGTGTTGAAGTTCCGGCGGATCCACGAATAGAAGGCACCAATCTTCTCAACGGCATGGACCATCAGGCGCTTGAAGTTCTGAGAGTAAGGGTTGGAAACAAACCCCTCGCGGTCCGTCTTCTCCTTGAGATTGCCGTTTGCCGCCTCGCTAATGGACACGAAGCCGATAACGTTGCGCGGGCGCAGTCCGTAGTAGGAAGTCGCGCTCGTCTGCTGAGCGCTCAGCTCCAGCCAATCTTCGCCGTTCACCCCGTAGGGTTTGATTGCGAAGCCATCGCGGAACACCTTTATGCCCGCATGAAGCTGTACAATCGCTTTGACTTCATTGGTGTTTGCGAGCCCCCCGAGCTTCGCTCCGATCTCATCGTCTCGGAGTAGAAATTCGTCGATCTCAGCGTGGAACGGCCCAGGATTTGCTTCGATCAGCGGCTGATTCGGATCGGTAGACGGCACCGTTTCAACGCCGCCAAGCGCCGACAACGGCACGCCGTAACTAAACGCCAAGAAGTAGTTCGGATCGTCACTTGGTTTGAAATCGACGGGCGCTTTGCGCCCCTTGAGGTAGTCAAGAAACGCTCGGCCGTTATCCCGCGCCAGCAGTTGCTCGTAAGCATCTACCTCTTGATTTCCGCGAAGCTTCACAAGCCGGAATTTCCCGGTCAACACCATGGCGCCGTCGACGAAGTCGATGACAAACTTCCCGACGGCAGCGTCGCGGACCTTTGCCGAGACCTGCCCTAGATCAATCGGGCGTCCGTCGATGCGGAGGGTCACCAAGAAGGGGCGCGCCTCAGCAAAGGGCGAGATGATCTGCGAGAGGTCCGCGATCAGCTTCTCGACCGATCGCCCGCGCCAAACCTCCGAATTCCGCAGGCCCGAGATGGCGAGCATGGTGCCCTTGTTCCGAGCCGACTTCGCTGCGGGCTCAATGGAGACCGGGACTTCGCTTAGGCTCTTGTCGTCCGTGAAGGCATCCCAGGCGAAGGCGACGTGCAGCGTGTCGGCCTGTCCATCCTTGCGAGTGTAGAGTTCTAGGTTCTGGCCGAGCTTTTGGGTGCTGAGGCGGCCCAGCCCTTTGTCGCCAAGCGGAGTCCGCCCCTTCGGCGTGGTTTGCCCCGCGGCCTTCATGGTCCGCTTGCCGGACAGCGAGATCATGAGCCAGCCTCGCTCGATATCAGCGCGGTCCATTCCCATGCCGTCGTCTTCGATGGTCACGTAGCCGATGGCGTTGGGGAATTTCGTCTCGTGGCCAGTTGGCCCGTCTTTAGTGTTGACGACGACGTGGGCGTAGGTGGCGTCCGCGTCATAGGCGTTCTTCACGAGTTCGACGATCGCCGTGACCTCGTCGGAGACCAGCTCGTCGCCCAGTTGCCGGACGACCGCCGCACTGATGTCGAAGTGCGGATTGGCCATGAGGATTAGGCCTCGACCTTACGGACGAGCAGGATCTTTTCTTCGCGCATCGTCGCCGAACTGGCATTCCGATCCGGCATCCGCTTGTGATGAATGCGCCGCGTCAGGGTGGTTACTACCTTGCAGCTTAGACCTTCGACCAACTCGCCGAGCACGAGGTCAGTTGGCACTTGCTGCCCGGCAATGTTGCGGTTGCCCACGGTCCAGATCATGTAGCTATTTGGCTTCATGACACTGAGGATGCTGTCGAGGCTCGCTCCGAAGTCCGTGTAAAAGCGGATCAGCCGGGCCCGACCATCATCTGGCTTTCCTGGTAGTTCACCAGCGAAGCGTTTCAGTCGGGGCGATGCTTCGAGCAACCTCGTCTCTGTCCACACGTGGTCGCTTCCCGTTCCGCCGAGACTGCGGCGATCGATCTCCTGAGTAGTTCGGAGGGTCGCGAGATCCGCCGCTGGGTCGATGTCCTTGAAGTCAATCCAATGGAGCGGGAGATAGGAATGTTGGCCGTACGTGACCGTGGTCAGGTTGTCCCCATAGGGCGGGGACGTCATCAGGAGGTCGAACGGCGCGGCTTCGCCCCAATAGTCTTGCGCATTGCGCGTGTCGGCGACCCGCACGTCCGTCTCGGCGACGTACTTAGCGGACTTCAGCCGGTTGGCTTCTTTCAGACGACGTCTGAAGGTCGTGAAGCTCGCGGCGTTCTCGCGCGCTAGATCTCGGAAGACCGTGATTGGCGACAAGTTCCGCTTCTCGATCTCGGACGCCGGCCGGGCGTGGAGCTTGTACGTCGAGGTTCGATCGTTGCTCGTCAGCCGAACTGTCTCCGCGAGCGTAACCCATAGGAACCTACGCACCCAAAGGTCGTCACACTTGCGGATCGCACGGCGCAGGCGGGACAGCTCTAGCGCGACGTCTGTCTGGAACCACTTCTCGCGGTTCGCCATTGAGGTTTCGATCGTGTCCCGCCGATCGGCCGCCGCCTTGCTTGCCACCTGCTCAGCGATCGCGCCTACGGTGAACTCTACCGACCGTGCGGTGCGTACACGGCTGATGAGCACCGCCAGCGGGTTGATGTCATTGCCGTAGACATTGAGGCCGTAGTGCATCCCGCTCACCAGCGAGGTGCCCGAGCCCATAAAGGGGTCGTAGACGGACTGGATGTCAGGCCGGGCCTCAAGCACGGCGCCGAGTAGGCGACGCTGGACCAGGGGTACCATCATCGCAGGATACTGGAAGATGCTGTGCGCGCTGTCGGTCCGATCCCGGTCCTTCGATGACCAAAAGTCTGGATCGGCGCTCTTCGCATCTAGGAGCTTTAGAAGCTGCGCATCAACTTCTTGGGGCGTGCGGACCAACGGCGGGTTAGGATCGCGTTGCGCTATAAGAGTCATTAAAGCGCGCGTCCCAAGCCGGCGTAGTGTTCCGTGTGGCGAGTGAGATTCCGAAGCGTCGCCCCCGGCCGCCACGCCTTGGGGCGTGACGATAGTTGCATTCCACGATTCCGTGAAGCCGCCATATTGCGCTGTGCCAGGCGGTTGCCTGGAGGTTTATGGGCGGTCCAGGCGATCAATGTCGTAGACTGAGATGCCGATCATCTCGCCACGGGCACCGGTCTCGACCGATCCGCGGAAACGGTAATGGCCTCCGCTGACGAGCGTATCGCTTATGTCCTTGGATACGCGCATCGGCACAAGCACGCCTCGGCCCCCCAGCAGCCTTGCGTACCATTCGCCATAGACATCGAGGGCGGTTCCCTCGACACCGGCACCCGCCAGTGATCTCGCCGCTCGGGCGGACAACATTCGCGGCGTGTCCACCTGGGAGGCCGGCGTCGGCGGGCGCTCCGCCGGCCGCAACGCCCTAACCAAGACCTCCGCTGTTGCGGCATCGACATGCAGATGCATCTCGCCGTTGTTGACGAGGTTGATCTGTGTGGCGCTGCCTTTGGCGATTGGATCGGAAATCGACTTCAACGCGCGGCGCTCGGCCGGCGTCGGCCCACGCCCCCCTGCGAGCAGCATCTGCATGGCTTCTGCGAGGCTCTGCGCGAAGGGAGCCAGTTGCTCCCGCGCGCTCCACAGCTTCTCTGCCCCGTCGATCACGTCCAGGAGCACGCGCAGCGATCCGGAGTGAACCGCCGCAACGCCAAGCGCCACGTCGGCCGGCTCATTACCTCGCTTGGCTGCGAAGCGTTTGAAAGCGGCGTCGAGCGCCGTGAGAATCGAACTTAGCTCGACTATCGAGAGCGGCCGCTCCGCGTCGATATAGAGTTCCAAGGGCCCGCGCTCATCAGCCATGCCGATCCTTCCTCCATTGGATGCACAACCAGACGCCTTCCAGGGCGCTCTCTGACCTGCTCCGCTGACGCAGTCCACCTAGTGGAGTTCTCAAAGTCCCGCCAACGCTGGCCTAGCGCTGACGCGATGGGCCGTCGCCTCCAGCAAGGGTGCAGTAAGCATTGGACCCGACTCGGTGTTCTTGATTTATTCCGCATGAGCACAGCGCATTCGAGGTGGAATGATGGGTCTGGAGCACTGGGACAGCGCCCGAGGCAGATGGGTCCTGTATCGGAGTCAGGCTCAGCACAGCCTCGATTGCGAGCAGCATCCATTCGAAGCCATCCCAAGGCGCGTGTTCCTCGACACAAACGTCGTGAACTTGTTGGTGAAATACAGCGAGCAGGTGTTTGAACAGGCTTGGTTGCCAGCCGGGTTGGACGTAACTCGCGCTCACGACGTTGAGGCTCTCATGCACGTGTTCCATATTGGAGGACGCGCCCCATGGGAGATTGTCGCTTCGCGAAAGACGCTCTCCGAGATCGGCGAGACGCCCGAGCCCGCCGTGCGGGATCGCCTTCTCGATTACGCTGGCGAACTCGTGGGCCTTCCAACCGAAGACGTTGTGTACGCAGCCAACCTTGGACGGCGACTTATCGATTCGCCGTTCACAGAAGCTTTGCCAGATCCCGCCGATCGGGAATTGATCGGCAACGCCGTCGGTTTGGGCTGTGATGTGTTCTGCACCTGCGATCGCCGCACGATCGTTCGCAAGCGTGAGCACCTCCGCCAGCTCCCGATCCGCATCCTCACGCCTGCCGAGTGGTGGGCGCACATCAAGCCTTGGGCGGCGTTGTGGGGCTAACGCTGGGGGATAGCGGCTTTGTCGCTCCTACGTCTTCTCACGCCTTACTGAAGACGGCTGGGGATCAGTCGCCGGCCTCGCCCTCTTGATCAGGGTTCGCATTACCCCGTCAGTGGTCATCAGAACCGTACCCTGATGGCGGCGGGCTCAAACGCGATCTCCTCTGGCCCCACGAAGCCGGCTGACGGTTGCGGACGCCCATAGGCGATGATGTCGTCGCCCTTGAAGATGCCGACGTAGCGGGCCTCAGCCGCGCGCTTTGCGATAGCGCCGAAGCTCACCCGTCCACCGCTCCGGCGGGTCCCACCGGGCCTGTCACTTGCCGGCGGTCCGAACTCGACGACCGGACGTTCATACGGTGCCTCAAGTTCCTTCGCGTGCGCACCCTCGGGGGTGGGGGCGTTGGTCAGAAGGCCGAGCGTGAAGGGACCTGCGAACGCTTCGGGCTGACCGCGATGCTGCACCACCACGACGGCGTCGAGGCTGTAGGAGTTGGAGATCATGGGTCCTGGCGCTAAGCGCGGCTCTGGTGACTGGGGGGAAGGCGCGAGCGCCCGAAGGAGCACCGCTCAATGCGCTACGCTGCGACGAGCGTTAGTCGCAATGATCGCGCTTGTCAAGAATTCAGATCGCTACTCGGCGCCCGCATCAACAGAATCGCGGGCTCCGTCCCCAGCGCCTTGGCGATCTTCACCAGGAACCGCAATGAAGGGTTCTCCTCCGCCCTCTCCACGCCGGCCACATAGCGTGGCGCTATCTCAGCCGCACGGGCGAGTTGCTCCTGCGTCAGGCCCTTCTCCTTCCGCAGGCGGCGAATGTTCGCCCCGACGATCGCCTCCCACTCCATCCCAAGGATGAAGCGGTGATCGAGCAGTGTGCGCCAGGATCTAAAGTGCCTATTTCGTTTACCTCGGACCGGCAAGATAGAGCCTATCCGTGGAGGCAACCAATGCGCGCCTACCGACTAACGACTGGGACTCTTCTCCTGATCGCAATGCCTGCGATGACGCTTGCGGAGCCATGTCCGAAGTACGACTGCTCCAATGATCGCGGAGCATGGTCGGCGGCCATGGCGCCACTGCCCGCCACTCGTCCTCAACCGGCGAATGGACTGACCGTGCGGACATGGCATCCCGACAACATGACGACGTGCGCTGAGGCCCGAAACGGATCGCGGATGTCGCGCTCGGTCATCCTACTCGGCCCTGCGGGCTCCAGCCTGATCGAGAATCCCACCGCGGCCTATTGGGAAGCGACGGGCTGCGCGGACAAACCCGTCACGAAGCCCGCGTCCCTAGATTCGGTCTTACGGAGCATCAAAGAGGATGCCGCGCGGGAAGAGCGACGCCAGGAGAGGGCGGCGGCCAAGGGAATCAAGCTCTGCGATCAGGCCGCGTTCTTGGCGAGTCCCGCGGAATGCATGAGACGCGGACGGCTGGCTGACGCTCCATAGACCGTTAGGCTTCGAAGGGTCGCAGCAGGCTCAAGGAGATCGCCCTTCTTTGGACGGCCGTCATGAGGCTGCTCTTTGAGGTCGACTACCACTCGAAGCCTGTTGTGCCCTCGACTGTTTCCGATCTTGGGCAACGCTCTGTGCTTGAGGAGCGGCCAGGTCGCGGAGTCGTCTTTGTGAAACAGGAGTCGGGTTTCACGAAACCCGACAGCAGGGAGGGAAATGGCGCACCCGACACGATTCGAACGTGTGACCTTTGCCTTCGGAGGGCAACGCTCTATCCAGCTGAGCTACGGGTGCGTCTTCAGCGGAGGGTGTCTCTAGCGGAAAGGACGCGCCGCCGCAAACGGCGATGCGGCCGCAGGTCAGGCCAGGCGATCTTCGCCGGGCGTCGGGGCGAGCGGGCGGCCGGCTGCGAAATCGTCGAAGCGGGCGGCTTCCTGCGCCAGGGCCGCGATATTGGCCGCATCCTGGGGGCCAGCGCGCCGCGCCCGGGCCCAGTCCAGGCCCGCGTTCAGGTCGCCCGGCGAGCTCAAGGGACGCCAGCCGGGCAGGGGCGAGCGGTAGCGCACGAGCGGCGGCTGGTCGTCGTCGCCCGGGACCAGCACCGGGATCCCAGCCATCATCGCTTCCAGGTTCGCCTTGGCGCCCGTCTCGGGATAGCTCGCCAGGTAGGCGTCGGCGCCCTGGGCGGCGAGCTCGGCCGGCAGGCTCGGGCGGTAGCCCGTGAGGACATAGCGGTCGAGGGCGATCCCGGCGGCGGTCAGCGCGGCGACCAGTTCGCTCCGGAAGGCCTCGTCGGTCTCGCCGATGTGGAACAGCCGTGCTCCCGGCCGGCTAAGGGCGGCGACCACATAGTCCGCCCAGCGGTGGCGCCCGTGGCCGCGATACTTGTGGACGCTGCCGCAGGTCGCGATGCGCAGTTCGCCGTCGGACGGTCTCGCCATGGCGCGCGTTGCGACGGGCGTGGCCATGCCGGCGTACGCGGCGTCGAGACCGGCCTCGCGGCAGGCGAGATGGCAGGTGTAGGTCACGTCCACATGTGCGGCGAAGGGCAGGGTCGCGCCCAGCGCCGGCACGTGGTCGGCGTGGTGCACGAACTCCACGACGTCCCGGAACGGCCAAGCCGCCAGCACGGCGACCAGGTCCATCGGGTGGCTCATCAGGAGGATGCGCGTGGGCCGCATGGCCGCCAGCATCATGTAGGTCTCAAGCACCCGCT
Organism: Phenylobacterium sp.; assembly: GCF_024508875.1. GTDB lineage: Bacteria > Pseudomonadota > Alphaproteobacteria > Caulobacterales > Caulobacteraceae > Phenylobacterium. The sequence continues at coordinate 27,176 of NZ_JANINU010000179.1, forward strand.
CCACGAGCAGCTCCGAGCCAAGCGTGAGGCAGGCGCGCTCGCCGATGAAGCTGCGGTTGGTCGGCTGGTTGAAGAAGTCGGCGTAGCGCAGCTCGCGATAGATGTCGGTCAGCAGCGTAACCGCCCCGGCCGGCTGGAGGCGCTCGATGACCTCCTGGGCGATCCGGCCGTGCCCGCCGGTGGGATAGAACCGCGTCGCCAGGATGCAGACGTTGGCGTTGGACTTTTCCCGCGCGGGCTGGTCGCGAAGCTGCATGAACCTCGCCATCCGCGGGACCAGCGCGTCGAGGCCCTTCGCGAACAGGCGCCGGCCGTAGACGTCCGACGTCCGGAAGTGTTCGGGCAGGCGCACGACGCGCGTCAGGAACGCGTCCATGTCGTCGGCCGTCCGCGCCGCCGCGAACGCCTGCTCCAGCCCGGGCTGCGGATAGAGGAACCTCAAGGCGCGTCCTTAGGGCCGGCTGACCGCGCCGGCGCCGCCTCTTAGCCGATGGGCGGGACCGGCGTAAGCGCCGCAGGTTTCAACAGGGCAATTCCCTTTCCGCACGGCGCCGCTAGGTTGCGCGGGAAGGTCGAAGAACCGGTACGGGGGAACGCATGTTGGGTTGGAAGGGTGTGGCCGCGGCGGCTACGGCGGCGAGCGTTGTCGCGCTGGCGGGCTGGGGCCTGGGCAGCCTGGCCCAGGCGCAGGCGACCGACGAAGCGCCGCCCCCCGGCAAGGCGGTCTACGACCAGTTCTGCGCCGCCTGCCACAACGCCCCGCCGGCCGGCGATCGCGCCCCGCCCGTGGCGTCGCTGCGCAAGATGAGCGCCCAGACGATCACGGCGGCCCTCACCACCGGCGTCATGAAGCCCATCGGCGACGGGCTCGACCGGCGCCAGCTTCGCGACGTCGTCAGCTACCTCGCCGCGCCCGAGGGGCCGCAGGGCACGGGCTGGATCGACGACAACCGCTGTCCCGAAGGCCGGCGCGACGTCGACCTGACCGCCGCGCCGGCCCAGATCGGCTTCGGCGTCGACCACGACAATTCCCGCCGCATGAGCGCGAGCCAAGCTGGGCTCACCACCAAGGACCTCGCCAACCTGGAAGTCGCCTGGTCGTTCGTCATGCCTCGCACCTCGGGCCTGCGCGGCCAGGGCGTGGTCGTGGGCGACACCCTGTTCTATCCCGCCGGCCAGGCCGGCTACGTCGTCGCCCTCGACACCAAGACCGGCTGCGTGAAGTGGGCCACCCCCGGCGGCGTGCGCGCCAGCCTGGCCTACGGGCGCCTGGGCAAGGACGGCCCGTGGGCGGTGGTCGGCGGCGACGGCCAGGGCCAGCTCATCGCCTTCGAAGCCAAGACCGGAAAGGTCGCCTGGAAGGTCGATCCGCGCCACGACAAGACCGTGCCGCTCTCGGGCACGCCGGTGTTCGCGGGCGACAGGATCGTCGTGCCGATCTCGGCCATCGACGTCGCCAACTCGATGCGCGACACCTTCGCCTGCTGCAAGGCGCACGGGGCCGTCGCCCTGCTGGAGGCCGCCGACGGCAAGGTGCTGTGGACCTGGCACACCATGCCCGACGCCCAGCCGCTGGGCCGCAAGAACGCCAAGGGCGTCGACGTCTACGGCCCCTCGGGCGCGCCGATCTGGTCCAGCCCCTCGGTCGATCTGAAGGCCGGCGTCGTCTACACCGCCACGGGCGAGAACACCTCGCCGCCCGCCACCGCCACCAGCGACAGCCTGGTCGCCCTGGACCTGGCCACCGGCAAGCAGAAGTGGGTGTTCCAGGCGCTGGCCAACGACGTCTGGAACATGTCGTGCCCCATCGGCTCGCCCACGGGCGGCCGCGCGCCGGGCGCCAACTGCTTCTTCGCCGCCGAGGGTAGCGTGCTGCGCGACCACGATTTCGGCGGCGGGCCGGTGATCTGGCGGGGCAAAGGCAAGACCCTGATCCTGGGCGGCCAGAAGTCGGGCGACGCCTGGGCGCTGGATGCGGCCACCGGCAAGCAGGTCTGGCACCACCAGTTCGGCAAGGGCACCGCGCTGGGCGGCGTCCACTGGGGCCTCGCCGCGGACGCCCGCCGCGTCTACGTGCCCATCGCCGACCCGGGCGTGCCCGAGAAGGACAACGCCGCCGGCCTCTACGCCATCGACGTGGCCAGCGGGAAGGTCGCCTGGTCGTGGAAGGCGAAGGCCGACTGCGAGGCCGGCCGCAAGGCCCGCGTGCCCACTTGCGACAGCAAGTTCGGCCTCTCGGCGCCGCCGGTGGTGATCGACGGCGCGGTCGTGGCCGGCGGCCTGGACGGGCGCGTCTACGTCTTCGAGGCCGCCACCGGCAAGCTGCTGAACAGCTTCGACACCGCCGTCCCGTTCACCGGCGTCAACAAGGTTGTGGGCGCCGGCGGTTCGATCGACGCGGCCGGGCCGTTCGCCGGCGACGGGATGCTGTTCATCGGCTCGGGCTACGCCAGCTTCGGCCAGCAGGCCGGCAACGCCTTGGTGGCGTATCGGGTGAAGGCGAAATGAGCGCACACTTTCCCTCCCCATAAAGGGGAGGGGAAGCTCAGGCCTGACCCGTGGCCGAGCTCCAGAACTTCTTGGCCTTGCCCATGAAGCCGGCGGCCTTCGGGTGGTGCTGCTCGCCGCACATTTCGGAGAGCTCGCGCATCAGTTCTTTCTGGCGCGCCGTGAGCTTGGTGGGCGTCTCGACGAACAGCTCCACCACCAGGTCGCCGCGCTCGCGTCCGCGCAGCGAGGGCATCCCGCGGCCCTTCACGCGCACGGTCTTGCCGGTCTGCGCCCCCTCGGGGACCTTGACCTCGATCTTGCACTGGCCGTCGCAGGTCTCGCCGCCCAGCAGGCAGGGCGCCTCGATCTCGCCGCCCAGGGCCGCCACGCACATCGGCACGGGCACGGTGCAGAGCAGGTCCAGGCCGTCGCGCTCGAACAGCTCGTGCGGCTTCACCGAGATGAAGATGTAGAGGTCGCCGCGTGGGCCGCCGCGCTGGCCCGCGTCGCCCTCGCCGGCGAGTCGGATGCGCGCGCCGTCGTCCACCCCGGCCGGGATGCGCACCGCCAGGGTGCGCTGCTGGCGCACGTGGCCGGCGCCGCGGCAATCCGTGCAGGGGTCCATGACCATCTGGCCCGACCCGCCGCAGCGCGGGCACGCGCGCTCGATCGAGAAGAAGCCCTGGCTGGCGCGGACCCGTCCGGCGCCATGGCAGGTGGTGCAGGTGGTGGGGCTGGTGCCGGGCTTGGCGCCCGAACCGTCGCAGGTCTCGCAGGTGAGGGTGACCGGGACGGTGATCTCGACCTCGGCGCCGGCATAGGCCTGCTCCAGGCTGATCTCCAGGT
>NZ_JANINU010000180.1 GCF_024508875.1 Phenylobacterium sp.
AGCGCTGGAACATGAGCATTTTCCGCTCATGCATGTTGTCGACGATGATGTGCTCGACCACCTCCAGCGCGCGTTCCTTGCCGACCAGGAACGTGGGAATGATGCCCAGCACCTCGCCGCCGGCCAGGTGCGCCCCGCGGGCCACCGCGCCCATCAGGCCGACGCCGCCACCGCCATAGACCAGCTTGATGCCCGCATCGGCCAGCGCTTTGCCCACGCCGCCGGCCGCAGCCAGGAATTCGGCGTCGGCCTCGTCGGACGATCCGCAGAACACACAGGCCGATTCGACGCGTTGGCGCTGACGCCGCATAAGACGTACTCCTGGGAAAACTCATTGGGCCGCTTGCCAATGGCGCATGCAAGCCCAACTACCTGTGTCCAGGGTTAAGGAGTTTCGGGAAATCCGTGAAGTGGGCGTTCCAGCCGATCCGTGCGCGCATCGGCCGCGCAACCGAGCCGCGGGCCTGACGGCTTGACCCACGCACACGTCGTCGCGCGGGCGCGCATGGGCGGTCCCGGCTCGGTCGAGCCGGCCAACGCCAAGTTCGACTTCTGGTCGTCGATGGGCGACCTGGCCGCGTTGGTCATGCGGTCCGGCGCGCCGCAACTGCGTCTGCGGATCGCCGCGGCCCTGGCCCTGGTGTTCGTCGGCAAGCTGTGCGGCGTGCTGGCTCCGGTGATGCTGGGCGACGCCATCAACACCCTGACGCCGGCCCAGAAAGGCGGCGTGGTCCTGGGCGCAAGCTTCATCGGCCTGGCCATCGCCTTCGCGGCCCTGCGGCTGGTGGCGGCCTGCGCGCCCTTCGCCCGCGACGCCGTCTTCACCCGTGTCTCGCAGTCCACGATGGCGCGGGCGGCGGTCGAGAGCTTCGGCCATGCCCTGTCGCTGTCGCTCGACTTCCACCAGACCAAGCAGAGCGGGACGCTGTCGCGGGTCATCGATCGCGGCGCGCGCTCCACCGACTTCCTGATCCGCAGCCTGATCTTCAGCCTGGGCCCCACGTTCGTGGAGCTGATCCTGGCCATGGGCGTGATGGTGGTGCGGCTGGACTGGCGGTTCGCGCTCACCGCCTTCGCGACGCTCGTCGTCTATGCCGTGGTCACGTTCAAGATCACCGACTGGCGGCTCTCGCACCGACGCGACCTCAACGAGGCCGAGAACCGCGCCGCCGGCCTCTCGTCCGACGCTCTGATGAACTATGAGACCCTGAAGTCCTTCGGGGCCGAGGGCCGCCTCGTGGAGAGCTACGGCGCGGCCATGAGCCAGTACGTCGACGCCAGCTCGAAGGCCAACGGCTCGCTCAACATGCTGAACGGCGCCCAGTCGCTGATCCTGAACGTGGGCCTGGCCGCCATGACCGTCATGGCCGGCTACGAGGTCACGGACGGGCGGCTGCAGGTGGGCGACATCACCATGGCCATCCTGCTGCTTTCCGGCCTCTACGCCCCGCTGGGGATGCTGGGCTTCCAGTACCGCGAGATCCGCCAGGGCCTCATCGACATGGAGCAGATGGTCTCCCTGAAGGAGATCCGGCCCGATATCGTCGACGCCGCGGCCGCCAAGGCCCTGCCGCCAGCCAGCGGCCAGGGCGCGGCCCTGGGCTTCGACCACGTCAGCTTCCGGCACGACGCCCGCTCGTCCGGCCTGCTGGACGTCAGCTTCGACGCGAAGCCGGGCCAGACCGTCGCCCTGGTCGGCCCGTCAGGCTCGGGCAAGACCACCGCGGTGCGCCTGGCCATGCGCCTCCTGGATCCGCAGGAGGGCCGGGTGCTGATCGACGGCGTCGACATGCGCGAGGTGCGCCAGGCCGAACTGCGCCGCGCCATCGCCCTGGTTCCGCAGGACGTGGCGCTGTTCAACGATACCCTCTACGCCAACATCGGCTTCGCGCGCCCCGAGGCGACCGCCGAGGAGGTGAGGGCGGCGGCCGACGCGGCCGAGTTGGGTCCCTTCATCGACGGCCTGCCCAACGGCATGCAGACCCGTGTGGGCGAGCGCGGCCTGAAGCTTTCGGGCGGCGAACGCCAGCGGGTGGGCATCGCCCGGGCCCTGCTGGCCAACCCGCGCCTGCTGATCCTGGACGAGGCCACCAGCGCCCTGGACGGTCCGACGGAGGCGGCGATCCAGGAGACCCTGCGCCGGGTGAAGGCAGGCCGCACGACCCTGGTGATCGCGCACCGCCTGTCCACCATCGTCGACGCCGACCAGATCCTGGTCCTGCGCCGCGGCCGCATCGTCGAGCGGGGGACGCATGCCGAGCTGCTAACCAACCAAGGCGAATACGCCGCCCTCTGGCGGCGGCAGACGCGGGAAGGCTAGGCCAAGGCCTTCAGCAGCCCGCCCAGCGACTTCGCCACCGCGCCCGAGGCCTTCACGATCTTGGTGATTTTCTGGGCGTCCTTGCGGCCCTTGGCGATCGCATCGTTCGCGGTCTTCGCCTCATTGTAGAGCGCCTCGACCTTGTCGTTGTTCTCTTCGAGCGCCGCGGTGGCCGCCATCGCCCAGTTGGTCTGGTGCTGCCACCAGTTGCGGTCGATGTCGTGCCGCAGCTTCGTGTCCGTGCCCGCGGCGGCGATGTCGTCCGCGTAGTTGGCGTCCGCGTCGCTCCAGGCTCTGGCGAACTCCTCCAGCTTCTCGGCCTTCGTGGTCATGGATTACCCCCCGCCTTGGTCGCGTCCTGGACCTCCTGGACGATCTCGGCCCACCCCTTCAGCTCGTCGATCGCGCCGGTGACGCCGTCCAGGCTCACCTTGCTGGCGTCGGTCTCGAACTTCTCGTGCTCTTCGACCAGGGCCTTCAGCGCCTTGACGTTGGCGGCGTAGGTGGCGCCGGACACGGCGACGGCCTTCTGGGCCCGGTACTTCGACATTGTGCGGGCGATCACCACCGATTGGGCGTTCCCCGGCTTGAGGTCGGGCGAGGTGCTGAGGCCCAGGCCCGTGGTGAACTCGTTCACCAGCCGCATGGGGTCGGCGACCCCGGTGGCGAGCATCGCGTCCGTCACGTTGCTGCGGTTCATGGCGAGCGAGGCGCCCATGCCGGCGTAGAGGTCCTGCTCGGCGGCGAGCAGGGTGATGAGCCGCTGGTCGATCGCCTTGAGCTGCTTGCTGGCCTCGACGAGCCGCCGGTTCTGGGCGGCCTGGGCCGACTCTCCGGCGAGGCGCTTCACGACCGGCACGGCCACGGCCAGGGGCGCGCCTAGCGCCGGACCGCCGGCGGCCGCGACCGCGGCGGCCAGCCCGTTCACGCTGCCGGCCGCTTCCCCGATTGCGCCTTCCAGCTCACCGCGCGCGTCGTATTCGGCCTCCTTCTGCATTTCGGCGTAGGCGTCGTTGATCTTGTTGATCGCCTTGACGCGCAGGAGGATCACATTGGCCAGCGCGTTATTCGCCTGCAGCACCGGCACGTCGTCCGGCAACGTGACGGGCTTGCACACCAGCGGCGGCGGCGCGGGCTTCTTCTCGGCTGCCGCGGCGGCGGTGGCCGCGGCGTGGCCCTTGATGTCCTGGGCGCAGCCGGCCACCGCCTGCCGGACGAGGTTCATCTCCACCAGGCCGCCGACGTTCTCGGCGACGCCGCGCAGGGACTGGGCCGAGGCGGCGGTGGTCTGCTGTCCCGCCTTCGACAGGGTGAGGGCGGGTGTCCGCAGGCTGGTGCAGGCGCCCAGGCTTAAGGTCATGATGAGGCCGCACGCCACGCGCGGCCAAGCGATCCTCTGCGCCATCGTCGCCCCCGATGCCTGTTTGGATAACGCCGTATGATGAGCGCTGCGCTCGGAAAGAGTCCACTAAAAAGAGTGGTTTTGGAAATGGCGATCTGAAGTGGAAGCGGCGACGCTGCATCCCGGCGACGGGCGCGGGCTCCGGTTCAGAAGGAGGGCGTCGTGAGCGGGGGCATCTCGCCGCGGCTGACGGCCAGTCCCAGCGCCAGACTGCGGCCGATCATCCGCGACTTCTCCACGAACATCTGGGCCGCCGCCGGCGGGCAGACGTCGTAGGCGGTGGCTGCGAAGAGGTCGAGCCAGAGCGGGAAGTGCTCGTTCTCGATGCCCGGGTTGCGGGCGTGGGCGGCCATGGGCGAGCCCTTGAAGCGACCGGTCATCAGCAGCACCGACGACCAGAAGTCGCACAGCTTGGCGAGGTGCTCGTCCCAGTCGGCGATCGCGGCGTTGAAGATCGGGCCCAGAACCGGATGCAGGCGCACCCTTCCGTAGAAGGTGTGCACCTGCTTCTCGATCATGGCCTCGTCGATCCCGACGGCGGCGCCGGGACCGATGCGAGCGGACGCCTCCATCAGGCGGCTTCCTTCCAGTGCGGCTCCAACGGCTCGTGCGGCCACACGGCCCGGACCTTCACCGGCGCGGCCAGCCCGGCCAGCTCGTTGGCGAAGCCGTGGTTCACGTCGCGGTGGTGGGCTTCGTCGGCGCGAACCACCTCGACCACGTCGCGCAGGGTCGCGTCGGCCGGCAGGTTCCAGTAGGCGCGGGCGATCTGCGGCGCCGGCACGTTGGCCGACCGGCCTTCGTCGATCTCGGCGAGGTAGTGGGTGTAGCTGATCACGGCTTCTTCCTCGAAGTAGCCCACCACCCGGTGCGCCGTCTTCGGCGAGATCAGGTAAAGGCCGAAGAAGAACAGGTAGAAGATCCACTGCGCGGCCACCACGACGAAGCGCTCGAACAGCGTGGGCTTGGCGACCTCGATGAAGGTCATCAGGTGCATGCGCTCGTTCTCGGCCTCGTCCATCAGCGTCTTGATCCAGCCGCGGTCGTCTTCCATCCGGCGCAGGCACTTCAGGTGGTTGAGCGTCGCGCCCACCATGCCGGGCACGGCGGCGACAGTTTCCAGCACCACGGCCCGGTGCCCGTACCGCTTGGCGAAGAAGGTGTCGGCGCAGAAGCGGAGGGCCTTCACGAAGCCGAAGGCGACGCGGTCCGACAGGCCGCGGGGCTGGTGGTGGACGGCATAGTCGGCGAGGGGGGCGATCACGTTGATCTCCTTGAACATCAGCGGCCTGGGGGAGGGCCTCATCTGAGGTTGGAGATACTGGGAGCCGGCGTTCGGCTCCATTTGGGAGCGTCCCCTACGTAGGGGTACGGAGGCGCCTCAGATCGCCTTGCCCATGCGCACCAGCGGCACCGCCGCGCCGCCGCGGGCGTCCTCGATCGCCTCGATGTCCTCGTAGCCGCACTGGCTGTAGAGGGCCCGGCCCGAGAGGGTGGCCATCAGCTCCACGCGCCGGAAGCCCTCGGCCCGCGCCGCCGCCTCGCAGAGCTGCAGGATCAGCCGGCCGACGCCGCGCCGGGCGAAGTCCGGATGGGTGTACATGGCCCGCACCCGCGCCGGCTCGGTGGCGGGGTCGAGCAGGGCGGCGTCGCGGCCCGGCGTGTGGTCGCCGCCGTACAGCGTCGCCCGCCGGCTCCAGCCGCCGCAGCCGGCGATCCGGCCGGCGTCCTCCACCACGAAATAGGTGCCGTCGATCAGGAGCTGGCGGTCCAGGCCCATGATCGTGCGGCTGGATTCGATCTGCGCCGGGTCCAGGAAGCCCTTCTGCAGCTCGGCGATGGCCGCAGCCATCACCTCGGCCAGGGCCGGGGCGTCGTCGGGCGTGGCGATGCGGTGCGTCAGTCCCTGCGCCACGGCCTATTCCGCGGCCCGCGGCACGTCGTCGTTGCCGACGGGCGGCAGCACCGTGGAGCGCTTGGTCTTGGGTTTGCCGATCGTGCGGTCGCGCAGCCAGCCGAACCGGCGGGACGCCACCTTCGGCGCCGCCAGCATCACGGGCGTCAGCACCAGGGTCAGCAGCGTGGAGAACGACAGGCCCCAGACCACCGCAGCCGACAGGTGCACCCAGATCGCCGAGCCCGGGGCGTGGGACTCGATGATCCCGGCGCCGAAGTCGGGGTGGATCTGGAACATCAGCGGCAGCAGGCCCGCGACGGTCACGATGGTGGTCAGGATCACCGGCCGGAACCGCTGGGCGGCGGCGCGGATCGCCGCCTCGTCCGCAGGGCGGCCTTCGCGCCGCAACTGGTAGAAGGTGTCCACCAGCACGATGTTGTGGCCGACCACGACGCCGGCCAGCGACACCACGCCGGTGCCCAGCATGATCACCGACACATAGTCGAAGGTGTGGGCCAGGTTCACCTGCACGCCCAGCAGCACGCCGACGGTGGACAACGCCACGGCCGAGAGGGTCACCAGCACGCCGTAGAAGCTGTTGAACTGCCACAGCAGGATGACCGCCATCAGGAACAGCGAGACCAGCATGGCGACCATGAAGAACTGGGCCGCCTTCTGGCCCTCCTCGTCGGCCCCCGTGAACTTCCAGCGGACGGCCGGGTCGGTCAGGGTCTTCGTGAGCCAGGGCTTCAGCTCCTCGACCTTCTGGTTCGCCGCGACGCCCTTCTGCACGTTGGCCTGCACGATCACGAGGCGCTGGCCTTCGCGGCGCTGGATCTGGGTGACCTGCTGGGCCGGCACCCGCTTGACGAAGTAGCTGGCCGGCACCGGGCCCGACGGCGTGGTGATCTTGAGCTGGTCGAACGCGGCGGTGTTGCGCGCGTCGGCCTGGAAGCGGACGCGGATGTCCAGCTCGTCCTGCACGTCGTCCGGCCGGAACCGGCCCACCAGCACGCCGCCGGTCAGGAACTGGATCGCCTGGCCGACGGACAGCACGTCGACGCCGTAGCGGCCGGCCGCCTCGCGGTCGACCTGCAGGTTCCACTCGATGCCGGGCGACGTTCGGGTGTCCTCGAACTCGATGAACTGCGGGTCGGACGACAGCTTGGCGTCCACCAGGTCGGCTGCGCGGTTCAGGGCGGCCGGGTCGCGGCTGGTGAGCTGCACCTGCACCGCCTTGCCCGTCGGAGGACCGTTCTCGGGCAAGCGCACCTCGACGCGCAGGCCCGGCACGTCGGCCACGCGCTTGCGGATCGTCTCACTGATCTGCAGGCCGGTCAGGCCCTGGGCCATGAGCTGGTCGTACTTCTGGAACTCGACCTGGATACGGCCGATCGTGTCGTTGGGCGCCGAGTTCGGGCCGCCGTTGCTCGAGAACGCCCCCGAGCGGACATAGTAGGCCTCGACGCCGCGGATCGTGCCGAGCTGCGTCTCGACCTGCCGCACGAGCTGGTCTTGCGCCTCGGGCGACAGGTTGCCCCGCGCCTTCACATAGACGGTGACCTGCTCGGGATCTTCGCTGGGGAAGAACTCCACCCTGTGCGGCGTCATCGCGAACCAGGCCACGATCGCGACCACGATGCCCAGTGAAGCGAGAGTCGTCCGGCCCGGATGGCGGCACAGCATGGTCAAGGTCCGTGCGTACCAGCCGATGAAACCGGTCATCTGCGTCGGGTCGCCGTGCTCGGACTTGACGATCTGCTCCAGGTGCTCGGCGTCCATCTCGGACTTGCCGCCGAACAGCGAGCCGAAGGCCGGCGTGAAGATCAGCGCCACGAAGATCGAGGCGCCCAGCACGAAGAACAGGGTCAGCGGGAAGAAGCTCATGAACTTCCCGGTGATCGAGTTCCAGAACAGGAACGGCAGGAAGGCGCAGAGCGTGGTCAGCGTGCCATTGACCACCGGCCAGAACATCCGCTTGCCGGCGGCGGCGAACGCCTCCTGCCGCGGCAGGCCCTCGGCCATCTTACGGTCGGCGTACTCCACGACGACGATGCCGCCGTCCACCAGGATGCCGACGGCCAGCACCATGCCGAACATCACCATCTGGTTCAGGGTGATGCTGCTGAAGCTCATGGCCATCAGGGCCAGCAGGAAGCAGATCGGGATCGACAGGCCCACCATCAGCCCCTGGCGGATGCCGAGGCTGGCCACGACGATCAGCATGACGAGCAGGCTTGCGGTCGCCAGGCCGCCTTCCAGGATCTTCAGGATGCGGGCGATGAAGTCCGAGTTGTCGTAGGTGAACGACACCTTCACCGTCGAGGGCCAGCGCTTGGACTCCTCCTCGACCACCTGGTGCACGGTCTTCACCGTCTCCAGGATGTTGGCCCCGTTCCGCTTCGACACGTCCAGCGCCACCGCGGTCTCGCCGTTGTAGCGGGTGATGAAGTCCGGCTCCTTGAACGAGCGGCGCACCTCGCCGATGTCGCCCACGGTGACCAGCTTGTCGCCCGCGCGCTTGATCGGCAGGTTCAGGATGTCGGCCGGGCCCTGCACGACGCCCGGCACCTTGACCGCGAACTTGCCGGCCCCGGCGCGCATGTTGCCGGCGGGCACGAGCTGGTTGTTGCGGGAGATGACCTGCGCCAGCTCGGTGGCCGTGACGTTGTAGGCCTCCATGCGCAGGGGATCGATCGTGACCTCGAGCTGCTCCTCGCGCACGCCGCTGGGGAAGGCCTCCTGCACGCCGGGCGAGGCCTCCAGGCGCTCCTTCAGGTCGCGGGCGATCTGGGTCAGCTCGCGCTCGGGGGCCGAGCCGTGCAGCACGATGCCGATGATCGGCTGGTCGGCGAAGCCCTGCTCCTGGATGATCGGTTCCTCGGCGTCGGGCGGGAAGCGCCCGCGCGCCAGGTCGACCTTGGCGCGCACGTCGGCCAGCGCCTTGTCGGTGGAGAAGCTGGGATCGAACTCCAGCGTCACGATCGCCTGGTTCTGCCGGGCGACCGAGTTCATGTGCTTGACGCCCTTGATGGTCTGGAGCTGCACCTCGAGGGGCTTCACCAGCAGGCGTTCGGCGTCCTCCGGGCTCACGCCGGGGAAGGGGACCGCGATGAAGATGTAGGGCAGCTTGATGTCCGGCTGCGCCTCACGCGGCATGGTCAGATAGGCGAAGAAGCCGAACAGGCAGGCGATGAAGGTCACGCCCAGCACGACCTTGCGCCGCTTGATGGCTCCGTCGATCAGCGGACCGATCATCTTGCTTCCCCCGAGCGCTCTTCCGGGAGGGGCGACCTCGTCGCCGCCGGAACGCGCTCAATCAATCCAACACGTCGGGTCATCCCTGGCCTAGCGGGCCTGGGCGACCCGGACCTTCTGGCCGTCGGCCACGAACGACTGGCCCACGGTGATGACGTTGACCGAACCCTTCAGCCCTCGAACCCACACGCCGTCGCCGGTCTCCTCCAGCACGCTGACCGGAGAGAACGCCACGCGGCCGTCCGCCAGCACGTAGCGGACACCCTGGCGGCCGGCGGAGTCCAGCACCAGCGCCGAAACCGGCACGAGGTGGGCGGGGCCGGAGCCGGCGGCGATCTGCAGTTCGGCGGACAGGCCCGAACGCACGGCGTTGCCGGGGTTCGCGACGATCACTTCGAGGTGGTAGGTGCGGGTCTGCGGGTCGGCGTCGCGCGCGACATAGCGGACGCGGCCGCTCAGCACCTGGCCGTCCACCAGCCGCGCCCGGGCGGGCGCGCCGGCGCGCAGCCGGCCGGCCTCGGTCTCCGGCGCGTCGCCGACAACGTAGAGGGGGTTCAGCTCGATCATCGTGCCGCAGGGCTGGCCGGGCGACAGATAGGTCCCGACCTCGGCGTCGCGCCGGTCGAACACGCCGGCGAACGGCGCGCGGATCTCCACTTGCCGCAGGCCGATCTCGGCGGCGCGGACGGCGGCCTGGGCGGCGTCGAGGTTCGCCTGCGCCTCCAGCACCTGCGTCTCGGACCGGAAGCCCCTGGCGGCCAGTTCGGCGGCGGCCTTGCGCTGCAACTGGCGCGACTTCAGGGCGGCGCGGGCCTGGTCGAGGCTGGCCTGGCGCGCGTCGACGGCGAGGCGGCACAGGACCTGGCCCTGCTTCACGAAGCTGCCTTCGGGCGTCGGCGTCGAGGCGACCACGCCAGCCGTCTCCGACCGCACGATCACCGAGCGCGCCGCCTCCGTGCGGCCCCGCATCACGACCTCGACCTCGCGCACCGTCTCGGGGGTCAGCTTCACCTGCACGCTGGGCGCCGGGTTCGCCGGCGGGGCCTTGGCCTGCGCGGTGTGCGAGTCGCGGCCGAACAGGGGGCGGATGATGAAGAAGAGCGCCAGGCACGCGAGGATCGCGATGATAAAAATATACTGTGGCTTCAGACGCATAGAGCTGTATCCCCAATCTCAGCTGCGTGCGCGGTACGCCCAGTCACACACGTCTGCCGACTTTGCGCGGCTTGTCCTGCTTTTGATGCCCGCGTTATGCCAGTGCAAATGAAATTGCGGTCACGAACCGGCGCGGGTCTAATCGGCCGCGGGCTGCGGTGGTTGTGACGCAACAAGCATTCGCGCTCGACGCGAGCGTTATGCCTTAGCTTTACGGGGTAAGGCGTCGTACCGCCAGTACGCGAACGAACCAGGGACGATTTTTCCGTGAGATACCTGCACACCATGGTCCGGGTGACCGACCTAGAGGCCTCGCTCGCCTTCTACTGCGACAAGCTCGGGCTTAAGGAAGTCTCCCGCGTGGAGAACGAGGCCGGCCGCTTCACCCTGGTATTCCTCTGCGCCCCCGGCGACGAGGACGCGGCGCGCGAGAAAAAGGCCCCGACGGTCGAGCTGACCTACAACTGGGATCCCGAGGCCTATCAGGGTGGCCGCAACTTCGGCCACCTGGCCTACGCCGTCGACGACATCTACGCGGCCTGCCAGCGGCTGAAGGACGCCGGCGTGGTCATCAACCGCCCGCCGCGCGACGGGCGCATGGCCTTCGTCCGTTCGCCCGACAACATCTCGATCGAGCTGCTCCAGGCCGGACCCGCCCTGCCGCCGGCCGAGCCCTGGGCCTCGATGCCGAACGTGGGGGTCTGGTAGTCAGCCCAGCCAGCGCGCCACATTGGTGAAGTAGCGCAGCGCTTCGGGCAGGGCGGTGGGGTCGCGGACCATGGAGTCGCCGGGCGGTTCCTCGACGAAGGTCGGGCAACCGTCGCGCGGGTCCAGATTGTAGTCGCAGTAGTGGTGGAACGTGCTCTGCGCCAGCGCGCGGCCGCCGTCCGGACCGGCCTCGAAGACCACGGCGATGTTGAACGGCCGTCCGCTCGCGCGACTGACGCCCCGCGCCACCACCCTGGCCAGCGGCTCGTCGCTCGGCGCGCCGACAGCGCCCTCGTGCGGATGGGCGGGCAGGCGGTCCACGCCCTCGAAGATCGGGTGCCGCGCGCCGACGATCTCCACCGCCTGGTGGTCGCCGTTCGCGCCCGAGTGATAGTTCGGCCAGTCGATGCTGGCGGTGTCCGCGTCGTCGCGGCAGTTGCGGCTGGCGTCCGGGTCCAGGTTCTTGGTGTGGAAATAGTGCGCCTTGCCGACCCCGCCCAGGGTGCAGATCGAGCAGCCCAGGTCCATGTGATCGCGGGTGACCATCAGCCCGCCGCCGGCCTTGCGGAACCGCCCGATGGCCGCGCATTCCTCGGCATTCAGCCCGTCGCCCTCGTCGACCGCGAACAGCCAGAGCTGATCGAAGTCCGATCCGTCGATCGCGCCGAGCACCGGGTCGGTCTCGCCGGGCGGCGACCCGCGGTCGCGGGCGACGACGTCCACGCCCTCCAGCGAGGCCAGATGGTCGCGCAGCCGCGAGAACCGGCCGATGTGCCAATTGTCCGGATCGGGGAAGATCGTGGTCTGGAGCAGGATGCGGGGCATGGCCCGCAGACTACCACTCGCGCGCGAGCCCGTCAGGGCGCCGGGCGCTCCTGGGCCACCGCCACCCGCCAGCGCCAGACCGCCACGCCCACCACCACGGCGACGATGGCCACGCCGGCGGCGACCGGCGCCGCATGGGCGAACAGGCTTTCGAGCACGCTCATCACCACCGGCCCGAACACATAGCCCAGGGCCACGAACGCCCCCGCCCAGAGCCCGGCGGCGACGGCGTTGAGGATGGCGAACTTCTGGGTCGAGACGCTGGAGACGCCCACGGCCACCGGCCCGGCGGCGCGCAGGCCGAACAGGAAGCGGAAACTGAGGATGAAGCCCGCCGGGTAGCGCTCGATCAGCACCAGGGCCCGGTAGAACGCCGGCTTGGTCGAAACCTTCTGCACCCAGCGCGTATGGCGGAAGCTGCGGCCCAGGACGAAAAGCAGGTAGTCGACGATCCCCGAACCCAGCGCTGCGGCCAGCACCACGACCGCGGGCGACAGGATCTGCTGGCGCGCCATCACCCCGCCGGCGATCACGGCCGTCTGCCCTTCGAACGCGGCGCCCAGCGCAATCGCGATCGGACCCAGCGCGGCTAGGTGTTGCGTGAAATCGGTCATCGGCCCGTCGGGGAGGAAAGGCGGCTTGGATATGGGCCGCCCCCGGCCGGAAAGCCAGATGCGACGCCTGCGACAAACGCAGCTTCCGCGGCGGTGTTGCGCGGGCGCGTCGGTCGCGATGTCCGGAAGGCTTCGAAGTGGCTCCCCGAGCAGGACTCGAACCTGCGACAAGTCGGTTAACAGCCGACTGCTCTACCAGCTGAGCTATCGGGGATCACGTCGAGAGGGCGGGCGTATACTGCGGCCCGCGGGGTTGCGCAAGCCGCCAGGACGCCATGCCGCAACGATCTTTCCGTCTCCCCGGACGGCGCGAAAAAAGAGCCCGGCGCGAACGCCGGGCTGAATTCAGTTTCGGTGATGGTGGGGTGTCTTCAAAGAAGACGACGTCAAGCTCTGCTGCTGTGGTTAAGGCGTGGTTAATTGGCGTTCGGCGACCGAACTTTCTCTTAAGTTCACGGCCAAGCTTCCGCCGCCAAGGCGAAGCGGCCCCTTGTCGCGAGGGGCTGGACGCGGCGGCCGGATCGGTCGATCACCTCAATTAAGTCGTTGAGACGAGGGACGGATGCGCATCCATTTCACCGGCATCGCAGGGGCGGGCATGTCCGCCGCGGCGCTGATGATGCGCGAGGCGGGGCATTCGATCAGCGGGTCCGACCAGGACGTCTTCCCGCCTATGTCTACCTACGTCGAGGGCCTGGGCTTCCCGGTGGCCTGGCGATTCGATTCGGCGAATCTGCCTGACGGGCTCGACCTGCTGATTCTCGGAGCCAGCGCCAAGCTCGGCGGCGAAGCGAACGTCGAGGTCCAGGAGGCACGCCGGCGCGGGGTGCGGGTCACCACCTTCCCGGAACTGGTGGGGGAGGCGACGGCGCTCCGCCGCAACACCGTGGTGGCCGGCTCGTTCGGCAAGTCCACGTGCACGGCGCTCATGGCCCACATCCTGCGCGAGAGCGGCCGAGACGCCGGCTGGATGATCGGCGCCATCTCGCCCTCGCTGCCCGACACTGGCCACTGGGGGACGGCGCCCGAGGTGATCCTCGAGGGCGACGAATACATCGTCGGGCCCGCCGATCCGCGCTCGAAGTTCGTGCTCTACCACCCGCGCGACGTGCTGCTGACCTCGCTGATCCACGACCACGTCAACGTCTTCCCGACCTTCGAGGACTACGCCCGGCCGTTCGCCGAGTTGCTGCGCCTGCTGCCTGCCGAGGGCCTGCTGATGGCCCGCGAGCATCCGGCCATCCGGGCCATTGCCGGCGAGGCCGCGTCGCGGATCGTCTGGTACGACACGCAGGCCTGCGACGGTTGGTATCCCGAAGGCGTGGTCTTCGGCGACGTCACCCGCTTCACGCTGGTGGGGCCGGGCGGGCGGCGGGTGGCGCTCGCCACGACGCTGCTCGGCGAGCACAACGTGGAGAACATCGTGGGCGTCGGCGGCTACCTGCTGGAGCGCGGCCTGGTCACCGAGGCGCAGCTCGCCCGCGCGGTCGAAAGCTTCGCCGGCATCCGCCGCCGCCTCGATCGTCTGACCAAGACCTCGGCGATCCCGGTGATCGAGGGCTTCGGAAGCTCCTACGAGAAGGCCCGTTCGGCCATCGAGGCCATGCTGCTGCACTATCCGCACCGCCCGCTGACGGTGGTGTTCGAGCCGCATACCTTCTCCTGGCGCAGCCGCGACGCCCTGGCCTGGTACGACACCGTGTTCGAGGGCGTCGCCAAGGTGCTGGTCATCCCGCCGCCCCACCACGGCGAGGCCAGCCACCACCAGTCCAGCTTCGAAGAGATCCTCGCCCGTGTGGCGGGCGCGGGCGTGCCGGTGCAGGGCGTCGAGACCGCCGAGGCCGCGATGGCCGCCCTCGGCCGCCTCGGAGGCGAGGAGGTGCTCCTGCTCCTGTCGTCGGGCCCGCTGCTGGGCCTGCCCGACAGCCTGCCGCCGGTCTTCGACCGCCTCTACGGCTCCCCGCGGGTGGCGGCGGAGTAGGCCGGGCCGGCGCGTTCGCGGAACGGCGATATAGCTTATCCTTGACTCGCTCCTGGGTTGCTGTGCTGGATTGATGCACGGGATTGGTCGGGGGACCTTCTATGCATCGTCTGACGATGGCCGTGCTCTCCTTGAGCGCGACGATGATCGCGGCTTGCGCGGATCGAGCGGTCGCGCAGACACCCGCCGCGCCTCCAGCGACGTCTGGAGCGCCATGGCCCCCGAACGGCAGCGAATACCAGCGTGTCCTGGAGAGCGGCGTCGAGACCGGTGTGGCGCGCGCGCAGGAGAAGGCGCGGCCGGCTGTCGAGGAGATGGAGAGCCGCGCCGTCGCGAAGGGCGTCGAGGCGGGCCTGATCAAGGCCCGGAAGGCCACGCTGGCCGATGACCGCGCCGCGGCGCAGGCGGCCGTCGCGGATGGCGTCGAACAGGCCTACCGACGGACAGCGGTCAGCGAACAGCAGGCGATGCATGAAGCCTATGTCGCCGCGGTGCGCCAACTCGAAGAGGAAGACCGGCAGAATTTCGCGAAGGGCAAGGCCTCGGCGCGGACGGCTGTCGTCATCTTGCCGACGAGCCGCTGCGGCCAGATGGAGGTCATCCGGATCTCGGATACCGAAAGCCTGACGGCCGCTGAGCAACGCAAACTTGACCCCAGCAAGGTCGAGCAGCAGGTCAGCTTCAATCTCGTCTGCTGCCTCAACAACACGAACGATCTCGACGCGATGGAGTGCATCGATCGGGATCTGGAATGGCTGGTCTGGTCGCACACGCGGCAAGCGCGGCGGGGCCAAAAATGGCACTTTGGCGAGACCTCGGTGTCGGCGGCGGGGGCGACGGCCCTGCTGATCGGCGGGACGAAAGCTGCAGAAAGCACCACGATCGCATGGTCCGTCGTGGCTCTTGCCCCCATAATCGCGGAGGAGATCGCCGCGAACGGTCCCCGGTCTCAGGTCCACTACGCCGCCGCCGCAGCGTTCGCGCGGCTGCGGTCGCACTACACCAGCCTTCGCACCCGCTACCTGGCGCTGCCCAGCCTCGTGATCGAAGACGAGACCCTGGATTCGGCCTGTTCCATCCTGACCGAGCACGACAAGATTTCTGACAAGAACGCTCCGGACTCGGCGGCCGTCGTCAACAATGAGCTCGTCCGATATCAGACCTACTGCAAGGACTACGTCGCCTCGCTCGTCGGACTGCGCGCATATCGGACCTCCATGATGGTGTCCTACGACGACATGCCGTCGAGGTATGTCAACGACGCCCAAGCCCTGGAAGGCGTGTTCCACAAGATCAGCTTCCGGCTCCAGGCGGCCCCGTCCAAGAGTTTCGGCCTTGTGCTCAACTCGGGCTTGAACGCGCTGGCGGAGGCGATCCACACTGGAACGTCGGTCAGCGAGTACAAGGCGAGCGCAGCGACCTTCGACCTGGAGAAGGACGGACTCGCGCTGTCCGAGGTGTGGCCGCTCGCGACGCCTCCGGGACCGTTGCCGCTCAGCCCGATCATACCGTCCAAGGCGGCGGCGGCTTCCGCCGGACGCTTGAGCGGCGACGCGGGGGTCGAGGCGGCGGCCTTGCTCGGGGCCATGAAGACGGTGAGCGATACGACCAAGGATCCAAAGGTCCTTCTTCGGCATCAGCTCGCCAATCGCACGGTGGCGGCCATGGCGGACGGAGTCGGGACTTACAAGATGGTCTTCGACTTCCGGGCCGAGAAGCGCACGGCCGACATCGAGTTCACGCGGGCATCGGACAAGAAGTAGCGGTCAGCCGGGCTCCGGCTTCAGGGCGTAGAGCCAGGCTTTCACCGCATAGGTCCCGAGGTCCACGTCGACCGCGACGCGCTCGTATTCCGCGCCCTCGAAGGCGTCGAGGCGGGCCCAGTGGGCCGGCAGGTCCTTCGACGTGAACACCTGCACCATCACCTCCGGCCCCAGCGGATCGGGGCGCAGGCCGGGATAGCCCTGCGCCGCGCCCCATCCGGAATCGACCAGCCAGCCCCGCACCACGCCGGGCTCCCAGCCGCCGGCCAGCCCGTCGAGCTGGCCGTGGTTGGACTTGCCGGGCGCCAGCGATCCGTAGACCGCCAGCCGCTGCGGGCCCCCGCCGTCAGCGGGCGGCGTTGTGGTGCGCGGGGATCGGCTGGACATAGTCGTTCTTGGCCGCCTTCTCCGCCTCGTTCAGCGCCTTGAATACGGGGTCCGCCCGCTTGGGTCCGAGGTAGCCGAACAGGTAGGCGCCCACCTTGCGCATCTGGATCTCCTCCGAGCCCTCGGTGATCCGGTAGCGGCGGTGGTGGCGGTAGATGTGCTCGAACGGCTTGTGGCGCGAATAGCCGATGCCGCCGTGAACCTGCATCGCCCGGTCGGCCGCCTCGCAGACCAGCCGGTTGCCCCAGTAGTTGCACATGGAGACCTTGTCCGAGATCGTCTTCTCGATCTCCTTGTGCTCCATGTGGTCCATCTGCCAGGCGGTCTTGCGGATCAGCAGGCGCAGCATCTCGCACTGGGTCTGGAGCTCCACCAGCGGCCACTGGATCGCCTGGTTCTCGGCCAGCGCCTTGCCGAACGGTTTGCGCTCCCGGGCGTAGCGGACGCTCTCGTCGATGCAGAACTGCGCCGCGCCCAACGACGAGGCTGCCTGCCGGATGCGGTTCTGGTGCACGAAGCTCTGGCCGATCCCCAGCCCCCGGTCGACCTGGCCCCAGTAGCTGTCCTCCGGGATCCAGACGTCGGTGAAGCTGACCCGCGGGTGGTCGGTCGGCATGTTGAAGGTCCAGAGGTACTCCTCGACCTTCACGCCGGGGGTGTTCGCCGGGACGATGAAGCAGGTGATGCCGGTGGCGTCGCCGTCCTTGCCGCTGGTGCGGGCGAAGCACATCACGTGGGTGGCCACGTGCATGCCCGTGGTCCACATCTTTTCCCCGTTGATGAGCCAGCCGGGCTTGCCGTCCTTCTCGTGGCGGACGGCGCGGGTCTCCATCCACGTGGCGTCCGAGCCGTGGTTGGGCTCGGTGAGGCCGAAGCCGGTGCGCATGCGCCCGTTCAGCAGGTCGTCGGCGTAGCGGTCGTACTGCTCGTTCGTCGCGAACTCCTTGAACATCAGGATGAAGGGGTTGTTGCCGACGATGGAGTGTTCGGTCTGCAGGTCGTTGAAGAGACCCAGGCCCTTGGCCGCCAAGTGCTCGCGGATCACCGCCATGGCCAGTTGGCTGCCGCCCTTGCCGCCCATCTCCTTGGGCCAGGCGAAGCGCAGGTGGCCGGCCTCGTCGGCCAGCTTGCGGGCCTTGGCCAGCAGCTCCTCCCACTCGTGGCGGGGCAGGCCGTCGTTGTCCCAGTCGGTGCGGGCGTGCTCGCGTCGGTGGTCGAAGAACCGGTCGTTATCGTCCTGCCGCTGCAGCGGCATAATCACGTCCTCGATGAACCGGTCGAGTTCCGCGAGGTAGTCCACGAGGTCCTGGGGCAGGTTGAAGTCCACGGCCGTTCTCCCAAAGGCGACCCGAAGCCGCCGATTTTCTGGGGCGGGCTGACGCCAGGGGAGCCATTTACAAGGGCCCCGACAGCCCGCCAGATCGGGGGCAGATTAGACCAACCGGAGGGTTCCGCCGGGTCATGGAAGTTGACGTTCGCGCGGGCCTTCAGAAGCTCGCCGCAAGACTGGGAGGGCAGGGCGCGACGCTCGCCGAGGCCGGCAGGCTGTCGGGCGGCGCCAGCATGGAGACCTGGGCGTTCACGATCGAGGGGCCGGCCGGGACCGAGCGCCTGATCCTGCGCCATCGCAGCGCCCCCTTCGACGAGGAGACGGCCCGCTCGGTCAGCCTGGCCACCGAGGCGGCCCTGATCCGCGCGACGGGCGCCAACGGCGCCCGCGTGCCCATCGTGCGTCACGTCTGCGACGAGGCCGACGGGCTGGGCGAGGCCTACGTCATGGTCCGCGCCGACGGCGAGACCTTGGGCAAGAAGATCGTCTCCGACCCGCGTTTCGACGCCGTCCGCCCGCAGCTCGCCCGCCAGTGCGGCGAGTCGTTGGTGGCCATCCACAAGACCCCGCCGCCCCCCGGCCTCAAGCTCAAGGCCGTCGACGGCGTCGCCGAGCTCGACCGCTACGAGGAGGTCTACCGCGCCACCGGCGCGCGGCGGCCGATCCTGGAGCTGGCGTTCCAGTACCTGCGCAAGCACGTGCCGCCGCGGGTCGAGCCCACGCTGCTGCACGGCGACTTCCGCAACGGCAACATCATGTTCGACCCCGGGAAGGGCGTCGTCGCCGTGCTGGATTGGGAGCTGGCCCACATCGGCGACCCGGCCGAGGACATGGGCTGGATCTGCACCAACTCCTGGCGCTTCGGTCGCCCCGACAGGCCGGTGGGCGGCTTCGGCGACTACGCCGACCTGCTGGCCGGCTACGCCGACGCCGGCGGGCGGCCCATCGAGCTCAGCCGCGTGCGCTTCTGGCAGATGCTGGGCTCGCTGCGCTGGGGCGTCATGTGCCTGACCATGTACCTGAGCTGGCGCGACGGGATCACCAAGTCGGTCGAGCGCCCGATGATCGGCCGCCGCGTCTCGGAGACCGAGGCCGACCTGGTCGTGCTGCTGGAGGAAGGTCTTTGATCACCCATCCCCGCACCGAGGAACTGGTCGAGTCCGTGCGCCTGTGGATCGACGAGATCCGCCCGACGCTGGATCCGCGCAACGCGTTCCTGGCCCGCGTCGCCGCCAACGCCCTCGCCACCGTCCAGCGCGAGATCACCGAAGGTCCCGCCGCCGAGGCCGAGGCCGTGGGCCTGATGGCCGCCGTCCTGGGCCATGCCGGCGACTACGAGGCGCTGAACGCCGAGCTCTGCGATGGAATCCGCGCCGGGACCTACACCGTCGAGACGCCGGGCCTGCTCGCCGCCCTGACCATCATGGCGCGCCGCCAGATCGCTATCGACCAGCCAAGCTACAAGCCGGAAGGGACGACGGCGGCGAGCAGCTCCTAATGCGTCATGGCCGGGGATCACGCCGCGGCGCGTTCCTCGAAGCCTTCCAACACGCGGACGATCTCGCTCTCGCGCTCGTTCCACAGGATCGCGACATTGGCCGCGCGGCGCACGTCGCCGCCCAGGGCCGCGACCACCTGCGGCTCGCGCAGGGCGCGCTCCGAGAGGCGCAGCAGCGAGCGCTGCCCGCCCTGGTCCACGCTGATGTCGTGGTGGCGCAGGATCGCGTCGACCACCGCCGCCGGCGGGGGCGGCGGGCGCTGCGGGGCCTGGACCGGCCGGGGGCTGAAGCGCGCCGGGCTGAAGCGGCTCGGCTTGGCGTAGGCGGGGCGGCGGGGTTGGAAGCGGGAAGCCATCGTTTCGCTCCTTGCGGAAATTCGATGGTTCTGTTTTTGTCTGCGTCCTACGACAAAAACGGACGTGCATTTTCCATGCGCCACGAAAAAGGGACGAAGCTGCTGGAGCTGGCCCGGATGCTGGCCTCCAGCGCCGAGGGGCTCACCCTCGACGAGATGGCCCAACGCCTGGGGGCGAGCCGGCGCACGGTCGAGCGCATGCGCGACGCGGTGTGGGAGATGTTCCCGCAGATGGAGGCGATCGACGACGTCTATCCGTCCAAGCGCTTCCGCATCCCCTCGGGCCTCGACGGCCTCTTCCAGGCCCCGACCGCGGAGGAGCTGGCCGCGCTGTCGGCCGCCGCAGAGCTGCTGGACCGCCAGGGCGCCGCCGCCCGCGCCGCGGCGCTGCGCTCGCTGGAGCAGAAGGTCATGTCGGCCACCCGCGCCTCGGCCCGCCGCCGCCTCGCGCCCGACCTCGAGGCCCTGCTGCAGGCCGAGACCATCGCCGTCACCGCCGGTCCGCGCCCCTTCGAGGAGGAGACGGTGCTCGCCGCCGTGCGCGAGGGGCTGAAGTCACTGTCCACACTGCGCTTCCGCTACGAAGGCGGCTCCACGCCCGGCCGCACCCGCGAGGTCACGCCCTACGGCATCCTGTTCGGCCGCTCGAACTACCTCGTGGCCGAGGAGGTCGGGGCGGGGACCGGCCCGCGCAACTGGCGCCTGGACCGGGTGCTCGACGTCGAGGTGACCGGCTCGCCCGGCGCGCCGCCCGAGGACTTCTCGCTGCAGGCCTACGCCGACGAGAGCTTCGGCATCTACCAGGACGACACCCACGACGTCGTCCTGCGCATCCTGCCGGAGGGCCGCGAGGACGCCGTCCGCTGGCGCTTCCACGCCCGCCAGAAGGTCGAGGCCCGGCCCGACGGCTCGACCGTGGTCCAGTTCCGCGCCAGCGGCATGCGGGAGCTGGCCTGGCACCTGTTCACCTGGGGCGACAAGGTCGAGATCGTCGAACCTCAGGCGCTGAAGGACATGATGCGCGGCGAACTGGAGGCCGCGGCGAAGATGCACGTCCGGAACTGACGTAGATCGGCGCCAAACCTCTCCCATCAACTCAGGAGAGACCGCCGTGACCACCGCCCTCGACTACGCCGCCGTCTACGAGAACGAGTTCCGCCCCGGCCGCCGCCTGCGCCGCGCCGTGGCCCGCGTGATCTGGGCCGGCCTCTTCGTCGTGCGCCCGCACGTCGCGATGAGCATCCTGCGGGACCGATGACGCCACTCTGGAGCGCATCTTTTCCAATAACAATGTTTCGTTGACTCTTCGCGTCCAGTGGCCAAGCTTCTGCTCGGCTCCATCGGAGGAACGTCATGACGGACGTCGTCAGCGCCCTGGATGCATATGAGTGGCTGCAGCTTCTCGGCCTCGGCGGCCTGGCCGGCGCATTGGGGCAGGGGGTTCGCACCGTCGTCGGCCTGAAGAAGGCGCAGGATGCGGCCAGCGCCGAGGGCGTCTCCGTGGGAGACGTGATCGCCGTTCACCGCATCGTCGTCTCGCTGCTGATCGGGTTCATCGCCGGCGCGCTGGCGGCGATCGGCATCTTCCACGACCTCGCCAACATCGGCGCGCAGCAGATCCTGGCGGTCGCGACGGCCGGATATGCCGGCGCCGACTTCATCGAAGGCTTCGCAAGCCGCGTTTCCGGGTCGCCCGGTGCGCCGGCCGGTCAGGAAGCCGTGGGCACGGGCTCGGCGTCGCGCGGCGCCGGCGCGGATGACGCAGTGGGGTAGCCATGCCGACGATCGCGCTTCTGGGCCGGGTCACGGTCACCGCACGGGTGAACGTTCGCCAAGGCGCCCCTAACAAGCAGGCCGCGGTCCTGCGCAAGCTGGACGCCGGCGCCGTGGTCGACGTCCAGGGTCTCGCCGTCGGCGAGGCGGTGCAGGGTAACGCCCACTGGTATCGCCTTGAAGGCGACGCCTACATCTGGGCGGGCGCCTGCGGTCCGTTGCAGGGCGCGCAGACTCCGGCCGCCACGCCCGCGGCTTCGACCGGCAACGGCGCCGAGTTCGATGGTTTCGGACTGACAGCGGAGTTTGCCGGCAAGCTCAGCCAGTTGTTCGCCGCCTGCCGCCAGCACGGTTTGGAATTCCGCATCAGCCAGGGCCTACGCACGCCGCGCACTCAGGCGCTCTACTACTGCCAGTGGGCCGAGCGGTCCCCTGCGGATATCGACGCCAAGATCAAGATGCTGAACGATGCCGGCGCGCCGTGGACGGCGGCGGTGCTCGAACGGTTCCGCGACACGCCCAGGAAGCCGGCCTGGCAGACCAACGCCCTTCCGGGGGCGGGTTGGCACCAGTGGGGGGAGGCGGCGGACTGCTACTGCTACCGCGGCGGCAAGATGGTCGAGAGCGGCTCGGATCCGGCTTACAAGACCTATGCCGACCTGGCGCGCGAGCTCGGTCTGACGCCGGGCTATTATTTCAAGAAGCAGGATTCCGGTCACGTGCAACTGCGGCCCGCCGGCGGCGCGACGGACATCTACGCCTGGAGCCATATCGACAGCGTCATGAGCGCGCGCTTCGCCGAGAAGCCGTCGGTCGTCTGAGGCGCGCCCCCGCCGGCGCTGAGGCGGGGCGAAATCCCCCTTGAGCTTCGCCCCGCCACGTCGTCTATCGGCGGCTTGGTTCAAGCTCGGGGTGAACGATGAAAGCGCGGCTGCTCGCCACCGTCCTCGCAGGAGTGTTTCTCATGGGGGCGGCGGCGCCTGACAACGATCCCTATGCCTACATGGAAGAGATCGAGGGGGCCCGGGCGATGGAGTTCGCCAAGGCCGAGAACGCCCGCTCGCTGCCGCAGCTCCAGAACGATCCCCGCTACGCCGGCCTCTATGCCGACGCCCTGAAGATCGCCACCGCCAAGGACCGGATCCCGAACGTGGGCTTCGCGGGCGAGGGCGGGGCCCTGCGCGACTACTGGCAGGACGCCGAGCACGTCCGCGGCGTCTGGCGCACCACGACGCTGGCCAGCTACCAGTCCGGCGATCCCGAGTGGAAGACGCTGCTCGACCTCGACGCGCTGTCGAAGGCCGAAGGCAAGAACTGGGTCTGGAAGGGCGCCGACTGCCTGCGTCCCGACGATCGCTACTGCCTGGTCAGCCTCTCGAACGGCGGCAAGGACGCGGTGGTCGTCCGCGAGTTCGACACGCAGGCCGGCAGGTTCGTCGACGGCGGCTTCACTCTGCCCGAGGGCAAGCACCGCTTCGACTGGATCGACAAGGACACGCTGTTCGTCGTCACCGATTGGACGAAGGACGCCGTCACCACCTCGGGCTATCCCTACATCGCCAAGCTGCTGAAGCGCGGCCAGCCGCTGGCGTCGGCGAAGCAGGTGTTCGCCGGCCAGAAGACCGACGGCGGCTACGGCGTGCAGTCGATCGTGCTGCGCGACGCCTCGGGTAAGGTCGAGGCCGTGGTCATCCAGCGGCCGTTGGACACCTTCAACGCCGAATACTACCTGCTGTCCGGCGACCGGCCGCTGAAGCTGGACCTGCCGAAGAAGTCCTCGGTGCAGGGCCTCGTCTCGGGCCGCGTCCTGGTCAGCCTGGAGGAGGATTGGGCGGCCAGGAATCTGAAGGAAGGCGACCTGGTCGACTTCGACCTGGCGGCCTTCCGGCGCAAGCCCGACGCCCTCTCTCCGACCCTGGTCCTGCGCCCCACGATGAGCCAGAGCGTCGAGCAGGTGGCCACGACGAAGAACCGGCTCGTCGTCACCCTGCTCGACAACGTGAAGGGCCAGGTCCTGAGCTTCCAGCGCAAGGGCGCCGCCTGGACCTCGAGCGGCCTGGACCTGCCGAAGGACTCCACGATCGGCATCGCCTCGGCGTCTGACGCCGATGACCGGCTGATCGTCAACGTCCAGAGCTTCCTGACCCCGAACAGTCAGTGGCTGGCCGACGCGTCGGGCGGCAAGCCGGCGCAGCTTCGCACACTGCCCGCCCGCTTCGACGCCTCGAAGTTCGTCACCGAGCAGTTCTGGGCCACGTCGAAGGACGGAACCAAGGTCCCGTACTTCGTCACCCACGCGAAGGACATGAAGCTGGACGGCTCAAACCCGACCCTGCTGAACGCCTACGGCGGCTTCCTGATCAGCCAGTCGCCGGCCTATTCGGGCGCCATCGGCAAGCTTTGGCTGGAGAAGGGCGGCGTCTTCGTCGTCGCCAACATCCGCGGCGGCGGCGAGTTCGGCCCTCGCTGGCACAACGCCGGCCTGAAGCTGAAGCGCATGGCCGTCTACGACGACTTCTTTGCGGTCAGCCAGGACCTCATCGACCGCAAGATCACCAATCCGAAGAAGCTGGGCATCATGGGGGGCTCCAACGGCGGCCTGCTCATGGGCGTCGCGCTCACCAAACGTCCCGAGCTCTACAACGCCATCGTCATCCAGGTGCCGCTGTTCGACATGATCGGCTACGACCACATCGGCGCCGGATCGTCATGGATCGGGGAGTATGGCGATCCGAAGGTGCCGGAGGAGCGGGCCATGCTGATGACCTACTCGCCGTACCAGAACCTGAAGCCCGGCCAGCCCTATCCGCGGGTGTTCATCGAAACGTCCACCAAGGACGACCGGGTGCACCCGGCGCACGCCCGCAAGGCCGCCGCGCGGCTTAAGGAATACGGCTACGACTACCTCTACTACGAGAACATCGACGGCGGTCACGCCGCCGCCGCCAACCTCAACGAGCGCGCCATGCGCCAGGCGTTGGAGTACACCTATCTCCAGCAGCGGCTGATGGACTGAGTTCGGAGGTGGGTCTTGGGGTAAGCGTCCATCCGACCCTGGAAGACCTGGTGGGTCCGCGCTCGGGCCTGCTGTGCGCCTACCGCTTCGGCGAGGGCGGCGTCGCACAGGCCGTGACCGAGGCCGGGTTCTCGCCCGAGCCAGGCGCGTGGACCTGGGCGCACCTGGCCCTCGGCGACCTGCGCTCCAAGCTGCTGCTGGACAAGGTGCCGGACCTGCCGGCCGACGCCCGGGCGCTTTTCCTGCAGCGCGAGGACCGGGTGCAGCTCGAACAGGCCCGCGGCTGGGTGTTCGGCGTGCTGCCCGACCTGGAGCGCGACCTCGACGGGCGGCCGCAGGGCGAGGGCCGGCTGGTCTTCGCCCTGGACGGGACGCGGCTCATCACCGGCCGGCTGCATGCCCTGCGCGCCATCGACGACCTGCGACGGGAGGTCGACGGCGGCCAGCCCTTCGATGGTCCCGCCGCCGCGCTCGCGCGGCTGGTCGAGCACTACGTCGACCGAGTTGAACAGATCTTCGAGGACCTCGGCGCCGAGCTCTCGCGGGTCGAGGACTATGTGCTCACCGAGCCGCAGGACCTCGCCGACACCGGCCTCGCGCCCGTCCGCCGCAGCCTGTCGCGCTATCGGCGCGAGGTGCAGTGGCTCCGCGGCGCGCTCACCCGCGCCTATGCGGGGCGCGGGTCGCGGCGCGTGGCGATCCTCGGCGAGTGGCTGCCCGACCTCGTCGCCGCCGCCGAGGACCTGGACCGCGAGGCCGCCTCGCTGCAGGAGCGCGCGCGCCTGCTGCACGAAGAGGTCGACACCCTGATCACCAACGCCACCAACCGCGCCATGCGGACGCTGACGGTGATCTCGACGCTGCTGATCCCGCCCACCCTCATCACCGGGGCGTTCGGCATGAACCTGGGCGGCATTCCGTTCGCCCATTCGCCATCCGGCTTCTTCGCCGTCGCCCTGTTGTGCCTGGGCGTCGTGGCGGGCCTCCTGTGGATGCTGCGCCGCATGGACATGCTGTAGTGGCGAGCCTCAGCGCCGGCGTGTTGGCCTGGCGCCCCCGGCCTGCGGGGCCCGAGTTCCTGCTGGTCCATCCGGGCGGCCCTTACTGGGCGAACAAGGACGCCGCCGGCTGGTCGATCCCGAAGGGGCTGGTGGAGGCGGACGAGGACGGCTGGTCCGCGGCCCGGCGCGAGTTCCGCGAGGAACTGGGGCTCGACATCGACGGCGACCCGCAGCCCCTCGGCCCGGTCGCCTCGAGCGGCAAGGTCGTCCACGCCTGGCTGGTGCAGGCCGACCTCGACGTCTCGCGGATCGTCAGCAACACCTTCGAGATCGAGTGGCCGCCCCGCAGCGGCCGCCGGCAGACCTTCCCCGAGGTTGATCGCGCCGCCTGGTTCGACGCCGCCGCCGCCGCGGTGAAGATCCACAAGGGCCAGCGCCCCATCCTCGCCGAGGCGCTCGCGAGGCTCGCCGCAGGCGGCGCCCCGGCCTAGCGCTGCTCCAGCAGGCGGCGCACGTCGCGCAGATAGGTCTTGCCGACCCGAAGCTCCTCTCCAGACGACATCTGGATGCGAAAGTCGCCGTAGCCGCGGTTCCGGATCGACTTGATCCGATCTGTACGAACGAGGGCTGAGCGGCGGATGCGGATGAATTGGGCGGGATCCAACTGCTCTTGCACCGTGGCCAGCGGCCCGCGCATCAGGCAGGGCCCGTCGCGGGTGTGCAGGCGCACATAGTCGCGGTCGGCCTCCATCCAGTCGATGTGGTGCGCCTGAGCCCGCACGTGTTCGCCGCGCCGCTCGACCCAGAAGCCGGTGGCGTAGGCGGGCTCGGTGTTGGCGGCTTCCTCGCGCAGCGCGCGCACCAGCGAGCGGAGTTCGGCGGCCCGCAGGGCGGCGTCCTCGGCCGATAGGGCGCGGCGCGCCCGGACCAGCGCCGCACGCAGGCGCTCCAGTTCCAATGGCTTCAGCACGTAGTCCACCGCGCCCACCTCGAACGCGCGTACCGCGAACGCCTCGTGGGCGGTGACGAACACCACCAGCGGCGCGCCTTCGTCCGCCAGCCGTTCGATCAGCTCGAAGCCATCTAGGTTCGACATCTGGATGTCGAGCAGCACCACGTCGGGCTTCAGGGCCTGGACCAGGGCTAGGCCCTCGGCGCCGCTGCGCGCCCGGCCCACCAGGGTCACGTCCGGCATGTCGGAGACGGCGATCTCCACCCGGCGCAGCGCCAGGGGCTCATCGTCGACGGCAAGCACGCGGAGCGGGGGCATGGGGGCGGCCTTCGGGCGGGCCGGCGGTGTCCCACGCTGGGGGCGGGCCGGTAAACCGCGTCCGTCGACGGATCGTCCCCCTTCGTCGATCCGCAGGCCCGACGGCGGCCTCACCGGGCCTAGAGGCGGGCGGGGAGAGGGGATGCCTGACGTGATCGACAGCCGGGATCGGCGGGAAGGCCTGCGCATGGCCGGTCTCGCCGCGGTGTTCTGGACCGGCATGGAGCTGTGGACCCAGGTCCTGACCGCCATGCGGGGCTCGCCGCTGCCGCTGCGCTACGCGCCGGGGCACGTGACGGGCGTGCTGATCGCCTGCGCGCTCAGCTTCGCCGGGTTCGCCGCGATCCGCGCCGTGCGCAGCCGCCGCGGGCCCGTGCGCGCGGCCGTCACGGTGGCGGTGCTCGCCACGTCGGCGGTGCTGTTCGCCGCCTCCATGCCCCTGATCCACCAGTTCACGCCCATGCTGCGCAGCGACGACGGCTACAGCCTGCGCCTGTTCGCCTGGGAGAGCCTCTACTGGCTCACCCCGTTCGGTCTGTGGGTGCTGCTGGTCCAGGTGATCGAGAGCGGCCGGCGCGAGCGGCGGCGCGAGGCCAACCTCTCCGAGGCCCTGATCGCCGCCCGCGAGGCCGAGCTGCGGGCGCTGCACTATCAGGTCAATCCGCACTTCCTGTACAACGCCCTCAACTCCATCGCGACGCTGGTGCTGGACGGCCGCAACGCCGAAGCCGACCGCGCCATCCTTCGCCTCTCGGCCTTCTTCCGCTCCAGCCTGACCCGCGACCCGCTGGACGAGGTGCGCCTCGCCGACGAGATCGCCCAGCAGCGGCTCTACCTGGCGCTGGAGGAACTGCGCTTCCCCGACTGCCTGCGCGTCCGCGTGGATCTGCCCCCCGACCTGGCCGACGCCGAGACCCCCAGCCTGATTCTCCAGCCGCTGGTGGAGAACGCTGTGAAACACGGGATCCACGCGCCGGGCCGGGAGACCCTGATCGAGATCGTCGCCCGTCGCGATGGGCCGTCCCTGCGGCTCCAGGTGGCCGACAACGGCCCCGGCGCCGGGGCTGCGGGCGGGACGGGCGTCGGCCTCGCCAACATCCGCCGCCGCCTGGCCGCCCGCTACGGCGAGGCCGCCTCCGTCACGGCCGGGCCGCACGCGGAGCGCGGCTACGTGGCCACCGTGACGATCCCCCTCCGGTTCGCGCCGGAGGCCTAGTCGCTCGGCGCCCGCGCCTCAGCGGCGGCGCGGACGAGCTGGACGAACTCCGCCCGCTCGCCGAACGGATCCTCCCCGCGGCTGGCCTGGGCCAGCGCGACGATGTCGTTCCAGCCGAAGTCGGCCGAGACGCGCGGGTCCTGCTTCAGCTTCTGCCCGAACGCCGCCACCGCCACCGCCCAGCGCGTCGGCTCCGGCGCGGCCGCGAGGCTGGGCTTAAGGTCGGCCCGCGTGATCGGCCGCTCGATGAGCTTCGACGTCGCCTGGCCCGGCAGCTTGTAGCGGATCTTCAGGTAGGCCAGCTCGCCCGAGGGCGAGGGCGGCGGCGCCTTGCCGCCGTAGCGCAGCGGGTCGGCTGACGGCGGCGCGCCGGCCGGGGTGATCTCGTACAGCGCCGTCACCGACGCGCCGGCCCCGACCTCGCCCGCGTCCACCTGGTCGTTGTTGAAGTCCTCGCGGTTCAGCATCCGCGTCTCGTAGCCGATCAGCCGGTACTCGCTGACCTGCGCCGGGTTGAACTCGATCTGGATCTTCACGTCGTCGGCGATCGGGAACAGCGACTTGGTGAAGTCCGTCCGGAACAGCTTGCGGGCCTCGCGCAGGCTGTCGACGTAGGCCGCGGTCCCGTTCCCGTTCTGCGCCAGCGCCTGCATCATCGTGTCGTTGTAGTTGCCGCGGCCGTAGCCGTAGACGGAGAGGTAAATCCCGTCCTTGCGCTTCTCCGCCACGAAGTCCTTCAGCTTCGACGGATCGGCCACGCCGACGTTGAAGTCGCCGTCGGTCACCAGGATCACCCGGTTCACCGCCTTCGGATCGAAGTTCTCCTTGGCGAGGGCGTAGGCGAGGCTCAGGCCTTGCCCGCCGGCGGTCGAGCCGCCCGAGTGCAGGGCGTTCAGCGCGCAGCGCATCTTCAGTTTCTGCCGGCCGTCCGTCGGCGCCAGCACCGCCCCGGCCGAGCCTGCATAGGCCACCATCGCCACCCGATCCTGCGGGCGGAGCTGGTCGATCAGCAGCGACAGCGACTTCTGCGCCAGCGGCAGCCGGTCGTCCGAGCTCATCGACCCTGAGGTGTCGATCAGGAACACCAGGTTCAGCGGCGGCTGCTCGCCCTTGGGAACGTCGAAGCCCTGGATGCCCACATGCAGGATCTGCCGCTGGCCGGACCAGGGCGAAGGCGCCAGCGCCACGTACGAGCTGAACGGCGTCGAGCGGTCTTGCGGCCGGGCGTAGCCGTAGTCGAAGTAGTTGATCATCTCCTCGACCCGCACCGCGTCCGTCGGCGGTCGGGCGCCGTCGTTCAGGAAGCGGCGGACGTTGGAATAGGCGGCGGTGTCCACGTCCACCGAGAAGGTCGAGACCGGATCGCTCGCCGTCTGCTTGATCGGGTTAGCCGTAGGGCTGATACCTCTGCGCCGTGACGACCATTTCCTGGACGGCGGCCTTGCCCGTGGGCGCGATCCGGCGCTCGACCGGCGGCAGGGGCAGGGGCGGGATCTGCGGCGCCGGCGCGATGGACGGCGGCGGTGGAGCCGGGGGCGGCGGGCCGGCGTAGGTCGGCGCGGGTCGGCGCATCACGACGCCTCGCCCGTAGTCGGGCCGGGCCGGCGCGCGGAACCCCAGCTCGGCGCAGGCGTCGGCCGACGGTGTTCCATCCACGATCCGACGCGGCTGCGCGGTCGCGCCCGGTCCCGAGGTGACGGCGGTCAGGCCGGCCAAGGCCGCCACGGGCAATCTCTTCAGCGTCATCCGTGTTCCTCCCGGTGACGCCCCCCGAGGCTAGCTACGCCCACGGATCGTGGCGGACGCAAGGCCTCGCTTCGACAAATAAATGACTGTTGTAATTTTAGCGCACGAAGCTCGCGCCGTTGATGTCGATCACCGCCCCGGTCATCGACGCCGGCGCCTCCAGCGCCAGATAGGCCGCCGCGCTCGCCACCTCGGCGGGATCCGCCACCCGGCCCAGCGGGATGTCGGTCAGCAGCTTGTCGCCGCCGCGGCTTGCCACATAGTCCTCGGCCATCCCGGTCATCGTGAAGCCCGGGCACACCGCGAACGCCAGAATCCCTTCACGCGCATAGCCGCGGGCGATGGACTTGGTCATGCCCACCATCCCAGCCTTGGACGCCGCATAGTGCCAGTGGGCCGGGCTGTCGCCGCGATAGGCGGCGCGGCTGGCGATGTTGACGATCCGCCCGCCCCCCTTCTCACCTTGGGCCCCCCGCTCGCGCCAGTGCAGGATCGCCCGGCGGCAGAGGTCGGCCGAGGCCTGCAGGTTGATCTGCATCGTCCGGCCCCAGCCGGCGTGCCAGTCGTCCAGGCCGGCGTCCACCGCCACCGGCTCGAACACCCCGGCGTTGTTGATCAGCACGTCCACCCGGCCCAGCCGCGCGAT
>NZ_JANINU010000181.1 GCF_024508875.1 Phenylobacterium sp.
ACGCCCATGAACTCGCCGTACAGCACGTCCCGGTCGGCGCGGATGTACACGCGCTGCTCGGTCGGCGGGGTGGCCGGATCGTCGCGCTGGAACTGCGCCGTCAGGTCGGGCGCGAGACGTTCCAGGCTCGTCGGCGTTTCACCGATGAAGATGCGTTGGCCACGCTGGATGTTGATCAGCGTGGGCTCCTTCACCTTCGTGCCGGGGGGCGGCGGGATGGCCGGCGGCAGGTCGAGCTTGATCGACACCGTCGCGGCCGGGATCGACACCATGAAGATGATGAGGAGCACGAGCATGACGTCCACGAAAGGCGTCACGTTCATGTCCGCGTTTTGGCCGAGGGCGAACTTACCGCCGCCGCCGCCGCCCATTTTGGCGCCCATACGTCCTGGTCCCTTACCCTTTTGGCGCGCTCAGTCCGCGCTTTCGTGGCGACCATTGGCAAGCCGGTAAGGGCTTGTAAAGTCGAAAGCGCAGGAACGCTGTTCGCCTGTTGAAAACGCCGCGCGCTTGCCCGCCGCCGCTCCGGCGCACTAGAGAGCGCCATGACCTTCAGCTACGACGCCTATGTGACGGCCGCCCTGTTCGACCGGGCTGGCCGGGCCGCCTTCGCCCTCGGTGACGGGACCGTCCGGTTCGAGAGCGGCGAGACCATCGAGGCCCACGACGGCGCGGCGCTCTCCGCCTGCCTGCCCCCTTCAGGCGACGGGATCCTGACCGGTGGCGACGACGGTCGGGTGGTGCTTTCGACGCCGGCCGGCGCCCAGGAAATCGCCAGCCTGCCCGGCAAGTGGATCGAGTCGCTCGACGCCAGCCCCGAGTCGGGCCTGATCGCCTTCGCCGCCGGCCGCGACCTGCACGTGCGCGACGCGGCCGACGCCGCCTTCGCGCGCACCTTCGTCCACGAGAAGTCCATCGCGGACCTCGCCTTCGATCCGAAAGGCCGTCGGCTCGCCGCGGCCACCTACGGCGGCGTCTGGCTCTGGTACGCAAAGATCGCCGACCAGAAGCCGGTGGTCCTGAAGTGGGCCGGAAGCCACATCGGCGCCCGCTGGAGTCCCGACGGCAAGTTCCTGGTCAGCGCGATGCAGGAGAACCAGCTCCACGGCTGGCGCGTCGCCGACGAGAAGAACATGCGGATGGGCGGCTACCCGTCGAAGGTGCGCAGCCTCAGCTTCATGTCCAAGGGCGCCCTGCTGGCCACCTCGGGCGCGAACGGCGCGGTATGCTGGCCCTTCGCCGGGCCCACCGGGCCGATGGGCAAGCAGGCCGCCGAGATCGGCTACGACGACTCGGCCCTGACGACGCGCGTCGCCACCCGCCTCGACAAGACCTGGCTGGCCGCGGGCCTCGACGACGGCCGCGTCTGGGCCGCCGACGTCACGGGCGAACGGCTCGTACCCCTCAAGGCGGAAAAGGGCGCCGCCATCAGCGCCCTGGCCCTCAGCCCGGACGCAACCCGCGTCGCCTGGGGCGACGAGGACGGAAACGCCGGCGTGGCGGAGATCGGCTGAAGCACGATCCGCCGAACAGATGCTCCCCCGCTGGGGGAGCTCGCGAAGCGAGAGGGGGCTTGGTTCACAAGCCTTGCCTGCAACCCCCTCCCCCTTCGGGACCTCCCCCAATGGGGGAGGAGCTTTCCACGCGACCTAATTCCACGCTCGGTAGGGATCGCTGAACGGCTTGCCCAGCGCCTGCGCGACTGCCGGGTGGGTGATCTGCCCCGCCAGCACGTTCAGGCCCTTGGCCAGGTGGACGTTCTTCTTCAGCGCATCCAGGCCCTGGTCGGCAAGCTGCAGGCCGAACGGCAGGGTGGCGTGGACCAGCGCTTCCGACGAGGTGCGCGGCGCGGCGCCCGGCATGTTGGCCACGCAATAGTGGACCACGCCGTCGACGGTGTAGGTCGGCGCCTTGTGTGTGGTCGGCTTGCTGGTTTCGAAGCAGCCGCCCTGGTCGATGGAGACGTCCACCAGCACCGAGCCCGGCTTCATCTTCGACAGGTGCTCCTTGCGCACCAGCTTGGGCGCCGCCGCGCCGGCGGTCAGCACCGCGCCGATCACCACGTCGGCCTTCAGGATCTCCTGCTCGACGGCGTCATAGGTCGAGTAGCGGGTGATCACCCGGCCGGCGAAGATGTCGTCGATGTAGCGCATGCGCGGGATCGACCGCTCCAGGATCACCACCTCGGCGCCCAGGCCCGCCGCCATCTGGGCCGCGTTGGCCCCCACGACGCCGCCGCCCAGGATGCAGACGCGCGCCGGGGGCACCCCAGGCACGCCCGAGATCAAGAGACCCATGCCGCCGTTGTGCTTCAGCAGCGTCTCGCCCGCCGAGAAGATGGCGATCCGGCCGGCCACTTCCGACATTGGCGCCAGCAGGGGCAGCCCGCCGTTGGGGTCGGTCACCGTCTCGTAGGCGATGGCCGCGCAGCCGGATTGCAGCAGGCCGTCGGCCTGGGCCGGGTCGGGCGCCAGGTGCAGGTAGGTGAAGAGGATGTGGTCCTTGGTCAGCCGCGCCCACTCGACCGGCTGCGGCTCCTTCACCTTCACGATCATCTGGGCGCCGGCGAACACGGCCGCCGCGTCGGGAACGATCTTGGCGCCGGCCTTTACATAGTCGGCGTCGGCATAGCCCGCGCCCTCGCCGGCTCCGGCCTCCACCAGCACCTCGTGGCCGTGCGAGACGTACTCGCGCACCGCCGTGGGCGGCAGCCCCACGCGGTATTCGTCCGGCTTGATCTCGCGGGGCACGCCAACGCGCATGAGGTGACCTCCCAGGGTCGTTTATTGCAGTTGCGCGCGGATTTGGGGGAATGCCGTTTCCGGGTCAAGCGCCAACGGCGCAAGCTTGGCTGCGACAGCCGCATCTTTGGTTGTCGCCAACCCGCCCTTGGTCGATCCTGTGGGCATGCTGGCGGAGTTGAGATCGCTCGTCCTGGGCCTGATCGTCGTCGCGGCGCTGACGCCGGTGGCGGTGTGGGCGGTGCAGACCGCCAAGCGCCGACGCGGCGGCGCGGCGCTGGTCACCGGCCTACTGCTCATCGTGGGCATGAACAGCCCGATCCTGCGCCCGCCG
Source organism: Phenylobacterium sp. (assembly GCF_024508875.1). GTDB lineage: Bacteria > Pseudomonadota > Alphaproteobacteria > Caulobacterales > Caulobacteraceae > Phenylobacterium. Next base: position 3,076 of record NZ_JANINU010000181.1, read on the forward strand.
CCATCGCTCGCGGAGCAAATCCGGCGGCAGGCGGAGGGGGACATTGACGAAGGTTGACGCTGCACGGCAGCGCCGCGCCAGTCTCCAGATCATCGCCAGTCAGGTCCGCGAACGGACGGGTCTCGCCGCCGCCATCGCGACCATTCTGGCGTTCTGCGGCGGCCTTGCCATGCTTAGCCTGCCGAAGGGCCCCGCGCGGGCCGCGTACGGGATGGTGACGGGCCTGGGCTTCGACGAGACGCAAGAGGGATCAAGGCCCTATGCGGATGTGTCGGTTGAGGGCCGAAGCATCCACGTCGCCCTACCGGGAGACATGGTGTGCCGTGTCGGCGATCGGATCGCGCTTGCCCGGCAGAAGACCGTGGCGGGCGAGCGGCACACCGTCACTCCGCCGGGCTGCGACCGCCCCTAGTGCGCCGCCGGCGTGCTCTCGGAGATTTCTTCCAGCGTCTGGCCGACCTTCTTGGCGCCGTAGTCGATGGCGATGTCGCCCAGGGAGACGATGCCGGCGAGGCGGCCCTGCTCGTTCAACACCACCAGCCGGCGGATCTGCTTGGAGCCCATCTTCGCGGTGGCGTCGGCCACGTTGTCGTCCTCGCGGCAGGTCTCGACGCCCTCGGTCATCACCTGCGACACCGGCGTGTCCAGGCCCAGGCCTTCGGCGACCACGCGCAGGACGATGTCGCGGTCGGTGATGAGGCCGACGACCTTCCCGTCGTCCACCACGGGCACGGCGCCGCTTTCGACGTTCGCCATCATCTGGGCGACCTCGGCGATCGTGGAGCGCGGCGTGGCCGTGGCCACCTGGGCGGTCATGATCTCGCTGATGTTCATGGGCAGGAATCCTTCTGCTGCGTCGGCAGACAGAAACCCCTTCGCAGCGGCGCCGTTCCCCGGCCCGGCCACACGGATCGGCGAGGTCCGCTTGCCGGAGCCTCGACGGCCGCGCCTACTGAGGGCCAAACCCTCCCGCGCAGCAGATCGTTCAGGATTGATTTAATGTTGAAGCAAATCGCGACGGGATGCGCCCTCGCCCTACTGCTCGCCTCGTCGGCCGCGGCGGACTGCGCGCCGCCCACGCCGCCGCCGACATCGGAGCGGCCGGTCCGGCCGGCCCCGCCCCGCACGCCGCCCTGCGCCACGACCAACACCTGCGAACCCGGCGAGGCCGACCGCTACAACGCCGAGGTCAAGGCGTTCAACGACCGGGCGCACGTCTACGCCGCCGCGCTGCAGGCCTATGTCGACCGGCTGAACGCCTATGTGGCCGCGGCGGGCGCCTATGCGAAATGCGAGGTGGCGGCCACGAACCCGTCCTGACGGCCGCCCGCTACAGCACGCAGGAGGTCAGGCCCTCGTTGCGCACGACGCGGGCGTTGCGGTCGATCTTGCCGGCCCGGCGCTTCATGTACGGGCCCGGCGTCGCCGCCTTCCACGACAGCGGCTTGGGAACGATGGCCGCCAGGCGCGCGGCCTGGATCGGCGTCAGCTTCGCGGCCGAGACGTGGAAGTTCTTCTGGGCGGCGGCCTCGGCGCCGTACACGCCCGGCCCCCATTCGATGGAGTTCAGATAGACCTCCATGATCCGCTCCTTGCCCCAGCCCACCTCGATCAGGACGGTGAACCAGGCCTCCAGGCCCTTGCGCACCCAGTCGCGCCCCGGCCAGAGGAA
>NZ_JANINU010000182.1 GCF_024508875.1 Phenylobacterium sp.
ACCGTGCCGACGGTCGAGCGCGGGTTGCGGCTGGTGGTCTTCTGCTCGATGGAGATGGCCGGCGACAGGCCCTCGATCAGATCGACGTCCGGCTTGCTCATCAGCTCCAGGAACTGGCGCGCATAGGCCGAAAGGCTCTCGACGTAGCGGCGCTGGCCCTCGGCGTAGATGGTGTCGAAGGCGAGCGAGCTCTTGCCCGACCCCGACAGCCCGGTGATCACGACGAGTTCGCCGCGCGGGATGTCGACGCTCACGTCCTTGAGATTGTGCTCGCGCGCGCCACGCACGCGGATGAGATTATGCTGGTCGGCCATGCTGTCCCGGAAACACGGAGAGCCCGCGAAAGGCTCCTTTCGCGAGGCCGCCTAATGTAGGTGACGGGACTCACCGATAACACAGGAACGGATCGCGAACAAAGCCGCTGCGGCAACCCGTCCGCTGCGGATGCTGACAGGACGTTGTCAGCAGGTCAGGTCCGGCGGCGGCCCGCCCAGGCGTAGAGCCCCGCCATGACGCCGCCATACGCCAGCAGCGCCAGGATCGGCGCGGGCGGGAAACCTTCGGGCACGAGCGCCAGCGGCGATCCGGAATTGGTCGCCACGATAAGGCCCGAGAGCGCGACGTTGAACAGGCTTTCGCCCACGATCAGCCCGGAGACCACCAGAACGCCCAGGCGTCGGGCGGCTTCGCCGTCGGGCCGCCGCTCGACCCGCTTGTCGTAGAGCCAGCCCGCGACGGCGCCGACGATGACGGGCAGCGTCACCGAGGCGGGCAGGTAGATGGCCATGCCCACGCCCAGCGGCGGGAGGCTGTAGCGCTTCGTCCGCCGAAGCGCCTCGTCCGCCAGGATCAGACCGACGCCGACCAGGACGCCCACGCCGATCAGGCCCCAGTCGAGCTGGCCGCCGATCACGCCCTTGGCGATGGTCGAGATCAGGGTTGCCTGCGGCGCGGGCAGGGGATCGTCGGCGATGGCGTGCAGGTTGGCCGCCCCGGCGAAGCCGTTCGAGCGGTTCAGCAGGTCCAGGATCGGCGGAATCATCGCCGACCCCGCGATCACGCCGACCACCAGCGCCGCCTGCTGCCGCCATGGCGTCGCGTCCACGAGCTGGCCGGTCTTGAGGTCCTGGAGGTTGTCGTTGGCGGCGACGGCCACGGCGAGCAGGGTGCCGGTGACCAGCAGGGCGAACGCCACCAGCGGCATGGGATCGCCCAGCGCTGCGCCGGCGCCGATGCCCCCGACGATCAGCGAGGCGCCCAGCACCGCCAGGATCGCCAGGCCCGACACCGGGCTGTTCGACGAGCCGATCAGGCCCGCCATGTAGCCGCAGACGCCAGCGACGGCGAAGCCGATCACCGCGATGTAGGCGAGGCTGGCGAACGTCAGCGGGATCGCCAGGCTGGCGAGCGGCCCGGAATGCAGGAAGTTGAAAATCAGGACGCCCATGGGGACCAGGCACACGGCGGAGACGGCCGCCACGATCCCGATCGGGATGTCCTGTTCGGTGCGGTCGAGGGCCGCGCCGTCGCCCGCGGCCCGCGTCGATTGCGCCGCGAGCGCGCCGGCGAGGCCCTTCCAAACCGGCGCCGCCAGCTTGGCCAAGGTCCACATCGCCGAGATCGCGATGGCGCCCGCGCCGATGAAGCGCACCTTGCCGCTCCAGATCGCGCCGGCCGCATCGGCGGCCGAGGCCGCGGCGTCCGGATAGAGGTTGGTGAGCACCGGCACGGCGACGCCCCAGGCGATCACCAGGCCGGTCAGCATCGCCATGCCCACCGCCACGCCCATCAGGTGGCCCGCTCCGAACAGCGCCAGCGACATCGAGGCGGCGATCCCGGTCGCGCCCGCCCCGGCGCGGAAATAGCCTGCCACCTCGCCGGCGAACGCCCGCGTGCCGACGGCCAGGGCGAAGAGCGCCGAGCTGGCGCTGCCCAGGAGGATCGCGACGAGGCCGCGCTTGCCGTCCGCCTCGGCCTCCGGCGAGTCGTCGCGCGCACCCGACCCCACCTTCAGCACCTCGGCGGCGGCCACGCCTTCGGGGTAGGGCAGCGGCGAGTTGGTGACCAGCGCCCGCCGCAGGGGCACCGTGTACATCACCCCCAGCACCCCGCCGATTGCGCAGATGCCGAAGGTCGTCCAAAAGGGGAACCCGGTCCAGGCGCCGACGATCACCAGGCCGGGCAGCACGAAGATCACCGAGGCCATTGCGCCCGCCGCCGAAGCCACGGTCTGGACGATGTTGTTCTCCCAGATCGTCGCGTCCTTGAAGGCGCGCAACAGCGCCATCGAGATGATCGCGGCGGGGATTGAGGTGGCGACCGTCAGGCCCACCTTCAGGCCCAGGTAGACGTTGGCCGCCGTGAAGACGAGACAGATAAGAATCCCGAGGATCACGCCCCGGACCGTCAGCTCCACCCGCTTGGCCGACGCCGCTACCGATTCTGTCACGCGCATTCCCCTGCTGGTCGCGGGCGCACTAGAGGCCGAACCGCCGAAGGGCTCAAGGCCACAGTCCGCGACGGCTCAGCGGGTGCGGCGAAGTTCAAGGATGTCGAGCTTGGATTCGTAGGCTGGCCAGGGGAAGGCGATCCGCCAGCGCTCGTCCCCCACGCGGCGCACCTCGCCGATCAGGTCGCGGTCGGCGTCGGCGCCGTAGCGGGGCGTGCGCGTCTCGTCGCCCAGTTCCAGGACGCCCACGAAGCGCGCGGCCCGCCGCTCGTCCGGGCAGATCAAGCCGACGGGTCGCTGCGAGCCATTGGTCTTCTTCACGATGAGGTCGCCGCCGGGCGTGAGCGTCACCTGGCACTTGAACCAGCCGTAGGCCACGTACGGCAGCATCCCCTCGCTCGCGGCGCCCAGCTTGATCGTCCGGCATTGATAGCGGCCAGGCGTCGGCTGCGGGCGGTTGAGGTCGACGCGCGGGTCTGCCACCGGCCCCAGGCGGCGAAGCTGCTCGCCGGCGCCGCCCTTGATCGCGTCCTCGCGCGCGGCCTTCCAGGCCTGGTCCAGCCGCTCCAGCCGCTCGCGATCGGCCCGCGTGGGCGTGCAGGTCATTGTCTGCGCCTGGGCGGCGCCGGCGGCGAGGCTCAGGGCGAGCGTCAGGGCTCTCAGCATGTCGGGCGGTGTCCGGCGCAGGCGCCTAGAACCTGCGCTTGAAGGCTAGCTTCGTCGGGCTGACGCGGAAACCCTGGTCGTCGAACCAGTCGTCCTTGGCCTGGATGCGGACCTCGGGGATTTCGCCCAGGTCCTGGGGTGGCGTCAGCTTGAGCGCCGGCCGCGCGGCGGACCGCGAAGCCTGGGCGGGACCGCGGCGCGCAACGCCCGCGGCGTCCAGGGTGAGCGGCAAGCGCTTCTGCCCCGTGAGCTGCGGCGCGGATGCCACGACCGTCGCCGGCCAGGCCTGGGCGGCGGCAGGCAGGGGGATCGCGATGGCCGCCGCGGCGGCGATCAGGAGCTTCAGCGAGCGGTCCAATTCTAGCTCTCCAGCGTGGAACCGCTCGCCAGAACCCCCTCGGATCAACTTGGTTTCACGATGTTACATCACCGATCCGTCAAGCCCGGTCGATGCGCGCCGCGTAGCAGCCGGCGCCGGCGTAGTGCGCGTGGAGATAGGCCACCTGCGGGTCGGCCAGCAGGCGCTCGATGGCGGCCGGCAGTTCCGCCGTGGGCGTCAGGTCGGCGTCGACCATCATGCCCACCGCATCGAATGCGCGCAGCGACAGATGCTGCCGCGCGCTGAACGCCGGCGGGATCTCATCCGGCGCGAAGCTGCGGTCCGCCACGCCCTCGCGGACGAAGATCGCGTGGCGTGAACGGAACGGCGTGTCCGCCGGCTGGTGCTCGTAGTTCATCAGCAGGACGGTCTCACCCGGCTCAGCGTCCTGCAGGGTCACACGGCAAGGCGAGCCCGGCCCGGCGACCGTGCGGCGTTCGATCCCGCGGGCCGCGAGCACGGTGTCCGGCAGGCCGAAGAGGGGCTGGAACGCGGCCGCGGAAAGGGGAGCGACGACGAAGGACATTGGGGATCTCCTGGTTGGGTCAGGAACATCCGTCGCCCGCGCGCCGGGGCCAATGTGCCGAACTCAACACATGGCCGAAAACCGCTAGTCGATCAGGCCGCGCAACAGGCTTCCCGCACGGGGACGAGCGCCTCCAACGCCTCGACGATCGGCGACTCTGCGGTCTCGCGCGCCACCGCCTCGCCCAGCGCCGCCGCGGCCTTGGCGAACGACGGCCCGCCCAGCAGCCGGCGCAGCGCCGCCTGCAGGTCGTCGGTCGTGGCGGCGGCGGGCAGCGACAGGCCCGCGCCGCGCTCGGTGACGCGCACCGCGTTGTCGTTCTGGTCGCGGCCGTGCGGCACGACCAGCAGCGGCAGGCGATGGGTGAGGGCGCGGGCGACCGTGCCGTGGCCGCCGTGGGTGACCACCAGCGCGGCCTGCGCCATGACCGCGTCGTGCGGCGCGCTGTCGACCAGCCGGCAGTTCGCCGCCGGGCGCAGCGCGGAGGCCGGGACGCTGCCGCCCAGCGTCACCAGCAGGCGCACCGGCAGCGGCGCGGCGGCGTCGATGAGCCGTTGCAGCACCTGGTCATGGTTCTGGAAGGTGGTCGAGAAGGCGGCCAGCACCAGCGGGCGCTCATCTCCGGCCTCGAACGGATCGGTCCACGGCTGCGCCCACGTCGGCTGGTCGAGCTGGGGCCCCACGTACCTGACGCCCGGGGGCAGGACGTCCGGCGCGAAGTCGAAGGCCCGGGCCGTTGCCAGCAGCGTCCCGCAGGCCGCCTCGGCCTGGTCGAGCGCGTGCGCCAGCGGGGAAAGCCCCAGTTCGGCGCGCGCCGCGTTCAGGGCCGGCAGGCCGCTGTCGAACAGGGCGACGACGCCCCCGGCGATCTCGGCGTGCAGCGCCCGCTCGGCGTCGTTGCGCGCGGGCGCCAGGCCCGGCCCGAGCGGCGGCACGCCGGGCATCGGGAACAGCGAAACGTTGGCCGCCAGGTAGCAGAACGGCTGGCCCGCGGCCTCGCAGCCCAGGGCGACGCCGAACAGCATCTCGCAGGTCACGACCAGGTCCGCCGGCTCACGCCGCAGCTCGGCCATCACGTCGCGGGCGTAATCCAGAGCCGGGCCCATCCACATCTTCGCGATCACCTGGACGAGGCCGGCTGGCCCCTCGTGCTCCCAGTCGCGGACCGGATCGGAGGCCGGGTCGCGGTCAGGACGGCTGGGCGCGCGGGTCCAGGGGACGAACTCGGCGCCGATGGCCTCGGCGCAGGCGCGGTTGCAGGCGTCGCTCATGACCCGGACGCGATGGCCGCGGGCGACCATGCGGCGGGCGACGGTAAGCATCGGCGCGACGCTACCGCCGCCCTCCCAGGTGGCGAAGAGGAACGACTTGGCGGTCATCGGGGGAGGTCCTGGTTCGGGGAGGGGGGAAGGGAGATGGCGGCGTCAACGAACTGGTCCATCAGCGCGACCAGTTCGGCCGCCGGGCGGCCCATGTCCCGGCGGACGAGCTGCCAGACGTAGAGGTCGGTAGCGACGACGAGGGCGTCGAGGCGGCGTCGGGCGTGCTCGCGCTCCAGGCCGTCCAGCCAGGGCGCGAAGGCCTCGGCGGCCCACTGGCGATGCTCGCGGCGGCCGATGTCGGTGACGCGCCGCAGGGCGGGATAGCGCGCCTCCTGCGCAACCATCCGCAGCACGAGGTCGCCGTTGGCTTCGTAGTCGTCGACAACGGCGCGCACGGCGCGGCGGGGATCGCCGGGCGCGATCCGGCGCATGGCCAGGATCTCGGTGGCGATCACGTCCACCACCGCCTCGAGCAGGCCGTCCTTGCCGCCGAAGCGGCGGATCACGGTCTGGACGGTGACGCCGGCGTCCTGGGCCACGTCCTCCAGTCGGATCTCGTCGAACCACTGGCGTTCGAGGCGCTCGCGGAACCCTTCGACGATGCGCTGCGCGTTGGCCTCGGCCGCTGCGGCGCGGGCCGTCTGGCGATATGTGCGCTTGGGGTCCGGAAGCTCGGCCTTGGATTTCATGTTGGCTCAACTAACACAAATAACGACGCTCGCAATCGTTTTGTGTGAGTCTAACTAAAATGAAATGCTCGCCGCTCAGGCCGCGTCGTGGAAGATGATCCCCAGCGTGTGCCGGCGGCCGCTGCGCAGGCGGCTGACGCCATGGCGCAGGTTGACCCGGTAGATCCCGCGACCGCCCTGTACCGGCCGGTGGTGGACCGGGAACAGGACCGCGTCGCCCTGGCGCAGCGGCACGACTTCGGCGCGCGACTGCATGCGGGGGCGCTGCTCCGTCAGCACGAATTCGCCGCCCTCGAAGTCGTGGCCAGGCTCGTTCAGCAGGATCGCCGCCTGCAGCGGGAAGACGTGCTCGCCGTAGAGGTCCTGGTGCAGGCAGTTGTAGTCGCCGGGGCCGTAGCGCAGCAGCAGCGGCGTGGGCCGTGTCTGGCCCGCCGCATGGCAACGCGCGAGGTACTCGAGGTGGCTCGCCGGATAGCGCGTCGGCTCCCCAAGCGCCGTGTTCCAGCGGTTGGCGATCTGCGCCAGCGGCGGATAGAGCGCGGTCCGCAGCTCGGCGACGGCATCGGGCAGCGGATAGGCGAAGTAGCGGTACTCGCCCCGGCCGAACCCATGCCGCGCCATCACCACGGTCGAACGGAAGCCCTCGCCGTCGTAACGGGCCGCCATCACCTCGCACTCCACCGGCGAGAGCAGGCCCTGCAGCAGGGCGCAGCCCTGGGCGTTCAGGTCGCGCTCGGCGGCGGTCCAGTCGATGTCTTGCAGGGTCATGGGCGGGAGATGGCCGCGGGCCGGCGCGGCGCCAACCCGCCGCGCAGATGGCATGTCCGGATCCCGCCAGGTCGCTCCCTATCAAGCGAAAGGACAGGCGCTTCCCCTTTGGGCCCCGGCCCCTTAGATAGGAGCCTCACTTCGAAGGAGCAGGCCGATGCGGCTCGCGCTGGACAACCCGATCACCCGTCGCGTCCACGCCTCCGAGCCCGCCCATGCCCTCCTTCGTCACGCTCGACAGCCTCAGCTATTCCACGCCTGAGGGCCGTAACCTCCTCGACAACCTGACGCTCGCCTTCGGGGCCGAGCGCACCGGCCTGGTGGGCCGCAACGGCGTGGGCAAGTCTACGCTGGTGCGGCTGATCCTTGGCGAGCTTGCGCCGATCTCCGGGTCGGTCAGCGTGCGCGGCCGCGTGGCCGTGCTACGCCAGGCGCTGATCCCGGTGGCGGGGGCCAGCGTCGCCGACCTGCTGGGCGTGGCTGAGGGCCTGGCCCGCCTGAGCCGCATCGCGGCGGGCGAGGGCAGCGAGGACGACCTCGCCGAAGCCGACTGGTTGCTGGAGAGCCGCCTCGACTCAGCCCTCGCCGACGTGGGCCTGGCGGGCCTCGACCTGGACCGGCCGGCGGCGACGCTGAGCGGCGGGCAGGTGACGCGCGCGACCCTGGCTGGGCTGCTGGCCGCCGAGCCCGACCTGCTGATCCTGGACGAGCCCACCAACAACCTCGACGCCGAAGCGCGCGAGCTGGTCGCCGAGGTGCTGGGCCGGTGGAAGGGCGGGGCGATCGTCGTCAGCCATGACCGGGCCCTGCTGCGTCGTATGGACCGGATCGTCGAGCTGACCGGCCTGGGCGCGCAGATCTACGGCGGCGGCTACGACCTCTACGCCCAGCGCAAGGCCGAGGCCGAGGCCGCCGCCGCGCGGGGGCTTGCCGACGCCCAGAAGGAGGCGGCCCGCGTCGCTCGCGAGGTCCAGGTCGCGGCCGAGCGCAAGGCGCGCCGGGACGCGGCGGGGAAACGGTCGCGGGCGCGGGGCGACCAGCCCAAGATCATGCTGGATTTCCGGGCCGAGCGCGCCGAGGCCAGCGGCGGGCGCGAGCGGGCCGTCGGCGATCGCCTGAAGGCCGAGGCGGCCGAGACGTTGGCCGCCGCCGACGCCGCCGTGGAACGCGTGCGCCGCCTGGCGTTCGAGCTGCCGCCGTCGGGCCTCGCAGTCGGCAAGACCGTGCTGGCGTTCGAGAATGTGGGGTTCGGCTATCCGGGCCGGCCGCCGCTGTTCGGCGGTCAGAGCTTCCGGATCACGGGACCGGAGCGCGTGGCGGTCTCAGGACCGAACGGGTCTGGCAAGACCACGCTGATCCGGCTGGCCGCAGGCGAACTAGAGCCGACGGCCGGGCGCATCGTGCGCGGCGTCAGGGCGGCCTTCCTCGACCAGCAGACGGCGCTGCTGGGCGACGACGATAATCTGGTCGCCGCCTTCCGCCGCCTGAACCCGGCCTCGAGCGAGAACGCGGCCCGCGCCGCCCTGGCCCGCTTCCTGTTCCGCAACACCGCCGCCGAGAAGCCGGTGCGCGCGCTCAGCGGCGGGGAGCGGCTGCGCGCGGCGCTGGCCTGCGTGCTGCTGGGCGATACGCCGCCCCAGCTCCTGATCCTGGACGAGCCGACCAATCACCTGGACCTCGACTCCATCGGCGCCGTCGAAGCCGCCTTGGCCGGCTACGACGGCGCCTTGCTGATGGTCAGCCACGACCGCGACTTCCTCGAGGCCGTGGGGATCGGGCGGGAATTGTTCCTCCCCCTCACGGAAGGGTTGGAACGCCCTCGGCCAGCACCGCGATGACGTCCGCGCCGGCATCGCGATCTTCTGCGATCCTCAGGTACTCGGGCGAGTCCGCCCAGGTTCGCGCGGCCCGGGTGTCGTCGAAGGCCAGGATGACCAGCTTGCGACCATCCCAGTCCCCCTCCATCGGCTCGGGGTCTCCTGCGAGACCAGCAGCCGCCCGCCGTACCGCTTAAGCACCGGCATGAACGCCGCCGCATAGCGTCCGTAGGGCTCGCGGTCGTGAATGGCGACGCGGGCCACGACATAGGCCGTCATGCCGCCACCTGCTTCCTCACCACGCGGAACACCGCGTTGGCCCGGGCGCACGGCTGGCCGTCGGCGGTGACGAAGGCCTGGGTGAAGCAGAGCGTGCCGCCAGGCTTCACGAACACCGTGTCCCACTCCAGCCATTGGCCCTGCAGGGCCGAGCCGAGGAAATCTACGGTGAGGTTCACCGTGACCAGGCTGGAGAGGTCGCCCAGCTTGCGCGCGCAGGTGAGGCCCATGGCGTTGTCGGCCAAGGCGGAGATCAGCCCGCCGTGAACGAAGCCGCGACTGTTGCAGTGGGCCGCCGCGGCCCGCAGGCCGAGGATGACCGTTTCGCCCGAGACGCGCCGCCATAGCGGCTCCCATGGGTCGGAGAGGGGGCTCTTGCGGTCATGCCGCGCGAACCCCTCGGGAACGTCGAGGATCCTGTCCACGACGTCACGCGGCCGCCAGGCGAGCGAGGCTTTCCAGCGTGCCCTGGACGGCGCGCGCGGCCTCGGCGCCCTTCAGCTTGAAGTGGTCGTGGAAGAAGGCGTTGTGGACCTCCGTCTCCTGGTAGTTGTGCGGGGTCAGGACGACCGAAAAGACGGGGGTCTCGGTGTCGAGCTGCACGCGCATCAGCGCCTGGACCACGGTGGTGGCGACGAAATCGTGACGATAGATGCCGCCGTCCACCACGAACGCCGCGCCGACGATGGCGGCGTAGCGGCCGGTGCGGGCCAGGGTCTGGGCGTGCAGCGGGATCTCGAAGGCCCCGGGCGTCTCGAAGCGCTCGACGGTCTCGGGCGGGAAGCCCAGGCGTTCGAACTCCTCGACGAAGCCGACGTGCGACTGACGCACGATGTCGGCGTGCCAGAGCGCGTGGACAAAGGCGATGCGGCCGGCGCGGAAGGCGCCGTTGGCGGTGGGGAACTCCAGCGTGGGCTTGGAGGCGGCGGCTTGGGTCATGGTTCGTCTCCCTGACGGGTTCGAAGGACCACGACTCAGGGGCAGGCCGGACACACGGGTGGCGCAATCCGCCCCTCGCGGTTCGACCGTTCTCATAACCGGACTATGACCGTCGGCCCCGGGATCGCACCGGGTCTGCTCGTCCCTGGCTCCCCGTATGGCGGAGAGACAGGCGCCCGCGGGCTCGTCCCGTCCTCTTGCGAGGAGAGGGCATTACCGCCGGTGGGGAGTTTCACCCCGCCCTGAGAACGTAGACCGCCGGAACATCCGACGGCGCGCCGAAGATAGGCGCCTTCCGCAGGGTGAAACAAGTGTTTGAAAGGGAGCGCCATGCCAGTCGCCCGCAACTGGCCCTGGCGGCAGGCGGGGCGACGTCTCAACTAAGGTGGACGCTCAGGGGAGTTTCCGCATGTTCGACCATCTGTCCCTCGGCGTCCGCGACCTGGACGCCGCACGCCGCTTCTACGACGCGTTCTTCGCGCCGCTGGGCGCCGCCGTCAGCTCGGCCACGCCGAAGGAACTGGCCTACGGCCCCGGCGGGCAGGGCGGACTGTTCTACCTCTACCCCGTGACAGGCGAGCAGGTCGCCGGCCTGGGCGCGCACCTGGCCTTCACCGCCGACAGCCGCACGGCGGTGGACGAAGCCTGGCGCCAGGCGGTGGCCCACGGCGCGACGACCATCCGGCCGGCCGGCCAGCATCCCGACATCGCGCCCACCTACTACGGGTGCGTGATCCTGGACCCGGACGGCAACAAGCTGGAGATCGTCGCCGGCACGATGCACTAGGGGCTAAGCCGCGATCTTCTCTCGGCCCAGTACGTCGTCGCGGACCGACTCGGCGATCTGGGCCACCTCGGCGATCGCCGCCGAGCCGACGCCCATCTCCCGCAGCGTGTAGGCGAGGTTCTCGACCACGGCGTCGAAGTGGCTGTCGTTCAGGCCGCGTTCGACCAGGTGCGCGTGGCCGCGCCGCATGTCGGCTCCCGTGTAGGTGTTTGGGCCGCCGAAGGCCATCACTAGAAAGGCGCGCTGCTTGCCGGCCTGGCTTTGCATGTCCACGCCCTCGAAAAAGTGGGCGATGCGGGGGTCGGCCAGGACGTTCTTGTAGAAGATGTCCACCGCGGCCTTCACGGCCGGCGCGCCGCCGATGCGTTCGTAGAGCGAGGTCATTTGGGATCCCCCTTTTAAAGTGGTATTGATGATGCCTGTTTGATAAGTGGCGCTCGATATACCACTTTAAAAGCCGCCACAAGCCCCACTCGCGCGAGTTCGAATGCGTCTCAGCCTCCACACCGACTACGCCCTGCGGGCGCTGATCTACCTGGCGAGCATGCGCGAGGACGCGACGACGGCCGCCGCCATCGCCTCGGGCTACGGCATATCGAAGAACCACCTGGTCAAGGTGCTGCAGCGCCTTCGCGACCTGGGGTACGTGGAGACCGTCCGGGGCCGGGGCGGGGGTGTCCGGCTGACCGCCGATCCGGAGCAGATCCGCCTGGGCGAGGTGGTGCGCAAGACCGAGGTGTTCGACGAGGTGGTCGAGTGCTTCAACCCCGAGCGCAATACCTGTCCGATCGTGTCGGTGTGCCGCCTGCCGCGCGGGCTCGGCGAGGCGGTGGAGGCGTTTCTGGCGGTCCTCGACCGCTACACCCTGGCCGACGTGGCGTCGAACAAGGACGCCCTGAACCGGATCCTCGGCCGTTAGGCGCGCTTGTTCAGCGTGATGGCGGTGGCGGAAGCCCCGCCGTACTGGGCGCCGTTGGCGCCGTAGACGCTCGCCTGGGAGCGCTGGCTGGCGACCTCTTCGGCGATGCACTTCACCAGGCCCTCGGTCACCGTGCGGGCGGCCTCGATCGCGCGGCCCTGGCGGGCGAGCACGGCGTCGAAGGCCTCGGTGGCGCGCACCAGGCGTGTGCGGGCCTCGAGCGGCGCGCCCTCGACCAGTCGCTGGTCGCTCCGCACCCGCACGCTTTCGTGCCGGTAGAGGTTGGCCAGGCGAGAGGTCTCCTCCAGGATGGCCGCGGCGTCCTGCGGGCGGCCCTGTTCGAACGCCTGCGCCTGGTTGGCGACCAGTTCGGTGAGCCGCTCGGTGAGGATGACGAGTTGTTCGACGCGGTCGGTGGCGTCGCTGGCGGCGATGGCCATTACTGGAGCCCCTGCAACTTCAGGATTTCACGCTGGACGGTGTCGGCGACGCCGATGCCGCCGGACTTGGCGACCTGCTTGCCCATGGCTTCGGTCATCAGCGAGCGGAACATCGCCTCGCCCTGGCCGCCGCCGAAGGGGCCGTCGGTGTCGAGGCCTTCGAACATCTGCTGGAACATCGACGACAGGAACTGCGCCTCGAACTTCTGCGCCACGTCCTTGGCTCGGCTGCGGGCCAGGTCGGCGCCGGTCACCTGGGCGGTGGGCGAGAGAAGGGTGGGGGAGACGGAGGGAACGGTCAGGTCGGCCATCACATCACCTCGATTTCGGCTTGCAGGGCGCCCGCGGCCTTGATGGTCTGCAGGATGGAGATCATGTCGCGCGGGGTGACGCCCAGGGCGTTAAGGCCGGCGACGAGGTTGGAGAGCGAGGTCCCGGACTTCACCGTCAGGAACTGCTTGCCCTTCTCCTCTTCCACCGAGATGTCGGACTGCGGCACCACCGTGGTCTGGCCGCCGCGGGCGAAGGCGCCCGGCTGGCTCACCGCCGGCTGTTCGCGCACCGTGATGGTCAGGTTGCCTTGCTGGATCGCCACGGTGGAGACCCGGACCGCGTCGCCCATGACGATCACCCCCGCCACCTCGTCGATCACCACCTTGGCGCCGTTGTCGGGCTCGACGGTCAGGTTCTCGACCTTGGCGATGAAGCTGACCATGTCCTGGCCGGCCGGCGGGCGCACCGAGACGATGGTCGGGTTGTCCGCGACCGCCGCGCCCGGATAGGCCTCGTTGACCACGTCGGCGATGCGTCGGGCGGTGGTGAAGTCGGGGTTGCGCAGGGTCATGCGCAGTTGGCCCATGTTGGCGAGGCGGAAGCCGATCTCGCGCTCGACGCTGGCGCCGCCCGCGATGCGGCCCGCCGTCGGAACGCCCTTCAGCACCGTCGAGCCGGACGCGCCGCCGGCGCTGACCGAGCCGGTCTGCACGGTGCCTTGCGCCACCGCATAGGCCTGGCCGTCGGCGCCCAGCAGCGGCGTGACCAGCAGCGTGCCGCCCAGCAGGCTCTTCGCGTCGCCCAGGGCCGAGACCGAGGCGTCGATCTGGGCGCCCGGCGCGGCGAACGGGGGCAGCTTGGCCGTGACCATGACGGCGGCCACGTTCTTGGTGTTGAGGTTGGCGTCGCGGACGTTGACGCCCAGCCGTTCCAGCATCGCCTCCAGGCTCTGCTTCGTGAATGGCGCGTTCCGCAGGGCGTCGCCGGTGCCGTTGAGACCGACCACGATGCCGTAGCCGACGAGTTGGTTCTCGCGCACACCCTCGAACTCGACGATGTCCTTGATGCGGGACTTGGCCAGCGCCGGCGGCGCCGCGAGGGCCGCGGCGGCGAGGATCAGGGCGGAGAGGAGACGGACCGGACGCATGTCGACCTTCGGGCGGAAATGTTCGCACACGTCTTCGCGAGAAGTGTGCCACTGGAAAAGCGAAGTGAAATCAATGGCGGAAGACTCGCGGTCGGCAGTTTCGACCGGGCAGAAAACGCCGCCCGTTAACCATGCTTCAAGTTTGCCGGGCGCATGGTGCCGGCGAGTGCAAAGGGCCCGGGCGTCCATTCGATGAAAGTCACCGGAACAGGCGGTCTGTCGCAGACGTCGGGCGCCAAGCCCGCCGCGCGCTCCGGCGGCGGCGCCGGCTTCCAGGTCTCGGGAGCCTCGGCTCCTGCCGCCCCCGCGCAGGTGTCCGGCGCTTCGGGCGTCTCCAGCGTCATGGGCGTCGAAGCTCTGCTGGCGCTGCAGGACGTGGAATCGCCTACGGAGCGCAAGCGCCGGTCCGTGAAGCGGGCGGGACGCCTGCTCGACCAGCTAGACGCGCTGAAGGTCGCGCTGCTGGGCGGAGAGCTCTCGGCCGGCCAGATCGACAACCTTGCGCGCGCCGTGCGCGAACAGCGCGCCGCCACCGACGATCCCAAGCTGGAAGGCCTGCTCGACGAGATCGAAACCCGCGCCGCGGTCGAACTGGCGAAGCTCGAATCCGCATCTCGCCGTGGATAACCGCGTGCGGCCTTTCGGCGACGTTGAAACCATCGGTCGTTTTGCTATACAGCCGGCGCGTGTCTCAGGGGTTCCAGGGGGCGTGAGGTTTTCATGAAAGCAGCCACTGTTCTGGCTGAGAGTCCTGAATATCGTCCTTCCGAGGACGAGGAGTTCATGAATGAGCGCCAGCTTGAGTATTTCAAGCAGAAGCTCATGGCGTGGAAGGAAGACATCCTTCGCGAATCTCGCGAGACGCTGTCCCATCTCCAGAAGGAAACCGAGAATCATCCCGACCTTGCGGACCGGGCGTCCTCGGAGACTGATCGGGCCCTTGAGCTCCGCACTCGCGATCGTCAACGTAAGCTGATCTCCAAGATCGACGAGGCCCTGCGCCGGATCGAGGACGGCTCATACGGCTATTGCGAGGAAACGGGTGAACCGATCGGCCTGGCCCGTCTGGACGCCCGTCCGATCGCGACTCTCAGCCTTGAGGCGCAGGAGCGGCACGAGCGCCGCGAGCGCGTCCACCGCGACGACTGATCGCTTTCCGTGAGGAGCGGACCGGCGCGCGGCCTTCGTGCGCCGATTGCTCTCGCGGCGTCCTCGCGCGTTGATGGCGTGACGCCGCAGCGGGAGAGTGCGCCATGGTCAAGGTCGTCGGCATCGACCATCTGTCGATAAGGGTTCGCGACTTCGCGATCTCGAAGGCCTTCTATGGCCGATTGTTTCCGTTCATGGGCTTCGAGATCCTCGATGAATTCGAGGGACGCCATCGGCTGGACCAACGGGATAACCCGCTTCTGGATCAGCCCGTCCGAGGCGGGCCGCCATCACCATCATCGCACCGGCGACGTGGGCTTCCACCACTACGCCTTCGAACTGCAGAGCCGCGCCGAGGTGGACGAGCTGCAGGCCTTCGTCCGCGACGAGTTGAAGGCTGCCATCGTCGATCCCGCCGGCGAGTACTACGACGACTACTACGCGGTCTTCTTCCTCGATCCCGACGGCCTGAAACTCGAAGGCATGAAGTACGGCGAGCTGACGGCCAAGGCGGGGAGGGGCGCTTGAGGCTTTGCTCACGTTCTCCTGCGAAGCTATATATGCTCAAAATGAGCATTAGTCCGGACGGGAGCTGTCGGTGACGAAGGCGTTCCACTCGATCCACAGGCACGGCCTTGTCCGCGCCGCGGTGTGCACGCCGGCCGTCCTGCCGGGCGAGCCCAGCTTCAACGCCGCCGAGACGCTGCGCATGGCGCGGCAGGGCGACGTCGAAAGCTGCGACCTGATGCTGTTCCCGGAGTTGGGCCTTTCCGCCTACGCCATCGACGACCTGTTCCTGCAGGACGCGCTGCTGGCGCAGGTGGAGGACGAGATCGCCGGCTTGGCCGAGGCCAGCACGAGCCTGAAGCCGGTCCTGATCGTCGGCGCGCCCGTGTCCCGCAACGGCCGGCTCTACAACTGCGCGATCGCCATCTCGCGCGGGCGGATCCTGGGCGTCGTGCCGAAAAGTTTCCTGCCCAACTATCGGGAATATTACGAGAAACGCTGGTTCGCCCCCGGCGCGGGCGTAACCGGTCTGACCACCGCCCTCGCGGGCCAGCAGGTCCCCTTCGGGACGGACCTCGTCTTCGAGGCCGAGGACCTGGCCGACTTCGTCTTCCACCTAGAGGTCTGCGAGGACTTCTGGGCGCCGCTGCCCCCCTCGACCGCCGGCGCGATGGCCGGCGCCCTGATCCTCTGCAACCTGTCGGCCTCCAATGTCGTGGTGGGCAAGGCCGACGACCGCGAGATCCTCTGCGCCAGCCAGTCGATGCGCTGCCAGGCGGCCTACCTCTATTCCGCCGCCGGCCCGGGCGAGAGCACCACCGACCTGGCCTGGGACGGCCAGGCCTCGATCCACGAGCTGGGCCGCCGCCTCGCCCAGACCGAGCGCTTTCCCGCCGCCTCGCAGATGGCCGTCGCCGACATCGATGTGGAACGCCTGCGCCTGGAGCGGATGCGCACGCCCACCTTCAACGACGGCGCGACCGCCGCCGGCCACCCCGAGAAGTCCTTCCGCCGGGTCCGCTTCGCCCACCAGCCGCACTTCGACGACGTGGGCCTGATCCGCCCGCTGGACCGCTTCCCGTTCGTGCCTGACGATCCGGCCCGCCTCGACAAGGACTGCTACGAGGCGTTCAACATCCAGGTCCAGGGGCTGGCGAAGCGCATCCAGGCGACGAAGTCCAAGCACATCGTCATCGGCGTCTCGGGCGGTCTCGATTCCACGCATGCCCTGATCGTCGCCGCCAAGGCCTTCGACGCCGTCGGCCTGCCGCGCGAGAACATCCTGGGCTTCACCATGCCCGGCTTCGCCACCAGCGAGGGTACGAAGGCCAATGCCTGGGCGCTGATGAAGGGCCTCGGCGTCACCGGCGCCGAGATCGACATCAAGCCGACAGCGCGCCTGATGCTGGAGGAGATGGGCCACCCGTTCGCGAATGGCGAACCGGTCTACGACATCACCTTCGAGAACGTGCAGGCGGGCCTGCGCACCGACTACCTCTTCCGTCTCGCCAACCAGCGGAACGGCTTCGTCCTCGGCACCGGCGACCTGTCCGAGCTGGCGCTGGGCTGGTGCACCTACGGCGTCGGCGACCAGATGAGCCACTACAACGTCAACGGCTCGCTCGCGAAGACGCTGATCCAGCACATGATCCGCTGGGTCGTGAAGACGAAGCAGTTCGAGGAGGGGCCCTCGGCGACCCTGCTGTCGATCCTGGGCACCGAGATTTCGCCGGAGCTGGTGCCGGCGGATGCGTCGGGAGCGATCCAGAGCACCCAGGCCAAGGTCGGCCCCTACGAGCTGCAGGATTTCAACCTGTTCCACATCACCCGCTTCGGCCTGCGCCCCTCGAAGGTGGCGTTCCTGGCCTGGCATGCGTGGCACGACGTTGAGAAGGGCGCCTGGCCCGAGAACTTCCCCGAGGAAGCTCGCAATGAATACGACCTCGCCACCATCAAGACGTGGCTGCAGGTCTTCCTCTTCAGGTTCTTCGAGATCAGCCAGTTCAAGCGCTCGGCCATGCCGAACGGGCCCAAGGTCGTCTCCGGCGGCGCCCTCTCGCCCCGCGGCGACTGGCGCGCCCCCAGCGACGGCGTCGCCAAGGTGTGGCTGGAAGAGCTGGAAGCGAACGTGCCGTAATCCCTGCCTCCCGAAAGGGGAGGACTACGCGGTCGCGGCGTAGATCATGATCCCCGTCGCCACCGAGAGGTTCAGGCTGTCGGCGCGGCCGCGCATCGGGATCTTCACGTTCACGTCGCAGAGGGCGGCCATGTCGGGCGTCAGGCCCTGTTGCTCATTGCCCATCAGCACGATCGACGGCTTCGTGTAGGCGGCTTCGCTGTGGGTGACGGTGGCCGAAAGCAGGGTGCCGACCACCGAGCCGGTCCAGCCCTTCCGCCAAGCGGCGAACTCATCCTCGGTCGCCCTGGCCATCGGCACGGCGAAGATCGACCCCATGGTCGCCCGCACGGCCTCGACAGAGTAGGGATCGCAGCATTCGCCGACCAGCACCACTGCGCCGCAGCCGGCGGAATCCGCCGTGCGGATGATGGTCCCGAGGTTCCCGGGGTCGCGCACCCGGTGCAGGCCCACGACGCACTGCGCCACGCCCGGCTTCACGTCGGCCAACGCCACGAACGCCTGCGGG
This sequence comes from Phenylobacterium sp., assembly GCF_024508875.1. Taxonomy (GTDB): domain Bacteria; phylum Pseudomonadota; class Alphaproteobacteria; order Caulobacterales; family Caulobacteraceae; genus Phenylobacterium. Next base: position 17,702 of record NZ_JANINU010000182.1, read on the forward strand.
AAGACGCCCACCACCGCCTGCGGGTTCTCGCGTCGGGAGACCTTGGCGAGGATGTCGTGAGTGACCTCGATCACCTCGCCCCGCGCCGCCAGCGTCGCCTGGACGGCCTTCTGCATCATGGGGTGGCTGGTCGCGTCCGGGCCATGCATCAGGATCTTCGGCGCGTGACCGGTGTCGATCCCTTCGATGACGTTCTTCAGGCCCTCGGCGACGAACAGGCCGGTCTCGTCCCGCTCTTTGCGCATATGCAGCGCCCGGACGGCCTTCACCGTCGGGTTCTGCAGCGAGCTGATCGTCCGGGCGCTCATCGGGACCACCGCGCGTAGAAGCTCATGCCGATGGCGCGGTCGCCCCGCTGTTCCTCCAGCGCCAGCTCGCCCCATTCGATGCGTCCGCCGCGCCCGGCCAGCTTCTCGGCCAGCAGGCCGGCCAGCGCCGCGCCCGAGATGCGTTCGGCATAGGCGTTCAGCACCAGGAACTGAGAATTTTCCGAAAGCAGTTCGGCACATTGCGCGGCAAGTTCAGGCAGGTCCTCGAACAGGCGCCACACCTGTCCGTCGGGCCCGCGCCCGTACTTCGGCGGATCCAGGATGATCCCCTCGTATCGGGAGCCGCGCCGCACCTCGCGCGCGACGTACTTCTTGGCGTCCTCGACGATCCAGCGGATCGGCCGGTCGCTTAGGCCGGAGAGCTCGGCGTTCTCACGCGCCCAGGCGACCGCCTTCTTCGAGGCGTCGACGTGGGTCACCGCCGCGCCGGCGGCGGCCATCACCAGGCTGGCGACGCCGGTGTAGCCGAACAGGTTCAGCACGCGCGGCTGCGGGCCGGTGGCCCCGCGCAGCTTCGCGTCCAGCCAACCCCAGTTGGCGGCCTGCTCGGGAAAGAAAGCCAGGTGCCGGAACGCCGTGAACCGGCCGTGGAATTTCACCTCGCCCCAGCCTAGGGGCCAGCTCTCCACCGGCTTGCCCTTGAAGCGCCAGCGCCCAGCGTCCTCCTCGTCGGTGGCGTCGAACACCGCGTCCGCGCCATCCCACGCGCTGGCGGGGAGGCGCGGCGTCCACAGGCACTGCGGCTCGGGCCGCACCACCTTGTAGGGGCCGTACTGTTCCAGCTTCCGTCCGCCACCCGAATCCAGCAGGGCGTAGTCGGTCCAGCCGGTGGTGCGCATCACCTCCGATTGGGCGGCCACCTCGGGCGCGGTTTGCGGCGGGCTCATGGGCGCCCCTTACGCGGAGAGGGCGCCGCGCGTCCAGCCCGCCGACAAAGACTTGTCACACCACCCATTTTGGGGTCCGCTGACGCGGGGAGTTATGGGGAGACGTATGGCTACGACGGCGACGGCGACGCGGAAGACCGCGCGCAAAGCCAAGGGCGATGGGCATCTTCGGCGCGCCGAGATCCTGGAGGCCGCCGAACGCATCTTCGTGGCCGAGGGCTACGAGGGCGCGACGATCCGCAAGATCGCCGACGAGGTGGGGGTGTCCTCCACCGCGCTCTACATGCACTTTCAGGACAAGGCCTGCATCCTGCGCGAGATCGTGGACGCCACGCTCAGCCAGTTGCTCGCCCAGAACACCGAGATCGCCGCGCGTCCGCTGGATCCGGTGGTCCGCACCCGGATGATGCTGGACGCCTACATGCAGTGGGGCCTGGAGCATCCGAACGCCTATCAGCTCGTCTATTGCGCTCCGCAGGTAACGTCCACCGACGACGCTCCGGGTCGCACCTCCGACCTCAGCCATGACTGCTACGAAGCGTTCGCGGGGGTGGTCCGGGAAGTGGCCGCGGCCGGGCGCCTGCGGACCGGCGGCGCCGACTCGGCGGCCCAGTCGCTGTGGATGGCCTGCCACGGCGTGGTCGCCCTCCTGATCTCCCGCCCCACGTTCGAGTTTGCTGATTCCGACGAGCTGATGCGCATCACCCTGGATGGCATGTTGCACGGCCTGGTGATCGACTGACGCCGCAACTCGCGCCTAATCTCGACCAATTGGCCGGGGAGGGCGCGATGAAGTTTGCGAAGTGGGTGTTCACGCTGGGCGGGATCTGGGGCCTGCTGATCATCGGCCCCATGTTCTTCCTGGAAGGCGCCATCGCCGACCAGACCCAGCCGTTCACCCACCCGGACAGCTACTACGGCTTCCTGGCGTCCACCATCATGTGGCAGGTCGGCTATCTGGCGATCGGCCGCGATCCGGCACGCTTCCGCCCCTTCATGCTGATCGGCGCCGCCGGCAAGCTGATCTTCGGCGGCGCGTGCTGGCTGCTCTACGCGCAGGGGCGGATTCCGCTGAGCGTGCCGGTCGTGGCGACGCCGGACCTCATCCTGGTCGTGCTGTACGTGACGGCGTGGTTCAAGACCCGGCCGGCTGCGGCGCCGGCCGGGGCCTGACGCCTCAGGGCGTGCTCGCCACCACCGTCTGGGGCGCGTAGTTATAGCCGCCGCGCCGCAGGTCGCTGGACAGGGTGATCGGGGCCGAGCCGCCGTTCAGCTTCGCACGGTACACCTGCATGTTCTCCATCACGCGCATCACGTAGTTGCGGGTCTCCGAGAACGGGATGCACTCGATGAAGTCGAGCGGGTCGGTCGAGCTGGTGCGCGGGTCGCCGCACATGTTCACCCAGGCGGCCGGGCGGCCGGGGCCGGCGTTGTAGCCGGCGGCGGCCATGATGTACGAGCCGGAGAACTGGTTGACGATCTGCCCCAGGTAGCTCGACCCGAGCCGCATGTTGTAGTCCGGCTCGTAGAGCATGGACGCCGAGTAGCCCACGCCCATGCGCCGGGCCACGATGGACGCCGTGGACGGCAGCAACTGCATCATTCCGCGCGCATCGGCGCCCGACCGGACGGCTGGGTCGAAGCCGCTCTCCTGGCGGGTGATGCCCAGCACCAGCGCCGGCTCGGGCGCGCCGGCCACCTCCGGAGGGCTGCGGACGGGGTAGGCGCGGTCGGCCAGGATCAGCCCCCGCTGAGCCGCGCCGCGGGCGGCCTTCATCGAAGTGTCCTGGTCGCCATAGCCACGGACCGCGTCGATGAGGAGCGCGGCGTCCGTGCGGCTGGGCACGATGTCGTCGATGTGCAGGGCGAAGACGCGGAAGAGGTCCTTCTGGCCCTGGTCGGCCAGCATCCGCATGGCCTGGACCACGTCGCGGCCCTCGAAAGCGGCCCGCTCGGCGGCGGTCGGGACCGGGTCCGCCGGCAAGACCAGTTTCATGCCGAGCTTCTCGGCGGAGAGCTGGCCGTAGAAGGTGGTGACGTGCTCGGCGCCGCGCGAGAAATAGTTCTCGGCCGCCGTGCGATCGCCCTGCGCCTCGGCGGCCCGGCCCAGCCAGTAGAAGGCCCGCGCGCGGGTGATCGGCGATGAGCCGATACGCTCGATGGCGGCGAAATGGCGCGCGGCGGCTGCGGGGTCGTTCAACCGGTTGAGGGCGATCCACCCCGCGTAGAACTCGGCCTCGGTCGCGTCCGTGCCGCTGGAGAGGCCAGTGTTGGCCGCCGCGCGGTAGGCGGCGCGCCAGTCGCCGGCGCGGATCGAGGACAGCGTCAGGCGGTAGCGCTCGTCCCACACCCGGTCGGCGCCGTCGCCGGTCACGCCGTCGCTGGGCAGGGAGGAGAGGGCGCTGACGGCGGCGCCGTCCTGGCCCTTGCGGCGCAGGAAGGCCGCGCGTTCGAGCGCCACGCCGGGGCTCGCCTGCTCGTCGGGCGTCAGCGCGGCGAAGTTCGAATCGACATTGCCCCGCAGGGAAATGCGGGCGAGGGCCGCCGGCTGCTTTTCGGCCGGGAGCAGGGCGACGACATCACGCGCCGCCGGGCCTTGGGCGCCGTAGAGCAGGACGTCGGCGCGGCGCACGTGGTCGTCGGGTGTCAGCACGTCGCCGAAGCGGGTCAGCATGGTGCGCTGGACGTCGGCCTCGAACGGCTTGTCCCGCCACCAGCGGCGAATCAGGTTCGAGGCGTCCGCTTGCCGGCCCAGGCTGCGATAGGCGGAGGCGAGGGCCATGGCGCCCGGCGCGCTGGCGGGCTCCTGGCCGGCGAACCAGTCCACGATCTGCTGTGGCGACTTGCCGGACGTCTCAAGCAGCTTTTCGGCCGCCTGCTGGCGCCGCGCGCCCCGCGGAAAGCCCTCAAGGTCGCGCCGGGCGGCGTCGAGGTCGTAGAAGCTGAGGGCGTTGGAGCTCACGTCCACCATCGCCCAGGTGACGAGCTTGCGGGCGATCGGATCGCTCAGGTTCGAGATGGCGCCCTTCGCCCCCGAGACGTCGCCGCGCTTCGCGGCCGACAGGCCCTGCGCGAGCAACGACTGGTCGGCGGCGCTGAGGGGCCGCGACACCGTCTGGCGTGCGGGCGCATAGGGTTGCGGCGCGGCCGGCGACTGCGGCTGCGCGATACCCAGCAGGTCGCCGATCGGGTCGGCGGTCTGGGCGTGGGCGACGGCGGTGGCGGCAAGCGCCGCGCAGCCGACGAGAAGGGCGTTACGAACTCTGATGTCCAACTGTCTCCCCCCGACTTGGGGAATGCACGGAATCGACATTGCGGGCTAAGCCCACGGCAACATATTGTCCGCCAATTCTGAACGTCGCCTCACTAGGCGACATCTTCACGGTCTTTTGCACACCTCATCGTACCCGACATGTCCGAACCTCTCTTCCGCGGCGTCCTGCCGGCGCTCGTGACGCCTTTCCGCAATGGCGCGGTCGACGAGGACGCGTTCGTCGCCCTGGTCGAACGCCAGATCGAAGGCGGCGTCCATGGCCTGGTGCCCGTCGGCACCACCGGCGAAACCGCCACCCTCAGCCATGAGGAGCACCGGCGCGTCGTCCAACTCTGCGTCCAAACGGCGCGTGGGCGTGTCCCCGTGGTGGCGGGCGCCGGCTCCAATTCTACGGCCGAGGCCATCGAATTGGTGCAACACGCCAAGCAGGTGGGGGCCGACGCGGCCCTCGTGGTCACACCCTACTACAATCGCCCGAGCCAGGAGGGGCTCTACGCCCACTACGCCGCGATCAACGACGCGGTGCAGTTGCCGGTGCTGGTCTACAACGTGCCGGCCCGCACCAGCGTGGACATCTCCAACGCGACCCTGCAGCGCCTCTCCAAGCTGCCGAACATCGTCGGCATCAAGGACGCCACCGGCGACCTCGGCCGCGCCAGCCTCCAGCGCGTGGAGTGCGGTGAGGACTGGGTCCTGCTGTCCGGCAACGACGACCAGGGCCTAGGCTACATCGCCCAGGGCGGCCACGGCTGCATCTCGGTGACCTGCAACGTCGCCCCCGAGCTGGTGGCCCGGATGTACAACGACGCGCTGTCCGGCCAGTGGCAGGGCGCGCTCTATGGCCAGGACCGCCTGATCCGCCTGCACAAGGCGCTGTTCTCCGACGCCTCGCCGTCGCCTGCGAAGTTCGCGCTGTCCGAGCTCGGTCTCTGCACCGACGAGGTGCGCCTGCCCATCGTGCCGTGCTCCGAGCCGGCCCGCGCCGAGGTCCGGGTGGGCATGCGGGAGGCGGGCCTGATCTGATGGCCCAGGGCAAGGTGATCGCCGAGAACCGGCGCGCGCGGTTCGACTACTTCCTGGAGCAGACGTTCGAGGCGGGCATCGCACTGACCGGGTCCGAGGTGAAGAGCCTGCGGAACGGCAAGGCCAACATCGCCGAGAGCTATGCGGCGGTGGAGGGCGACGAGATCGTGCTGGTCAACGCCGACATCCCGCCCTACGCCCAGGCCGGTCCGCATTTCAACCACGAGCCGCGCCGGCACCGGAAGCTGCTGCTCAAGCGCCGCGAGATCGAGAAGCTCCTGGGCGCCGTGCAACGCGACGGCCGCACGCTGATCCCCACCAAGCTTTACTGGTCCGACAAGGGGCTGGCGAAGCTGGAGATCGCGCTCGCCAAGGGCAAGAACACCCGCGACAAGCGCGAGGCCACGGCCGAGCGCGATTGGCAGCGCGACAAGGCCCGGCTGATGCGGGAGAAGGGTTGAGATTGGACGCCGCCGACATCGAGAGCCTGGAGCGCGCCACGGTCGAGGCGGTGGCGCCGCCCGACACGGTGGAGATCGATGGCTGGCTGCTTCCCTTCGACGACGGAACGATCGGACGGGCCAAGAGCGCGACGCCGCTGCGGCACGACCTCGACGCGTCCGCGCTCGACGCCATCGAGGCGGCCTACCGCGCGCGGGGCCTGAAGCCCGCCTTCCGGGTCGCCGACGTCCCCGGCCTCGCCGCGGTGACCGCCGAGCTCGCCCGCCGAGGCTACGTTGGCGAACAGCCCACGCTCGTGATGACGGCGCCCGCGGCGCGGGTCGCGGAAGTGGCGGTGCCGTTCGCCGACCTGCTCGACCATCCGGACGAGGCGTGGGGCGCGGTGTTCCTGGGCGAGGGGTTCGACGCGAAGGACGGCGCCCACCGGGTCCGCCGGCTCACGGAGGCGCCCGACGCCCTCTACGGCGCGATCCGCGACGGCGGCCGTACGGTGGCGGTCGGGGTGGTCAGCTTCGGCCACGGCTGGGCGGGCGTCCACGGGATGCGCACGGCGCTGGACCGCCGCGGCTCGGGCTTCGCCAGCCGCCTGCTGGCCCTCTTTGGCTCGGCCGCCCAGGCCCGGCAGGTCGACCGCGTGTTCCTGCAGGTCGAAGAGGCAAACCCAGCCCGCCGCATCTACGAGCGCGCCGGCTTCACCCCGGCCTGGACGTATCGCTACTGGCGCTAGCTCCTACTCCGCCGCCGCCTATTCGGCCGCCATCGGAAGGATCACGGCCTCGCGGCCGCCGCGCACCAGGCCGCCGGGCAGCGCGCCCGTGTGCTTCCCGTCCTCGAAGGTCACTTGGCCCGACTTCACCGTGTAGCGGTAGCCGTCGGCCTTCTGGACCAGTCGCCGGCCGCCCGCGGGCAGGTCGTGGATGGCCTCGGGGCGATGCAGGTTCAGCCTGTCGAAGTCGATGATGTTGAGGTCGGCCAGCAGGCCGGGCTTCAGTTGGCCGCGGTCGTTCAGGCCGTAGGCCCGGGCGGTGTCGCTGGTCAGCTTGCGCACCAGGAACTCCAGCGGGAAGCGGTCGCCCTTCACGCGGTCGCGCGCCCAGTAGCTGAGGATGAACGTCGGCATCCCCGCGTCGGCGATGACCCCGCAGTGCGCGCCGCCGTCCGACAGGCCGAACAGCACGTTCGGGTGCTGCATGTTCTTGCGGAAGAAGTCGAAGTTGTAGGTCTGGTAGCCGCCCAGCGGCTGGTAGAACAGCTCGCGCCCGCCGTCGCGGATGAGCAGGTCGTACATCATCTCCAGCGGCGGCACGCCGGCCGCCTCGGCTAGGCCCGCAACGCTGCCCTCGCGGTCGGGCTCGTAGAATGGCCGCTCGCCCAGCGGGAACACCCGCCACAGCAGGCTGCCGCCGAACGCCACGGCCAGGTCGCCGGCCACGCCGTCGCCGATGGCCGCACGGATCAGCGGGCTGTCCTCGCTCAGCAGCGCGGCGCGGATCTCCGGCGTCTTCATCAGTGCCAGCCGTTCCTCCAGCGAGGCGTCGGCCAGCTTCGCCTTCCAGGTCGGGCTCGCCATGAAGACGTGGAAGCTGGACGTCAGGCCGTGCAGCACACCGGTGGGCCGGCCGGCGATCTGCGGGCGGATGTCCATACCGTGGCGGCGGCTCTCCTCCGCGATGTTGTACATCTTGTCGCCTTCGTAGGCGCCGGCCGACGTCGCCACCAGCGTCACCGGCAGGCCCGTCTCCTGGGCGAAGCCCTTCACCCACATCCACTCGTCGTCGTCGCCCAGGTGGTCGGAGACCATTTCGAACACGCCGTGGCGCAGCCCCTTCATCGACAGCCCCAAGGCCAGCATCTCGTCCGAGCCGGCGAAGGTGCCCGGCATGTGGACGCCCTTCAGGTCCTTGTGCAGCAGGGTGCGGGAGGTCGAGAAGCCCAGCGCGCCGGCCTCGACGCCCTCGCGCACGATGCTCGCCATCTCGGCGATCTCGTCGGCGTTGGGCGCGTAGTCGGTGTTGCAGCGCTCGCCCAGGACGTAGGCCCGCACCGAGGCGTGCGGCACATGTGTGCCCACGTCGATCGCCCGCGGCTTGGCCTCCAGCGCATCGAGATATTCGGGGAAACTCTCCCACTTCCAATCGATGCCCTCGTGCAGGGCCGAGCCGGGGATGTCCTCCACCCCTTCCATCAGCTCGATCAGGAAGCCTTCCTGTCCGGGCCGCACGGGCGCGAAGCCCACGCCGCAATTGCCCATGATGGCGGTGGTGACGCCATGCCAGGAGGAGGGCGCCATCACCGGGTCCCACGTAGCCTGGCCGTCGTAGTGGGTGTGGATGTCGACCCAGCCCGGCGTGACGATCAGGCCCGTGGCGTCGATCTCGCGCCGCGCCGAGCCCTCGACCTTACCGACGGCCACGATGCGGTCGCCGTCGATGGCCACGTCGCCCGAGAACGCCTCGCCGCCTGTCCCATCGACGATGGTCCCGCCGCGGATGATCAGGTCGTGCATCGGATCCTCCCAGATCTCATGTTCTTTGAGGGAAGGATGATCCCGGCGCCCCTGGGGAAGTGAAGGGGTTATTCCGGGGCCGATCAGCGCCTGGCGTGTGGCCGTCGCGACGGCCTCAGCAGCGCCGCAACCTTGCTGTGCGAGCCCAGCGCCGCGAGCTTGGCCGCGGTCTGGCCGAACTCGTCGGGCAGCGAGCGGTCCGCGCCGAGCGCCAGCAGGCATTGAACGACGGCGAGGTGGCCGGCGCCCGCCGCATTGTGCAGCGGTGTCATCCCCAGGTCCCCCCGGGCGTTCACGGCGGCGCCGAGCGCCACCAGGTCGCGCACATCGGCCTCGTTCCCTTGAAACGCCGCCAGATGCAGCAGCGTGTCGTCGTCATCCATCCTGCCCGCCGGGCCCAGGAGCTCCGCGGCCTGGTCGTTGTCCTCGTAGGCGGACCGGATCTCTTCGAAGGTGCGCGATGCCATGGCCGCTACTTCGCCAGGTCGCGTAGGATCGAATCGTAGTGGGCCAGGTCGCCGTCGATGGCGCTGATCGGCGCGCGTTCGTTCAGGCCGTGGCTGAACTCGTCCGAGTCCTTCATGAACAGGCCTGAGACGCCATAGCTCGGCACGCCGGCGGCGCGGAAGTACATGCTGTCGGTCGCGCCCGACGCCTGGGCCGGCACGATCGGAAGACCGGGGAAGCGCGCGTGCACGGCCTTGGTCACCGCGGCGATCACGTCGGGGCGCAGCGGCGAGGCGGGGCTGTCGATCGAGCCGTCGTCCAGCCGCTCGACCTTCACGTCCTTGCCGACGATGCTTGCAAGGGTGTCCTTCACGCTGGCGGACGAAGTGCCCGGGAAGATGCGGCAGTTCACCGTCGCCACGGCCTTCTGCGGCAGGGCGTTGGCCGCGTGGCCGCCCTCCAGCATGGTCGCGACGCAGGTGGTGTGAAGCGCCGGGCTCCAGGCCGGGTCGTCGCGGATCGTCTTGATCGCCGCCGCGTCGGCGGGATTTGCGGCGAAGGCCTTTAGCGCCGCGCCCACCGCGCCCGGCGTGTTGCCGCCCGCGGCCGCCAGCGAGGCCCGGGTGATCTCGTTGCTCATGGTCGGCCACTCATAGGCCTCGAGCTTGTCCAGCGCCTTGGCCAGCCGATAGATCGCGTTGGTCGGCGTCGGGCGGCTGGAGTGGCCGCCCGGGTCGGTCACCGACAGGTGGAAGTCGGCATAGGTCTTCTCGGCGCCCTGGATGCCGAAGCTGATCGGCTTGCCCTCTTCGGTGAGCGAGCCGCCCCCGCCGTCGATGTTCAGCACCAGCTCGGCGTCCTTCAGCTTCTGGGCCAGGACGGCGGTGGTGCGCATGGTCGTCTCTTCGTCGCCCGATAGCGCGAGGATCACGTCCCGCCCGGGCTTCCAGCCGCTCTTGCGCAGGTTGGCCAGGGTGGCGACCATCATCGAGACGTCGAACTTGTTGTCGACGGCGCCCCGCCCGAAGACGTAGCCGTTCTCGACCACCGGCGTGAACGGATTCCTCGTCCAATCTTCGGGTTTCGCTTCCACGACATCCATGTGGCCCGAGATGACGATCGGCTTCTTCTTCGGATCGGTCCCGGGGTACCGGGCGATCATGTAGGCGGTGCCCGCCATCGGCTCGATGGTGATCTCGTCCGCCTTGTAGCCGGCGGCCAGCAGCACGCCCTTCAGGTACTCGGCGTAGGCGACCGTCTTGCCGGCCCCCGCCACCGTGCGGTGGCTGATGCTGGTCTTCAGGATCTCCAGCGCCTGGTCGTGCGGCAGGGGCGGGGCCTTCGGCGCGGCGAGGGCGGGGGCAGCGACGGCCGTGGCCAGGAGGGCGGCGGCGAAGGTCCTGATGAGCACGCGGTGAATCCACTGAAGCTGAAGCGAGCGGCGACGCTACAGCCCGAGTCCGCTAACCGCCATAGGTCATCGGGCCACCTTCGCCATGCTCCCTTCTCCTACTCGTCATGGCCGGGCCTGTCCCGGCCATCCAGAGGCGCCGACGGATGCGGCGTTGTCACGGACGGGCCACCGGCGCTTCTGGATCCCCGGCACAAGGCCGGGGATGACGAGCGAAGACGGAGTGGTCCAAGGCTCAGCGTCCTTTGAATTCCGGCGCTCGCTTCTCCATGAACGCCTTCATGCCCTCCATCGCGTCCTCGGTGCGCAGCAGCGGGATGAGCTGCAGGAAGACGTGGTGCACGTGCTCGTCGAAACCTTCCGAGAGGCCCACGCGCATCATCCGCTTCGAGGCCTGCACCGCGAGCGGCGCGTTCGAGGCGATCTCCTTCGCCAGTGCGCGGGCGGCCGAGCCGACCTCGGCGTCCGGGACCACCTGCGAGGCCAGCCCCAGGCCCAGGCATTCGGCCGCCGTCAGCGTCCGGCCGGTGAAGATGATCTCGGCCGCCTTCGACCAGCCGATCAGCCGCGGCAGGAACCAGGTGCCGCCGCTCTCGGGCACGATCCCGCGCTTGGTGAAGGCCGCCGCCAGCTTGGCGCCTTCCGCCATGATCCGGATGTCGCAGCCCAGCGCAGTGTCCATGCCATAGCCCGCCGCCGACCCGTTCAGGGCGCAGATGGTCGGGGTGTCCAGGTTGAACATCACCGTGGGCGGGGTCGAACGCAGGTCGATGTTCGTCGAGGTCGAGGCGCCCTCCAGCCCGGTCGAGCCCTTGGTCGCGCCCCGCAGGTCCAGCCCGGCGCAGAACGCCCGGCCGGTCCCGGTCAGGATGATGCAGCGCACCTCCGGATCGCGGTCGGCCTTCAGCAGCAGTTGCGCGAGCTGGTTCAGCATCGGCCCCGAGATGGTGTTCATCCGGTCGGGCCGGTTGAGGGTCAGCGTGGCGATGTGCTCGCTCACCTCATAGAGCACTTCGTCCTGAGCGATGGTGTCGGCTGCAGCGCTGTCGGCCATGGTGTCCTCCCGGGGTTTTGCCGGGAGGTTAGCGCATCGGGCGGCTTCCGCAGAGGCAGTGCGGATCGTTCCCAAATGCATGACGAGTGGGAGACGGGAGAGAACCTCAGCCGTCGATCAATTCCCGCGCCCGCCGAAACACCGCCTCGAACATCTCGGCCGTCAGCCGGCCCGTGTTCGTGTTGAGCCGCGAGCAGTGGTAGCTGTTCAGCACCACGTAAGGCCCGGCCGGGAACTCGGTCCCGTGGCCGGCGATCCCCGCCGACGCCTTCAGCCCCAGCGCCCGCAGCACGTTGCGCCGCGAGACGTCGCCCAGGGTGACGATCACCTTCAGCCGGGGCAGGGCGGCGAGCCGGCTGGTCAGGAACGGCCGGCAAGTGGCTTCTTCCACCGTCTCGGGCTTGTTGCCGGGCGGAGCGCAGCGCACGGCGTTGGTGATCATGCAGTCGACCAACTCCAGCCCGTCGTCGGGCCGCGCCTCATAGCTTCCCTTGGCGAAGCCGGTCTTCAGCAGGGTGTCGTAGAGCATCCAGCCCGCGCCATCGCCCGTGAACGGCCGGCCGGTGCGGTTCGCCCCCATGCGGCCGGGCGCCAGGCCCACCACGCAGAGCTGCGCCTGCTCGTCGCCGAACGAGGCGACGGCCCCGTTGAAGCCGCCGGGCACCGAGATCTTGTTGGCCTCGCGGTACGCCACCAGCCGCGGACACAGCGGGCACTCGCGCGGCGCCTCGGCGGGCGCCGTCGGCTCAGATGTCGGCATCGCGTTCCACGTGCGGCGCGCGGTTCTCGGAGAGGAACTTCGGCAGCCGCGCGGGCCGGCCGATCAGGTCCGACAGGTCGGCCAGGTCCACGAAGTTGTCGGCCTGCC
>NZ_JANINU010000183.1 GCF_024508875.1 Phenylobacterium sp.
GCTACCAGCAGCATTTCCGCGCCGGCACCGGCGTCCACGGCATGGGCCGCAACCGCCACGGCGCGGCGGGCGAGGACGTGGTGCTGAAAGTGCCTGTCGGCACCGAGGTGCTCGACGAGGACAAGAACCTGATCGTCGACATGGACCATGCCGGCCAGCGGGTGATGCTGGCCAAGGGGGGCAACGGCGGCTTCGGCAACACCCACTTCAAGGGGCCGGTGAACCAGGCGCCCCGCCACGCCAACCCGGGCCTTGAGGGCGAGGAGCTCGCCATCTGGCTGCGCCTGAAGCTGATCGCGGACGTGGGGCTGGTCGGCCTGCCGAATGCGGGGAAGAGCACCTTCCTGGCGGCCGCCAGCGCCGCGCGGCCGAAGATCGCCGACTATCCGTTCACGACCCTGGCCCCCAACCTCGGTATGGTCGACCTGTCGGTGGGCGAGCGGTTCATCCTGGCCGACATCCCGGGCCTGATCGAGGGCGCCAGCGAAGGGGCGGGCATCGGCACGCGCTTCCTGGGCCACGTCGAGCGGACGGCGGTGCTGATCCACCTCGTGGACGGCACGCAGGAGGACGTCGCCGGGGCCTGGCGCACCGTGCGCCACGAGCTGGAGGCGTATGGCGAGGGCCTGGAGGACAAGCCGGAGATCCTGGCGCTCAACAAGATCGACGCGCTCGACGAGGAGACCATCGCGGAGAAGGCCGCCGAGCTGGAGGCCGCCGCGGGCGTAACCGTCCGGCGGGTGTCGGGCTTCGCGAAGATCGGCGTCACCGAACTGCTGCGCGAGGCCTACGCCCTGGTGCAGCAGCGCAAGGGCGAGGTCGCCGCCGAGGAGGCCGGGCCCGAGGAGTGGCGGCCTTGAGCGAGATCGCGGCCGCGCGGCGCGTCGTCGTCAAGGTCGGCTCGGCCCTGCTGGTCGGGCCCGACGGCGCCGCGCACGCCGAGTGGCTGGCCGATTTCGCGGCCGATGTCGCGCGCCTGCGGGCGCGGGGCCAGCAGGTGCTGGTGGTCTCGTCGGGCGCCGTGGCCCTGGGCCGCAAGCGGCTTGGGCTCGGCAAGCGGGCGCTGACGCTGCCCGAGAAGCAGGCGGCGGCCGCGGCTGGCCAGTCGGCGCTGATGCGGGCCTGGGAGGAGGCGCTGGGGCCCCTGGGCTTCAACTGCGCCCAGGTGCTGCTGACCCGGGATGACACCGAGACCCGCCGCCGCTGGCTGAACGCGCGCGCCACGGTCGAGACCCTGCTGGGCCTGGGCGTGGTGCCGGTTGTCAACGAGAACGACACGGTGGTCACCGAGGAGATCCGGGTCGGCGACAACGACCGGCTGTCGGCCCGCGTGGCGCAGCTCGTCGGGGCCGAGGCGCTGGTGCTGCTGTCGGACGTGGAGGGGCTCTACACGGCCGATCCGCGCCGCGACCCCAGCGCCACGCTGATCCCGCGGGTGCCGCGCCTGACGCGGGAGATCGAGGCCATGGCCGGCGGCGCGAACGCCCAGGCCGGGGTCGGCACCGGCGGCATGGCCACCAAGCTCGAGGCCGCCCGCATCGCCAGCCAGGCCGGGTGCGCCACCATCATCACCTTGGGCACGCGCGCCGGTCCGCTGGCCGCCATCGAAGGCGGGGCGCCCGCCACGGTGATCGAGCCGGCGACCACGCCGCGCGCGGCCTACAAGGCCTGGATCGGCGGCTCGCTGTCGCCGGCGGGCGCGCTCCGCGTCGACGCCGGCGCGGCGGCGGCGGTGCTGAAGGGCAAAAGCCTGCTGGCCGCGGGGGTCCGCGCCGTGGACGGCCGGTTCGACAAGGGCGAATGCGTGCGCGTGCTGGACCCGGAGGGGCGGGAGATCGCCCGGGGTCTGGTCCGCTACGAGTCGGGCCACGCGGCGCGGATCTGCGGGCTGAAGTCCGAGGCGATCGAGGGCGAGCTGGGCTACACGTCCGGCCCGGTGGTCCACGTCGACGACCTGGCCCTTGCCGCCCATGCCGCAATGTCAGGCTAGCTCCCCGGGGCCTTGCGGCGTAGGGAGTAAGGCTCAACCTGAGCAAATGGGGTCGTGCGTGGACGGCAGCTCGTCAGGCAGGGAGGCGCAAACCGCCCAGGCCGCGTCCGAAAGGACCGGCCGGCTGGCAGCGCTCGCGCCCGGCCAGGCGATACCTTTCGCAGGTGACCGTGTCGCCCTTGTGACGCCCGAGCTGGCCGCGGCCTTCCGGCCCGGTGACCGGCTAGTCGTGGTGCAGGACACCGGCGACCTGCTGCACATTCCTGCCCGCGAGCATGCCGCCGCCGAGGCCGCCGTCGGGCGCGCCGCCGCCGCTTTCGCCCGCATGGGGCAGGTGACCGACGCGGCCGTCACCGACTTCTTCGAGGCGTTCGCCGCCAGGCTCGCCGACGATGCCGTGTGGACCGCGATCGCCGAGGCCAACGCCGCCGACGTGGAAAGCGCCAGGGCGCGGGGCCGCTCGACCACCCGCCTGATCGCGTCCGACGCCATGCGCGCCGACATGATCGCCGGCCTGCGCGCCTGGCGCGACGCCGAGGCGCCGCGTGGCCGCGTGCTGGAGACCGTTCGCCACGAGGGCTGGACCGTCGAACAGGTAATGGCGCCGCTGGGCGTGGTGGGGTTCGTCTTCGAGGGTCGCCCTAACGTCTTCGCCGACGCCACCGGTGTGATCCGCGCCGGCAACACCGTCGTCTTCCGCATCGGCTCCGACGCCCTGGGCACCGCGCGCGCCATCGTCGCTCACGCCCTGGACCCGGCGCTGGCCGAGGCGGGCCTGCCCGGGGGGGCGGCTGTTCTGGTGGACAGTGCGGCTCACGCGGCCGGCTGGGCAATGTTCGCCGACAGCCGCCTGGCCCTGGCCGTGGCTCGAGGCTCCGGTCCCGCAGTCAGCCAGCTCGGCGCCATCGCGCGCCAGGCGGGCACGCCCGTCAGTCTGCACGGCACGGGTGGGGCCTGGATGATGGCCGACGCCACCGCCGACGCCGACCGCTTCTACGCGGCCGCCTACCATTCGCTGGACCGCAAGGTCTGCAACACCCTGAACGTCTGCTGCATCGTGCGCGAGGCCGCCGACCGGCTGCTGCCGGTGTTCCTGGAGGCGCTGGAGCGCGCCGGACAGCGCCGCAAGGGCTGCAAGCTGCACGTCTCCGAGGCCGACTTCGCCCGCCTTCCCGAGCGCTGGCGCACCGCCCGCGCCACCGTCGTCCGTGCCGAGGGCCCCGTAGAGGAGGCGCTGGCCGAGCCCATCGCCGACGCCGACCTGGGCCGCGAATGGGAGTGGGAGGAGACCCCGGAGGTCAGCCTCAAGATCGTGGACGACGTGGCCGACGCCGTCGCGCTGTTCAACGCGCTCAGCCCCCGCTTCGCCGCCGCGCTGATCTCGCAGGACCCGGCGGCGCACGAGCGGTTCTACGCCACAATCGACGCCCCGTTCGTGGGCGACGGCTTCACCCGCTGGGTGGATGGCCAGTACGCGCTCGACAAGCCCGAGCTCGGGCTCTCCAACTGGGAGAACGGCCGCCTGTTCGCACGAGGCGGCGTCCTGGCCGGCGACGGCGTCTTCACGGTGCGCGCCCGGGTGCGCCAGTCCGATCCCCATCTCGACCGCGCGGGCGCGCCCACGCCGCCGCGGCAAGGCTGACCGGCAGGATGTGGTTCGCAGGCCCGGCGCGCCGCGCGCCCGTCGCCGGACGTCCCCACGCCCAGCGCCTGGGCTTCAGCCTCTCGCCCGGGATGAAGGTCGGGCTCTACGGCGGCTCGTTCAATCCCGCCCACGACGGCCATGCCCACGTGGCCGAGACCGCCCGGCGTCGCCTGGGACTCGACAGGGTGATCTGGCTCGTGTCGCCCCAGAACCCGCTGAAGTCGCGCCATGAGACCGCCGACCTCGAGCAGCGCCTCGCCGACGCCCGCGCTTTCGCCCAGGGGCCGGGCATGATCGTCTCCGCTGTCGAGAGCAAGCTGGGTTCGAATTACACGGTCGACACCATCCGGGCGCTGAAGGCCCGCTATCCCGGCGTGAAGTTCGTCTGGATCATGGGAGCCGACAGCCTGGCCAGCTTTCACCGGTGGAAGGGATGGACCCAGATCATGCACGAGGTCCCGGTGGCGGTAGTCTCGCGCCCCTGGATCTCCCTGAAGAGCCGCTTCTCGCCCGCCGCCCAGCGCTTCGCCCGATTCCGCGTCCCCACCCACGCCGCCATCGGGCTGGCCGATTCGAAGACGCCGGCCTGGGCCTTCCTGTTCGGACGCTTCAACTTCCAGTCTTCCACCGCGCTGCGGGCTCGGAAGAAGGCCGGCGCCGAGACGCGATAAGGCGCGGGAACCGGTCCGGGGGCCTGTGACGCGATGTGATCGCAAGGGCGCCTGACCCGGACCCCGCGCTGTGGTAGGGTCCTTCCAGCGAGGACATCAAAGGAGCTACCCCGCTGAACCGTGAATCTGCGCCAGACAAGGCGCAAGAGGCCCCGACCAACGCCGCGGCTTCCCTTACCGACCCGGGCTCGCTCGGCGTCATGGAGGACCTGATCCTCAGCCGCCTGGACGACGACAAGGCCCAGGACGTCGTCTTCATCGACCTCAAAGGCAAGAGCCCGGTCGCGGACGGGCTGATCGTGGCGTCGGGCCGCTCGCAGCGGCACGTCGGCGCGATGGCCGACCACCTGCTGCGCGCGCTCAAGGAAGCCGGCTACGGCAAGTGCCGGGTCGAAGGCATGCCCAGCGCCGACTGGGTGCTGATCGA
>NZ_JANINU010000184.1 GCF_024508875.1 Phenylobacterium sp.
TGAGCGTTGTCTCGGTGTCCAGGCCCTTGTCGCGGTGGACCATCAGCCGGAAGTTGGGCCGGTTCGCCGCCAGCACGGCGCCGTTGCGGTCGACGATCACGCCCCGCGGGGCCGGCGCCAGCTTGAAGTTGAACTGGTTCGACGTCGCCAGCTTCTCGTACCGCTGGGTCTCGAAGAGCTGCAGATAGGCCAGCCGCGCGCCCAGCGCCGACAGGCCCAGCCCCGCGAAGGCGCCCAGCAGGATCGCCCGGCGGTGGAACAGCCCCTGCCGCTCGTTGACCTCAGCGAAGAAGATGGCCGGCTGGGTCATCTCAGCGGAACCTCACGTCGGCGTCTTCGAACCGCTCGATGAGCCGGTCGGCGAACGGATAGAGGATGATGGTGGCCAGGAACTGCCAGCCCACCGAGATCCAGTTCGGCGCGTTCTGGGTGTCCAGCATCGTGAAGAGATACCCCGCGCCCAGCGCCAGGGCGGTCGCCGCCCCGTACCACAGCCACATGATCACCCGGCTCTGGCCCGCGAGCCAGCTACGCCCGCCCAGCACCAGCCCATACGGCAGCAGCAGGCAGACGGCCCAGAAGCCCGTCGGCGTACCCCACAGGAAGTCCAGGAACACGCCCAGCGTCAGCACCGCCAGCGGCCCCAGCATCGAGGGGCGGATCACCGCCCAGGCGAAGGCCACGGGCAGCGCGAACACGGGCTCGGGCAGGCCCAGGCCCCAGAAGCGCATCGGCAGCGCGAACAGCAGGCTGAGCGCCATCACCTGCAGCATCGGCACGCCCAGCCAGCGCCAGGGCGCGAGCGGACGGGCCCCGCCGCTGCTCACGGCGCGCCTCCGGCCGGCTGCGCGGCCTTCGGAGCCGGGGCCTTCGGCTGCGGCGTCGCCGTCTTCGGAGCCGGAGTGGCCGCGGCCTTGGCCGGCGGCGTCGAACTCGTCTTGGCCGTAGGCGTGGCCGTGGCCGCCTTAGGCGCCGGCGTCGCGGGAGCCTTGGCGGCGGGTGTGGCCGAAACGCCCGTCTTGGCCGTTGGCGCGGCGGCCTTGGCCGGCGGCTGGGCGGCGGGAGTGGTCTTCGGGGCCGGGGTGTTCGCCGAGGCCGCCGCGGGGGAGGCTGCGGGCGGGGCCGCTCCGGCGGCCGGCGGCTTGGGTGCGACTTCGGGCGGCGGCAGCGTGCTCGCGCCCGGCGTCGGCGGCGGCGCGATGGTGTGCACCAGCTTCTTGGTGTCGGCGACCTGGGTGAAGTCCTCGAACAGCAGGATGCGCACGAAGTCGATCGGCGCCTTGTCGGCCGCCAGCACCACGCGCCAGCGTCCATCCAGGCCCTTCACCGCCACGCCCACCGGCAGACCGCGCGGGAAGACGCCGCCGTCGCCGGAGGTGAGGATACGGTCGCCGTTCTTCACCGGATCCTGGCCGCGCAGGTACTCCAGCTTGGGGTTCGGCCCGCCGTCGCCGGTCAGGATGGCGCGGGCGTTGGTCCGGTCGATCATCACCGGCGTGCGCGAGGCCGCGTCGGTGAGCAGCAGCACCCGGCTCACACCGTCGGTCACGCCGACGATCCGGCCGACGAGGCCGTTTTCGCTCATCACCGGGTTGCCCGGCTTGATCCCCTTCTCGGTCCCGGCGTTGGCCAGGCGCGAGTTGGCGAACGGGCCGCGGCTGTCGGTGACGATCCGCGCTGTCGCCATCGGGATCGGCGGGTCGGTCTTCAGGCCCAGGATCGTGCGATAGCGCTCATTGGTGTCGCGCAGGGCGATGGCCACGTCGCGCCACTGCCGCATGTTCTCGAGCTCGGCCTTCAGGCGGCGGTTCTCGGAGACCGCGAAGAAATAGCCGCGGACGCCCTCGACCCCCTCGCCGGTCAGCCGGCCCGGCGTCGAGGCGACCTCGCCGATCGGCGCCATCACCTTGTCCGACAGGGTGCGGGGGTTGCCATAGGCGTCGGTGTCGAACGACTCCCGTCGATCGCTCAGCAGGATCGCCACCGCGGCGATCAGCACGACGATGAAGACGATCCCAGCCGTCCAGGTCAGCGGGACCTTCAGTTCACCGAGTGGGTTGTCCCTCAAGGACATCCAGGTTTGCCCCCGGAACGCGATCTCGTGTGCGTTCCAATTCTACCAAAACTGGGGCCGTTCCGAGGAACGGCCCGGGCGCCCCCCAGCAGCCCAGCCCTTAAGCCAGCGTCGATTCCAGCACGCCCTTCATCCACTTGGGATGTTCGAGCACCTTGCCGCAGCCCAGGGCCACGCACGACAGCGGGTCGTCGGCGACGGTGACCGGTAGGCCGGTGTGGTCGCGGATCTCGGCGTCCAGGCCGCGCAGCAGCGCGCCGCCGCCGGTCAGCATGATGCCCTTGTCGGCGATGTCGGAGGCCAGTTCCGGCGGGGTGGCTTCCAGCGCCATCTTCACCGCGTCGACGATCTGGCCGACCGGCTCCGACAACGCGTCCGAGGCCTGCTTCTCGGAAATCCGCACTTCCCGCGGCACGCCCTGCATCAGGTCGCGGCCCTTCACCTCGATCGACAGGCCCTCGCCGTCGGCCGGCGCGCGGGCGGTGCCGATCTCCTTCTTGATCCGCTCGGCCGTGGTCTCGCCGATCAGGAGGTTATGGTTGCGACGCATGTAGCTGATGATCGCCTCGTCCATCTTGTCGCCGCCGACGCGGACTGAGCGCGAATAGACGATGCCCGACAGCGAGAGCACGGCCACCTCGGTGGTGCCGCCGCCGATGTCCACGACCATCGAGCCGGTGGGCTCGTGGATCGGCAGGCCAGCCCCTATGGCGGCGGCCATCGGCTCGTCGATCAGGCCCACGCGGCGACCGCCGGCGTTCAGGCACGAATCGTTGATCGCGCGGCGTTCCACCGCCGTGGCGCCCGACGGCACGCACACGATCACCTTGGGGTTCACGAAGCCCTTGCGGTTGTGAACCTTGCGGATGAAGTACTTGATCATCTCCTCGGCGACTTCGAAGTCGGCGATCACCCCGTCGCGCATGGGGCGGATGGCTTCCATGTGGCCGGGCGTGCGGCCCAGCATCTGCTTGGCCTCAATGCCGACAGCGTGGACCACCTTGCGGCCGCCCACGTTGCGGAGGGCCACCACCGAGGGCTCGTTCAGCACGATGCCCTTGCCTTTCATGTAGATCAGCGTGTTGGCCGTGCCGAGGTCGATGGCGATGTCGTTCGAGATGGCGCCGAAGAGCGAAGAGATCATGCAGGGGCCCTGAGGGGATAGGGGCTAAAGTGGCGTTCCGACAGAGGGTCCCAAAGGCGGACCGGCTGACACATGAGGATGCGTCGAGTCGCTACGCTTTGTCTGGCGGGCTTTACGTCCCTCTGCCCTCTGAAATCTCTCATTTCAAGGCTTAAAGAGCAGTGTGCGCTTTCGCGCCGCGCGCGAAATACGACTCGACGATTCGCCTAGGAATCGCCCGATTTGCGACGCAGGCGGCGAAATCGAGGTCTACCGCTCGTTGAGCAGGGGCGCCGATACCCGCCGCTCCAGGCGCAGCAAGGTCAGCACGACCGCAAAGCCGAACGCGGCCAGGATCGCCGCCATGGTGTGCGCCCGCCCCCATTCCAGCGCCTCGACCGCCTTGTAGATCTCGATCGAGAGCACGTTCGTCGTCCCGGGAATGCCGCCGCCGATCATCAGGACGACGCCGAACTCGCCGATCGTATGGGCGAAGCTGAGTATGGCGGCGACCACATAGCCGGGGATCGCGAGGGGCAGCGCGACGCGGAAGAAGGTCTGCCAGCCCGACGCCCCCAGCACCGCCGCGGCGTCGAGGTTGTCCTCGCCCACGTCGCGGAAGGCGTTGCGCAGCGGCTGGACCGCGAACGGCAGCGAATAGATGACCGACCCGATCACCAGCCCTTCGAACGTGAAGGCCAGCGTGCGGACGCCGATGGCCTGCAGGGGCGCCATAAGCACGCTGTGCGGGCCGAGCGCGATCAGCAGGTAGAACCCCAGCACCGTGGGCGGCAGCACGATGGGCAGCGAGACCAGCGCCCCCACCAGCTCCGCCCCCCAGCCGCGCGCCCGCGCCAGCCACCACGCCAGGGGCGTGGCCAGCGCCAGCAGGATCAGGGTCGTGACTCCCGCCAGCTTCAGCGTCAGCGCGACGATGTCGAGAAGGCCCGTCAAGGAACCTCGTAGCCGTACTTGCGGATGATCGCGCGGGCCTCGGGCCCCTTGAGGAAGGTCATGAAGGCCCGGGCCGCCGCGCTGCCCGCGCCGGTCTTGAGCAGGACCGCCTGTTGGTCGATGGGCGTGTGGTCGGCGGCCGGCACGACCCAGCGCGAGCCGCCCTTGACCGCGGCCACCTGCGACAGCGCCACGAAACCCAGTTCGGCCGCGCCGGTGTCGACGAACTGGTACGCCTGGGTGATCGACGCACCCTGCACCAACCGGGGCCGCAGCGCCTCGTAGACGCCGAGCTTTCGCATCGTCTCGACGGCGGCGACGCCGTAGGGCGCGGTCTTCGGGTCGGCGATGGCGATCTTGGCGAACCTCCCGCCCTTCAGCACCGCGCCGCGCCCGTCGACCAGTCCCGGCGTCTTCGAATAGAGCACCAGGCGGCCCACGGCGTAGGTGAAGCGGCTGCCCGCCACGCCCAGCCCCTCGGCTTCGGCCTTCTCGGGCCGCTCGCGGTCGGCCGACAGCAGCACCTCGAACGGCGCCCCGTTGGCGATCTGGGCGTAGAACTGCCCCGACGAGCCG
>NZ_JANINU010000185.1 GCF_024508875.1 Phenylobacterium sp.
GCAGGATGCGGGTCTGGGTCAGCATCTTGCGGGCGTGCAGGTTGTCGGCGACGTCCGTGCGGTGCTTGCGCAGGTAAAGCGCCGTGCCGATGTCCGCCGCGGTCATCACCGCCCAGCCCACCAGGACGATGAAGGCCACCAGCAGGCCGTGGAGCAGGAGCCGCTCCAGGCCGTCGGGGATCGGCGCGATCTTCAGGGCCCCGCTGACGGCGGCCACCACCAGGGCGAGGCGGCCCGGCGCCCGGGTCCGCACCACGAGCGAGCGGGTGAAGTCGCTCCTGCCTTGCAGGCTGCGCCGGACGGCCTTGACCAGCAGGTGGTGCAGGAGGAGCGCGAGGGCCAGGGCCCCCGCGACGAGGGCCAGCCCGACCGCCCAGGTGGGAATCCAGGCGGGGAGGGGCAGGTTCAGGGCGTATTGGGGCATCCCGCGTTCAACCCAGAAGCCAGCCGTTTGGTTCTAGGTAAAGAGCTTCGGGATCCAGTCGGGCACGCGGCGCGGGCGGCCCGTGGCCTGCTCGATCAGCACCCAGGTGGTATGCACCTGGGCGCACATCTGGCCGTCGGGGCCGTCGATGCGGATGAAGCGGTCGAAGCGCGGGCCCTCGGGGGCCTGGGCGACCCAGGTGCGGCCCTGGGCGGTCTCCCCGGGCATCAGGGCGCGGCGGTAGTCGATCTCGTGGCGCAGGGCGATCCAGGCCCAGGTCGCCTGGGCGTCGGCGGGCGCGCGCGAGCGCCAGTGCGCGATGCCGATGTCCTGGGCCCAGCGCAGATAGACCACGTTGTTGACGTGGCCGTTCTCGTCGATGTCGTCGGGCGTGGGCTCGAACGTCAGGCGGAAGACCTGCCGGCCCTCCGGCGGTTCGAGCAGCTTGCTCACGCCTCCAGGACGCCCTGCTCCTGGAGCACCGTCTTCAGCTCGCCCGACTGGAACATCTCGCGGACGATGTCGCAGCCGCCGACGAACTCGCCCTTCACATAGAGCTGCGGGATCGTCGGCCAGTCGGAGAAGGTTTTGATGCCTTCGCGGAGCTGGTCGTTCTGCAGCACGTCGACGCCGACGAACTCGACGCCCAGGTGGTCGAGGATCTGGACGGTCACGGCCGAGAAGCCGCAGCGCGGCTGTTCCGGCTCGCCCTTCATGAACAGCACCACGGGATGCTCGGCGACCGCGCTGGCGATCCATTCGTGGACGGGATTGGCGGCGGTGGTGTCGGTCATCGGACGCCCTTTCGGCGTGAAGTCTTCGGCCAAGAGCTAGGGACGCGAGCCTCCAGGGTCAAGCGCGTCAGGCGGGCGCACTCGTCTCCAGCGCCAGGGCATGGAGCTCGCCGCCCATCTTGCCCTTCAGGGCGGCATAGACGAGCTGGTGCTGGCGCACGCGCGGCAGGCCCTTGAACGCCGTGGAGACGATGCGGGCCTTGTAGTGATCGCCATCGCCGGCCAGGTCGGTGATCTCGATCTCGGCGTCGGGGAAGCCCTCGCGCAGGGCGGCTTCCAGGTCGGGTTGGGACATCGGCATGGCCTGGACTTAGGCCGGTGTCAGCCCGCGGTCCAGAGCAGCGACAATCCGAAGGCGCCCATCAGGCCGGCGGCGCCCCGATCCAGCGGCTTCTGCGCTCGGGCGTAGGCGGTGGCCGCGCGCAGCGACGAGAAGGCCAGCGCCAGGCCCGCCTGCCAGACCAGGCAGGTGGCGGTGACCACCGCGACGGCCGCCCAATGCACCCACTCGGGCGTGTTCGGGCCGACGTAGGCCGAGAACACAGAGGCGAAGAACAGCACCGACTTTGGGTTGGTCAGGCAGATGGCGAGGCCTTGCCAGAAGGCCGCCTTCGCCGCGCCCGGCGGCGGCTCGACGGCTTCCGGCTCCGGCTTGGCGCGCCAGAGGGCGATGGCGAACCAGACCAGGTAGAGGCCGCCGCCGACGCGCAGGATCTTGTAGAGCCAGGGCGCGGCCGCGAGCAGGGCGGCCAGGCCCACGACGGCGGCGACGCACCAGATCACGCAGCCCAGCGTCGTGCCGAGCGCGGTGGCCAGCGCGGGCCCGCGGCCCCGGCGCATGGCGACGCGCATGGTCAGGAAGTTGGACGGCCCGGGGATGACCGAGGTGCCCAGCGCCAGCAGGAACAGCGCGCCCAGCGATACGATGTGCTCGGTCATGGGCTCTCAGGCGCTGCGGGTGAAGGCCATCGTCCAGTTGGTCTCCCAGGTCTCCCCGCCGTCGTACGAGAAGGCCTGGCTCCAATGGGCGGAGGCCGAGGTGATCCGGTCCCAGCGATAGACCACTTTCACCGGCCGGTCGCCGTCCACATCGTCGCCGTGGAACAGGCCAATACCGTCCTCGAACCGGCCGAAGACGGGTGGCTGCAGGCGGCCGTCCAGGCTGCTGACCCAGTAGATCGCCCAACGCCGCGCCTCGGGATCGAAGGTCCGCATCGCCACGCCCTGGAAGCCGCGGTCGGGGAAGTCGTTCTCCTCGACGTTGCAGAGGCCGCCCATCAGCCCCTGGGTGAAGCTGGTCCCGGCGAAGGCGTCCCAGTCGTCGGCCCCGACGCCGCGCGTCTTCAGGCGGCGATGCTCCACGGCCCAGCGGCCGTAGAGGAAATGGAAGTCGCGTCGTCCGTCGTCGTAGCCGTCGTAGGCCATGGCCGTCTCCCTCGGTCGAGGCCCAGGGATAGGCGGCCGCTGCTGACACGGCATGTCAGCAATCCCCTCTCCCCTCGCGCTGCGGCTCGGGGAGAGGAGGGGCTCAGTCGATGATCGAAGAGTAGATGATGCTCTTGAGCTGGCCGCGGAAGTTGAAGGTGCCCGACGGCATGAGCTGGGTCATGAAGACCACGCAGAGGTCCTCCTTCGGGTCGACCCAGAAGATCGTCGAGGCCGCGCCGCCCCAGTAGTAGTCGCCGGCGCCCAGGCCGCCCGACTCGACCTCGCCCAGCGTGGAGGCGAAGCCCAGGCCGAAGCCCACGCCGTCGTAAGCGGTCTCGGAGAACCCGCCCAGCGCGCAGTCGGTGAGCTGCTTGCCGCCCGGCAGGTGGTTCATGTGCATGAGGGCCAGCGTGCGCGGCCCCAGGATGCGGTGGCCGTCCAGTTCCCCGCCCCGGCGGAGCATCTCGCAGAAGCGCAGGTAGTCGGCGCTGGTGCCGGTCAGGCCGCCGCCGCCCGACTTGAAGCCCGGCTCGAAGTTGTAGGCCGAGGTCTCGGGGTCATCGATCAGCTTAAGGGTCTTGTCGGGCCCGCGCTGGTAGTTGGCCGCGAAGCGATCCTTCTTCTCGGGCGCCACCTGGAAGGCGGTGTCCTTCATGCCCAGCGGCTGGAAGATCGTCTCGTCGAGATACTGGGCGAACGGCTTGCCCGAGATGATCTCGACCAGCGCGCCGCAGACGTCGGTGGCCAGCGAGTACATCCAGGCCGTGCCCGGCTGGTAGCGCAGCGGAACCCGGCTCAGCTTGTCCATGAACGTTTGCATGGAATCGGTGGAGCCCAGCGAGCGCACCTTGAGCTCGCGGTAGACCTTGTCGATCGGGTGCTGGATGCCGACGCCAGGCAGGCCGCCGCCGTAGGTGAGGCCGGCGGTGTGGGTCAGCACGTCCCGGAAGGTCACTGGGCGCGCCGGCGCCTCGGTCTTCATGTCGGCGCCTTCGCCCGAGATCCACACGCGGTGGTCCTTCCAGGACGGCACGAAGCGCGAGACCGGGTCGTTGAGCTGGAAGTGGCCGCGCTCGTACAGCGTCATCAGCGCCACCGAGGTGATCGGCTTGGTCATGGAATAGATGCGGTAGATCGTGTCGTCGCGGGTGGCCTTGCGCCGCTCCAGGTCCATCGATCCGAACGACTTGAAGTAGGCCAGGTGGCCGTGGCGGGCGACGCTGACCTGGGCGCCGGGGATCTTGCCCGGACCGATGTAGTTGCGCTCCAGGTGCTCGGTGATGCGTTCCAGGCGGGCCGCGTCCAGGCCGGTCCACTGCGACTGCGCGTCCATCAAATCCTCCCGACAGTATGGCTTTCTCTTTGAATGCCCCCATCATGGGCGCCGAACAGGCGTTTGGCCAAGTGGAAGGACGGGTATGGACGAACTCGAAGCCCTGGCGGCGGAGATCGGCGCGTCGCTGAAGGCCCGAGGCGAGAAGATCGCGGTGGCCGAGAGCTCGTCCGGCGGACTGATCTCGGCGGCGCTGCTGAGCGTGCCGGGGGCCAGCGCCTACTACCTGGGCGGGGCGGTGGTCTACACGCCGAAGGCCCGGGTGCTGCTGACCGACATCCCGCGCGAGGCGCTGGAGGGCATGCGCTCGGCCAGCGAGCCCTATGCCCTGCTGCTGGCGCGCAACCAGGTGGAACGCTACGGCGCGACCTGGGGGATTTCCGAGACCGGCGCCGCGGGGCCGACCGGCAATCCCTACGGCGACGCGGCCGGCCACACCTGCGTGGCGGTCTCGGGGCCCGTGGAAGCGGTGCTCACCATCGAGACCGCGTCCAGCGACCGCTCCGCCAACATGCGCGCCTTCGCCGCCGCCGCCCTGGACCTGCTGAACAGAGCGCTGAAGTCGCTGGAAGGGTAGGGACGCCCTCTCGGCTCGTCATCCCGGGCTGGTCCCGGGGATCCATTACAGGGCGCCGGCTAGGTACGCACTCCCCCTCCCACCTCGTCATCCCCGGGCTCGTCCCGGGGATCCAGACACGCCGGCGGCGAGGCCGCG
>NZ_JANINU010000186.1 GCF_024508875.1 Phenylobacterium sp.
GGGTCGCGCGGCGCCTGGTTCGGCCAGGCGACGAGGGCGGCGGCCGCGGCGTCGGCGAAGGCGTCCTCGGCCAGGTCCAGGTCTCGCAGGCGCGCCGCAAGGGCCGCCACGACCCGCGGGCGGGCCGCCGAGATGGCCTGGCCGAAGCCCGCCATGACGATCAGTGCTCGATGGTGGGGCGCACCTCGACCTTGCCGCCCTCCGCGACGGGGATGCGGCGGGCGATCTTCAGCGCCTCGTCGAGGTTGGGAACGTCGATCAGGTAATAGCCGCCGAGGTGCTCGCGGGTCTCGGCGAAGGGGCCGTCGTGGAGGGTCTGCCGGCCGTTCTGCGTAACGAGCGTGGTGGCGGTCTCCGAGCCCTGCAGGCCGGCGCCGTCCTTCTGGATGCCCGCGGCCCGCAACTCGCCGGCCAGGGCCATATGCTTGGCGACGACCTCGCGCAGCCGGGCCTGGCCCGCATCGCCCGCATAGGCGTCTTCGGGCTCGTAGATCAGGATCATGTATTGCATCGGGGGTCTCCGGCTGGGTTCAGATTGCGCGACGCGGAGGCGTGCGTCATCCGGGAGACGGGCGACCTTCGCCGGATTCGACAGGGGTTTGCGACATGCGGTCGATTTTTGTGGGCCTGGCCCTGGCGGGGCTGGTCGCGGGTGGGGCGGAGGCGGCGGACGATCCGCACACGAAAGCGCTGGCGGCGGGCTACAAGGCGGCGTTCCTGTGCAGCGGGATCTTCAACGCCGGGCAGACCGAGGCCCAGGTCGCCGCCGACGACCTGGAGGGGATCTATCCCGAATACCAGGCGCTGGTGCGCACCCTTCCGGCGAGCGTGGACCGGACGGCGAAGACGGTGAGCGTGGCGTTCGACAACAAGCTGCCGCCGCGGATCGCGGTTTGGCGGCCGTATCTGGGCTGCACGCAGCTACCGATCGGAGCGGCGGCGGACAGCGCCTTCCCCCTGCCGCGGCTCAGCATCCGTGAGGGACTGCCTGTGAAGCCGCTCGCGTGGCCGGACGGTGACGAGGGCGCGACTGCGCCGGGGTCGGCCAAGCTCGACGCCGCGCTCGCCAAGGCCTTCGACCCGCAGTCATACGGAGGCTCGACGACCGCCGTGCTGGTGGTGAAGGATGGCAAGATCGTCGGCGAACAGTACCGGCCGGGCTGGACGATGCACACGCCGCAGCGGACTTGGTCGGCGGCCAAGAGCCTGACCGCGACCGTGGTCGGCCGGGCGGTGCAACTGGGCAAGGCCAAGGTGGAGGCGCCGGCGAACATCCCCGAGTGGAAGCAGCCGGGCGACCCCCGGGCGAAGATCACGCTCGCCCAGCTCATGCACATGGGCTCGGGCCTCTGGACAGACGGACCCGGCAACCGCACCGACGAGGTGTACGTGGGCGGCGGCGCGGTGACGGAGTGGGCGACGCGGATGCCGCTGGAGGCCGCGCCGGGCAGCCGGTTCAACTATGCCAACAACGACACTCTGCTGGCGGCGCGCAGCGTCCGCGCTAGCCTTGGCGACGGCAAGGCGGCCCTGGAGTTCCCGTTCACCGAGGTCCTCTGGAAGATCGGGATGCGGCACACCACGCCCGAGACCGACTGGCAGGGGAACTACATCCTTTCCAGCCAGGTCTGGACGACGGCGCGTGACCTGGCGCGGCTGGGCCT
The DNA here is from genome assembly GCF_024508875.1 of Phenylobacterium sp. Lineage (GTDB taxonomy): Bacteria > Pseudomonadota > Alphaproteobacteria > Caulobacterales > Caulobacteraceae > Phenylobacterium. Next base: position 1,665 of record NZ_JANINU010000186.1, read on the forward strand.
GCTCTACCAGAACGACGGGATGTGGAACGGCCAGCGGCTGCTGCCGGCCGGCTGGTCGACGTTCGTGGCGACGCCCGCGCCGGCCCAGCCGCCAGGCGACCGCGGCTACGGCGCCTTCTTCTGGCTCTACCGCGAGAAGGTGGGGCTGCCTGCCGACACCTACGTCATGAACGGCAACCGCGGGCAGTTCGTGTTCATCGTGCCGAGCCGCAAGGTCATCATCGTGCGGCGCGGGTTCGACGCCGCCGGCGGACCTCGGTTCGACGAGGCAAAGTTTGCGAGAGACGTGCTGGCGGCGCTGGACTAGCCTGAGTGTCCGGATGGGGATCCGCGAAGTTCAGACGAAGGAACGTCTCATGCGCAAATCCCTGACGGTGCTCTCCGCCATCGCGTTCGCCGCCGGCCTCGCCGGGGCGGCTCAGGCCGCGCCCTGCAAGGACGCCAAGGGCAAATTCGTGAAGTGCCCACCGGCAGCGGCCGCCCCGGCCCGCTGCCGCGACAAGACCACCAAGGCCTTCGCCAAGTGCGGCGCGAAGAACACCGAGCCCGTGCCGGCTGCGGCGAAGAAGTAGGGATCAGGCGCCTTCCGGCAGGGTCTCCAGGAAGCGGACCCCTTCGCCGAGGCCCGGGGCCACGATCTCGTCGTCGCGCATGACCACGCGTCCGCGGATGATGGTGGCCTTGGGCCAGCCCTTGGCCTCGAAGCCGTCGAACGGTGTCCAGCCGGCGCGGGTGGCCATCCGGTCGTGGGTGATGGTGCGGCGGGCCTTCAGGTCGACGATGGTCAGGTCGGCGTCGTAGCCCACCGCCAACCGGCCCTTGTCGGCGAGGCCGAAGATGCGCTGGGCGCCGTGGCTGGTGAGGTCGACCAGCCGCTCCAGGCTGAGCTTGCCGTCCGCCACGTGGGTCAGCATCACGGGCAGCAGCGTCTGCACGCCGGGCATGCCCGAGGGCGAGGCGGGATAGGGGCGGGCCTTCTCCTCGCGCGTGTGCGGGGCGTGGTCCGAACCCAGGACGTCGGCGACGCCGTTGGCGACGCCCAGCCAAAGGCCGGCGCGGTGCTCGGCGTCGCGGATGGGCGGGTTCATCTGGGCGAAGCCCTTCAGCCGCTCGTAGGCCTCGGGGCCGGCGAGGGTGAGGTGCTGGGGCGTGACCTCGACCGAGGCGACGTCCTTGCAGCCGGCGAGGAAGGCAATCTCCTCCTTCGTCGTCACGTGCAGCACGTGGATGCGCTTGCCGGTCTTGCGGGCGAGGCGGACGAGGCGCTCGGTCGATTGGATCGCCGACTGGGCGTCGCGCACCTCGGGGTGACTGGTCCAGTCGCCGGTGCGAGCCAGCGGCCGGCGCTCGGCCAGGCGGTATTCGTCCTCGGAGTGGAAGGCTGCACGGCGGTTGATGTGGCGCAGCACCTGCTCGACGCCCTCGTCGTCGGCGACCAGCAGGGTGCCCGTCGAGGCCCCCATGAACACCTTGATGCCGCAGCAGCCGGGCAGGCGCTCCAGTTCGCCCAGGAAGGTGGCGTTCTCGTGGGTGCCGCCGACGTAGAAGGCGTGGTCGCAGTGCATGCGGTGGTGGGCGCGCTTCAGCTTGTCGGCCAGGGCGTCGGGGTCGGTGGTGGTGGGCTCGGTGTTCGGCATCTCGAACACGGCGACGACGCCGCCCAAGACGGCGCAGCGGGAGCCGGTCTCGAGATCTTCCTTCCACTCCAGGCCAGGTTCGCGGAAGTGGACCTGGGTGTCGATGACGCCCGGCATCACCGTCAGGCCCGTGGCGTCGAACACCTCGCCCGCCGAAGCATGGGAAAGGTCGCCGATGGCGGCGAACTTGCCGTCCCTCACCCCGATGTCGGCGAAGCCCCGGCCCGCGTGGTTCACCACCTCGCCGCCGCGGACGATCAGGTCGTAGGTCGCATTCGGGGCTTCACGCATTGGCCGGTTCCGTGGCTTTGAGCAGGTCCTTGGCGGCCGATACGACGGTTTCGACCGGCAGGTCCATCATATGGCATAGCGCCTGGCCGAACGCTGGGTCGACCGCACGGATCTCCTCGTAGCTGCGCGGGCCGCGCACCACCCGGGTGTGCGGGCCCCACGGGGCATAGAGGCGCTCGTCCGAGGGGCCGAAGAGGCCGATGGTGGGGCAGCCGGAGGCGGCGGCCAGATGCATGGCGCCGCTGTCGTTGCCGATGAACAGCCGGGCGCGCTTGAGGCAGGCGAACGCGGTGAGCAGGTCGGCCTTGCCGATGAGGTCGATGAAGCCCTTGCCGGCGACGTCCTTGAGGCCGCGCGCCAGCTTCTCGTCGCCCGGGCCGCCCAGCACCATCAGGCGGCCGCCGGCCATCGGGCCGTAGCCGCGCAGTAGCTTCATGGCCACCTGGCTGAAGCGCTCGACCGGCCAGGTCTTGCCGACCCAGTTGGCGGCCGGCGCCATGGCCAGGATCGGGCCGGAGCCGCGCGTCAACTCATCGGCGTAGGCCTCCACGTCGGGGTTGGTGAAGATGTGCGGCGGCGCCGGTTCGTCCTCGATCTTCAAGACGCGGGCGGCCTCCAGCACCTTGTGGGTCGGCTGGCCGCTCTTCTTGTGGATGGCCCGGCGCTTCGTCGAGAGAAAGCGCGAGATGCCCGACCCGCGCAGGTCGACGATCAGGCCCCACTTCGTGTGGCGCACCTTCTGCCAGAGCTCGAACCAATGGCTGCCGCTCTTGGATTTCTCCATGACGATGACGCGGGCGAGGTTCGGCACGGCCGGGAACAGCGGCGCGGCGTCGGGACCGGCGACGATGGTGAAGCGGGCGTTGGGGATCTCGTCCGCCAGGCGCTTGATGAGGCCGGACGAGAGCACGGCGTCGCCGATCCGCGTGGCGGTGATGAACAGGATCGGGAAGGGGGCCGACATCGACGTTCCTATAAGCACGCGGTGGCTGGCGCTCCACACCGTGCGGCCCCAAATTGTCGGGATGTCGTCGACCGTGACCTTCGCGCACTTGCCAAGCCGCTCGCTCATCGCCCTGGGCGG
>NZ_JANINU010000187.1 GCF_024508875.1 Phenylobacterium sp.
ACAGAGGGTCGAGCGGGTGGCGGCGGCCGAACCTTTGCAGGCGGCGATGGCGCAGGCTGAGGCGGCGGTCGCGGCGGCCGTGGCGGATCGCGGACGTGCCCTGCGGGATGCTGAACAGGCCCGCCAAACCGCTGCGCAAGCCGAGCAGGACCTTGCCCTCGCACGCCAGACCGCGGCGGCGCTCGCCAGCCTCGAGCTCAGCCTGGAGCGACTGGGTCAGGTCAAGGCCGCGGCCGAGGCTTTCGAGGCGCAGCAGGCGATAGCCGCCACGCGCGCAGCGGCTCTGACGCAGGCAGAGGTGGCGGCCACGGACGCCAGCACGGCCGCGGCGGCCGCCGCCGACCATCTCGCGGACCTCCGAGCACGGCTGGACACTGCCCACGCCGCGCAATTGGCTGCCGCACTGGAAGACGGTCGTCCCTGCCCGGTCTGCGGGTCGCTGGCGCACCCACAGCCGGCGGTGGGCGAGGCCGCCGACGGGGACCTGGTGGAGCGCCTGAAGGCCGCCGAAACCGACGCGGACACCACACAGCGCGCCCTGACCCAGGCGCGCACCAAAGCCGCTGAGGCGCAGGCGCTGGCGACAGACGCCGCCGATCGGCTGGCAGGGCTCGCCGCGCCCGAGCGGCCCTCGAGCGCGCTGGTGCCGGAGATCGCCGGCGCCCAGGCCGAACACGCTCGGCTCATGCAGACGCGTTCAACGGCGGCGGCGGAGGCCGCGAGGTCCGCCGCCGTTGACGCGCTCACGGCATCCGAGCTGGTCCTGCAGATGGCGGAGGCCGCCTTCGCCGACGCGCGGACGACACTGGAGGCGCACAAAGCAGCCCTGGGGACGGAGCTGGCTACCGTGCCGGAGACCCTTCGCCAGCCCGAGGCGGCTCAAGCGGCGCTCGACGCGGCTGCTAAGGCCGAGGCTGAAGCGCAATCGGCGCATGAGGGCGCCGAAAGCCGCGCCGCCGCGGCCCAGCAGGATCTGGCGGTGCGCGCCGCCACCTTGGCAGGCCGGCGGGACGCGGAGGCGCGCGTGACCTCAGCGGCGGCGGCGGCCGAAGCCGAGTTGACGACGGCGGCGGCGGCGCGGGGCCTCGCCGGCGACGCCTACGAATTGGCTCTCGTCGACGTTCCCCACATCGGGACGATCTCGGCCGAGATCCGCCAGCACGAGCAGACGCTCGCCGCAGCTCTGGACCGAACCGCCCGGGCGGAACAAGGCATCGAGGCGCTGGCGCCGCCGGACCTCGCTCAGCTGGAGAAGGCGAAAGCGCAGGCGGATGCGAGTCTCGACGCGCAGCTGGCGCGCAGCGCCGCCGACGAGGCGGAACTGCGGTCCTGGGTCCAGGCGCAAGGTCGGATCGAGGCGGCCGAGCGGCGACGGGCGGCGGCGGAAGCGGCTTATGCGACCGTGGGCGAACTCTCACGGTTAGCGCAGGGCAAGAACGCGGTGCGAATGTCGCTCGTCGACTACGCGGTGGCCGCCTACTTCGAAGAGGTGCTAGCCGCGGCCAACATCCGGTTTGGCCGGATGTCCGGCGGACGTTTCGAGCTGCGGCGCAAGACCGTTGGTCAGGATGCCCGTAGCCGCGCCGGACTGGAGATCCTGGTCTACGACGGGCACAGCGGGCGCGAGCGCGACGCCAAGACGCTGTCGGGGGGCGAAGGCTTCATGGCGGCGCTGGCGCTCGCGCTCGGGCTTTCCGACGTGGTGCAGGCCGAAAGCGGCGGGGTGAAGCTCGACGCAATCTTCATCGACGAGGGCTTCGGGCACCTCGACGAGCAGAGCCTCGACCGCGCCCTCGACACCCTGCGCGAGCTCGTCGGCGAGGCCCGGGCCGTCGGCGTCATCTCGCACGTGGACGCCGTGAAGGCGCAGATCCCTGCCGGCTTTGAGGTTACTCCGCAGCTGCGCGGCAGCCGGGTGGAAGCTCGATCACTCTGAAGGTTCCTGGGGGCCCGCGGCGGCTCTTCCCGGAGAAGCGAGCTTCCTAAGTTCAGCAGCGGGTCCGATGACGCACTGGATTAGGCTCCAGCGCCAACCCCGAAGCAGCCCTTCCGAAGGTCGCCTAAGAGTCAGGTCTTCGCCTTCGTCACGCCCCGCTGGTTCCGCGCCGGCAGCTGCGCTCGCAGCTGCTTAACTGGCCCCCCGCCCCAATCCGCGCCACCCCTCCGGGCGGCGCCTGACAGCCGCCATCTTCATGGCGGCAAGAACGAGGCGTCATCTGACGCCCCTCGCCTATTGGCGAAACGAACTACGCCTTGGCCTTGAACTTCTTGGTCCGCAGTTCCTTCGCCTGCATCACGGTGAGCACGTGGCTGTAGTGCTTCTCGATGTAGGTGATTGAGGTCCCCATGTTCTTCGCGAGGACGTGGACCGGAATGCCGGAGAGCAGGCACTGCGTGCAGTAGAAGTGGCGCAGGCTGTAGACCGTCCGCCGCTTGCCCCAGCGGTCGTCCAGGAGCTTCAGCCGCGACAGGATGCTCGCGAAGGTCTTGTTGAAATTCTCCACCGGCTTGCCGTCATACCCGCAGAACACCAGTTCGTCCGGCGCACTGTGCCGTGAGAGCTTCTTGAGCCGGTCCAGGTACGTCTGTGTGCCTTCGCGGCAGACGACGGTGCGGGCGCCCGTCTTCGTTGTCGGCGCCACCTCCACGACCAGCGCCGGCTTGTTCTCGGCGTCCTTCTCGATCCGTAGGTCCCGCCAGCAGAGTTGGCGGGCCTCGTTGGGGCGAAGGCCGGAGTTGGCCATGAACAGAAGATAGTCGCGCAGCAGCTCGCGCTGATAGCGGTGCATGGCGTTCGGGCCGGAGCGGTGCAGCCGACCCCCGCCCTCCCCGGCGGCCGAGACCATGTCCTCCTTCACCCAGTCCCGAAGGAAGGTGTAGATCGTCTTCCACTCGGTCTCGTCGAAGGTCGGCCGGCGCTCCACGCCCTTGGTGTGCTTCACCTTTGTGGCCTTGATCCACGGCTCGCGCTTGACGAAGCCGATCCGCTTACCCCAGCGGAAGATCTGCCGGAGCATCCCGGCTTCCATATCCAGGGTCTTCTGCGCGGGGACCTTGACGGCGTTGGCCGGGATCTCCTCGTCGCCATCCCACCGGTCGGGATTGTGGTAGTTGATGCGCCAGTCCCAATAGCGCTCGACGAAGGCGTCCGGCATGTCGTTGACGCGGGCCTCGCCGAAGTACGGGTTGAAGTACTTCTCCGCCATGAACTTGTGCAGGCGCTGGCGGTGGACCGACAGCCCGCTCTCGTGGGCCGCGTAGAAGCGCTTCCACAGGTCCTTGAACTTGAGGTTGCCGGAGACGCGCACGTCCATGCCGAGCTTCTGTTCGGCGCGCAGCTCGTAGAAGAGGTCTTCGGCCTGGTTAAGGGCCGTGGGGAGGTCACGGGTCTTGAGAGAGCGGATGACGTAGCCGCTGACGCCCGGGACCTTCAGGCGGGCCTGGTAGACCTGCTGCTTGGTGTCGCCGCGGCGGTAGACCATGACGGCCCCGTCACGGAGGCGATGGACCTCTTGATAGAAGCTCCCAGGCATCACGCGCCTCGCCAATTCCTGTGAAGGAACTGTGCAAAACGCTAACTGGAAACAGCGGAAAATACAACCGCTTGTGAGTCACCTGTGAATGACAAAACAGGCACCTAGCTTGCGCTAGATGCCTGTTTTTATTCAACAAATTGAAGCGTCAGAGTTAGCGCTTCGAGAACTGGAAGCTGCGTCGGGCCTTGGCCTTGCCGTACTTCTTGCGCTCGACCACGCGGGGGTCGCGGGTCAGCAGGCCGTGCGGCTTCAGGACCTTGCGCAGGCCCGGCTCGTAATACGTCAGAGCCTTGGAGATGGCGTGACGGATCGCGCCCGCCTGGCCCGAAAGGCCAGAGCCTTCCACGGTGGCGATGACGTCGAATTGGCCGGCGCGCTCGGTCAGCTCCATCGGCTGAGCGATCATCATCCGCAGCACGGGACGCGCGAAGTACACTTCCTGCTCGCGGCCGTTGATCGTGATCTTGCCGGAGCCCGGCTTGATCCAGACGCGGGCGACGGCGTTCTTGCGCTTGCCGGTGGCGTAGGCGCGGCCCTGGGCGTCGATCTTGGGCTCCCGGACGATTTCCTCGGCCGCTTGCGTGCCCATGCCCTTCAGGGCGTCGAAGCCGGTGGCTTCGGTCGTGGTGGCTTCGCTCATTACGCGCTCCGCACGTTCTTGGCGTTCAGGTCGGCGAACGCGATGGTCTCGGGGTTCTGAGCGGCGTGCGGGTGCTCGGCGCTGTTGTAGATGCGCAGGTGCGTCATCTGCTTGCGGGCCAGCGGGCTTTCCTTCGGCAGCATGCGCTCGACGGCCTTCTCCAGCACGCGCTCGGGGTACTTGCCGCCGAGAATCTGGCCGGCGGTGCGTTGCTTGACGCCGCCCGGGTGGCCGGTGTGCCAGTAGAAGATCTTGTCGCTGAGCTTCTTGCCCGTGAACTTCACCTTGTCGGCGTTCACGACGACGACGAAGTCGCCGCAGTCGACGTGCGGGGTGTAATCAGCGCGATGCTTGCCGCGAAGACGCATGGCGATGAACGAAGCCAGGCGGCCGACAACGGCGTCCTGGGCGTCGATCACGATCCACTTCTTCTCGACCTCGGCGGGCTTCAGCGAAGCCGTGGTGCTCTTCAGCATGAGGGACGATCCAATAGA
>NZ_JANINU010000188.1 GCF_024508875.1 Phenylobacterium sp.
ACTGCACGTCGTAGGTCAGCGAGCAGAAGTTCGCGATCTCCTCGGCGTCGCCGGGTTCCTGCTGGCCGAACTGGTTGCAGGGAAAGCCCAGCACCACGAGGCCGCGGTCGCGGAAGCGCTTGTAAAGCTTCTCCAGCCCTTCGTACTGCCGGGTGAAGCCGCACTTGCTGGCCGTGTTGACGATGAGCACCACCTTGCCCCGGTAGGCGTCCAGCGGCGCCGGCTTGCCGTCCAGCGTCTCGGCGCTGAAGTCGTAGAAGCTGCTCATGACGTGCGCCTCAGACGATCAGGGTGATGGGGTCTTCGAGCAGCGGCTTGAAGGCCGCCAGCCACTTCGCGCCCGTGGCGCCGTCCACCACCCGATGGTCGCAGGTCAGGGTCACGGTCATCACGGTGGCGATCTCCAACTTGTCGCCACGCACCACGGGCCGCTTCTCGCCTACGCCCACAGAGAGGATAGCGCCCTGCGGCTCGTTGATGATCGAGGCGAAGCTCTTGATGCCGAACATCCCCAGGTTCGAGACCGAGAAGGTCCCGCCCTGGAACTCCTCGGGTTTCAGCTTCTTGGTGCGCGCTCGCTCAGCCAGGTCCTTGGCCTCGACGGCGATCTGGGCCAGGCCCTTCGTCTCACACGCGCGGATGATCGGGGTGATCAGGCCGCCCGGCACAGCCACCGCCATGGCGATGTCCGCGTGCTTGTGCATGGCGATGCCCTCGGGCGTGTAGGAGGCGTTGGCCTCGGGCACGCGCATCAGGGCGACGGCCGAGGCCTTCAGCACCATGTCGTTGACGCTGACCTTCACGCCCTGCTTCTCCAGCATGGCGTTGATCTTGGTGCGGGCGGCCAGCAGCTCGTCGATCTCGATGTCGACGGTCAGCGGGAAGTGCGGCACGTCGCGGAAGCTGTCGGTCATCCGGCGCGCCACGGTCTTGCGCATGCCGTCCAGCGGGATGAGCTCGTAGCTGCCGGCGGGAATGCCTTGCTGCTCCAAAGTCATGTGCTGGCGCGGGGCCGCGGCGGGCGCGGCGCCCGGCGCCGATGGGGTGGCGGCCGGCGCCTTGGCCTGGCCCGGCTGGGCGTTGTCGATGTCGACCTTCACGATGCGGCCATGAGGGCCGGTGCCGGTGACGGCAGCCAGGTCGATGCCCTTCTGCTCGGCAAGGCGGCGGGCCAGGGGCGAGGCGAAGATGCGCCCGCCGTCGGCGGCCGTCGCAGGGGCTGGAGCCGCGGCGGACGCTGCCTTGGCCTCGGCCTTCGCCGGTTCAGCGGCCTTGGCAGGCTCGGGCGCTGCCGCCTTGGGCGCCTCCGGCTTCGGAGCCTCCCCCTTCGCAGCCGGCGCTGGGGCCTCGCCCTCCCCGGCCAGGCGCGCGATGGGCGTGTTGACCTTGACGCCCTCGGATCCCTCCGGGATCAGGATATCCTCGACGACGCCCTCGTCGACGGCTTCCACCTCCATGGTGGCCTTGTCGGTCTCGATCTCGGCGATCACGTCGCCGGACTTCACGGCGTCGCCCTTCTTCACGTGCCACTTGGCGAGCGTGCCCTCCTCCATGGTGGGCGACAGGGCGGGCATCAGGACGTCGATGGACATTGGCTGTCTCTAGTCTTTCCGGATCTGGGCCGCGCGGCTCACGCGGGCTCCTTGGAGAGGTGGGCGAGGCCGGCGGCGTTGGCCTCCCAGTTCTGGCCGTCGAAGGCTTCGATGACGACCTCCAGGCCCTCGACGCTGTCGAGGCAGCGGCCGTTGACGCTCCAGCCGTCCGGGTTCGACCGCGGTCGGTAGAAGCTCTTTACGCCGCACTCCGAACAGAACAGGTGCTTCGCCACCCGCGTGTTGAAGGTGTACTCGGCCAGGCGGTCGATGCCCTTGGTGATGCGGAACCGGCTCTCGGGCACGATCACGTGCACGAAGCCGGTCTTGGCGCACATCGAGCAGTTGCAGCTCTGGGCCTCGACGCGTGGCGGCAGCGCCACCTCGAAGCGGACCCCGCCGCAGTGGCACCCGCCCGCCCGCCATTGGAACGGGCTGTCGGTCATTTGTAGCTCACCGCCTTCGCCGCCTTCACGATCCGCTCGACCGAAGGCATCGACATGGCCTCCAGGTTGGCCGCGTAGGGCAGCGGCACGTCCTCCTGGTGGACCCGCAGCGGCGGGGCGTCCAGGTAGTCGAAGGCCAGCTCCGTCACCTTGGCCGCGACCTCGGCGCCGACGCCCATCGGGCCCCAGCCTTCCTCGACGGTGACCAGACGGTTCGTCTTCTTCACGCTCTCGACGACGGTCTCGATGTCCATGGGACGGATCGTGCGCAGGTCGACGACCTCGGCCTCGATGCCTTCCTTGGCCAATTCCTCGGCCGCCTGCAGGCAGAAGCCGACCATGCGGGAATAGGCGACCAGCGTGACGCCCGTCCCCTCGCGACGGACCTTGGCCTTGCCGATCGGCACCACCCAGTCGATGCCCTCGGGCACGTCGAACTCCTGGCCGTAGAGCATCTCGTGCTCCAGGAAGACCACGGGGTTCGGGTCGCGGATCGCCGCCTTGAGCAGCCCCTTGGCGTCGGCCGCGTCATAGGGCGCGATGACCTTCAGGCCCGGCACGTGGCCGTACCAGGCGGCGTAGTCCTGGCTGTGCTGCGCCGCCACGCGCGCCGCCGCGCCGTTGGGGCCACGGAAGACGATGGACGCCTTGATCTGACCACCCGACATGTACAGTGTCTTCGCGGCAGAATTGATAATATGATCAATTGCCTGCATCGCAAAGTTGAACGTCATGAACTCGACGATCGGCTTCAGCCCCGCCATCGCCGCGCCCACGCCCAGGCCGGCGAAGCCGTACTCGGTGATCGGGGTGTCGATGACGCGCTTGGGCCCGAACTCGTCCAGCAGGCCGCGGCTGACCTTGTAGGCGCCCTGGTACTGCGCGACCTCCTCGCCCATCAGGAAGACGTCGCCGTCGGCGCGCATCTCCTCGGCCATCGCGTCGCGCAGGGCGTCGCGGACCGTGGTCTTCACCAGGCTCACGCCTTCCGGCAATTCAGGGTCCCTGAGTTCGACCTTCGGCGTCACGGGCGTTGCGCCCTCGCCTTCCGGCTTTGGCTTCGCCGCCTCGGGGGGCTGCTTCTCCGGGTCGCCCGCCGCGGCTTCCGAGGCCACCGCAGGCTTCTCGACCGGAGCTGGCGCCGACGCTGCGGCCGCCCCCCCTTCGCCGCCGAGCCGGGCGATCGGGGTGTTGACCTTCACCTCCTCGGAGCCCTCCGGCACCAGGATGGCGGAGACGACGCCCTCGTCGACCGCCTCGACTTCCATGGTTGCCTTGTCGGTCTCGATTTCGGCGATGACGTCGCCGGACTTGACCGTGTCCCCCACCTTCACGTGCCACTTGGCGAGCGTGCCCTCCTCCATCGTCGGAGAGAGCGCCGGCATCAGGATGTCGGTCACGCGCGGCCCCCTTGAGCAGCAACGTCCGTGTAGACGTCGGTGTACAGCTCGGAGGGATCCGGCTCGGGGCTCGTACGGGCGAACTCCGCGGCGTCGGCGACGATCTTCTTCACATCCGCATCGATGGCCTTCAGCGTGGCCTCGTCGGCCCAGCCGTTCTTCTCGAGCAGTTCCTCGACGTGGTCGATCGGGTCGCGGGTCTTACGGACCTCGTCCACCTCCTCGCGTGTCCGGTACTTTGCCGGATCGCTCATCGAATGGCCGCGATAGCGGTAGGTCTTCATCTCCAGGATATAAGGTCCCTTGCCCGAGCGGGCGTAGTCGGCGGCCTTTTCGGCGGCCGCCTTCACGGCCAGCACGTCCATGCCGTCCACCTCCTCGCCGGGGATGCCGAACGAGACGCCGCGCTTGTGCAGGCGCGTCTCCGACGATGAGCGCTGAATGGCCGTGCCCATGGCGTACTGGTTGTTCTCGATCACATAGACGACCGGCAGCTTCCACAGCTCGGCCATGTTGAAGGCCTCGTAGACCTGTCCCTGGTTGGCCGCGCCGTCGCCGAAGAAGGCGAAGCTGACCTTGCCGTCCTCGCGGTACCAGTTGGCAAGCGCTAGGCCCGTTCCAAGTGGCACCTGCGCGCCCACGATGCCGTGGCCGCCGTAGAAGGCCGCCTCGGTCGAGAACATGTGCATCGAGCCGCCCTTACCCTTCGAAGAGCCGCCGATCCGGCCAGTCAGCTCGGCCATGACCTCCTTCGGGTCCATGCCGCACGTCAGCATGTGGCCGTGGTCGCGATAGCCGGTGATGATCTCGTCGCCCGGCTTCTTGGCCGCCTCGACGCCAACGGCGATGGCTTCCTGCCCGATGTAGAGGTGGCAGAATCCGCCGATCAGGCCCATGCCGTAAAGCTGGCCGGCCCGCTCCTCGAAGCGGCGGATCAGCAGCATTTCCCGATAGTAGCCGAGGAGCTCTTCCTTGGTCGGCCCGGCCGCGCCCTTGCTGGACGTGTCAGCCGCGCCATTGGCCTTCCGCCGACCGGTCGTGCCGGCCTGCCCGCGCGCCATGCGTCACTCCGTGATCTTCTTGATGGCTGTAAGACCGCCGAAGCGGTCCTAACGTTTCAAGCGGATCACATAATCCCTCGGGTCCGCGAAGCCTAGCAGGGAGCGCGCCCTTTCCTCCAGGAG
>NZ_JANINU010000189.1 GCF_024508875.1 Phenylobacterium sp.
TGCAGACCGTGATCCCGCTGCGCGGCGGCATCGACGGGGCGCTGAAGCTGACCACCGCGCGCTACTACACGCCGTCGGGCCGCTCGATCCAGAAGACCGGCATCGAGCCCGACCTGGAAGTCGCGCTGACCCGCGACGAGGCGCAGATCATCGCCAACCGCAGCTACCAGTTCTCGGAAGCCAGCTTCAAGAACGCCCTGAACGCCGACGAGGGCAAGGTGCGCCGCGGCGCCCACGAGCCGGCCGAGGCGCCGCCCGAGGGCTTCGACGAGAAGAAGGACTTCCAGGTGGCCCGCGCCGAGGACGTTCTGAAGTACGGCTCGGTCGCAGCGACGCCCAAGCTGCCCAAGCCCACCGCCCGCCTGGCGGAGATCGTCTCGAAGGCCAAGGTCGCCGAGGTGAAGCCGCCGCAGACCACGCAGAAGTAACAACCTGCGCGATCGACATACGAGAAGGGCGGTTCGCGAGGGCCGCCCTTTTTCGTGGACCGACCTGGCGACCTGCCCGGTTGAGATCGCGTTAACCATGTTCGGCGAGGCTGCGGGGTGAGGAGTTCCGTCCCTTGGCCACGCTCGCACTTCCCCGGTTCAAAGCTCCGGACCTGGGCGCCGTCCTGAAGAGTCCCGCCGTCGGCCTCGCCGCCGCAGCACTGCTGTTCGTGGTGGCCGTGATCGCGCTCGTCCACCTGCTCAGCCCAGTGGGCGCGGGGCCGGACCATGTGCGCATCCCACTGGACCAGTCGATGCGCGCTGCGCCGGCCGGATGGCGCGAGGCGCTGCGTCCCGGCGGGCGGCAACCGCACGTCTACAAGGACGTGGTGCGCCTGTCGGAGCGGCCGCTCGCCCCCGGCGCCGCCGCGCCCTACAACGGCGGCCCGGGCATGGCGCCCCTGCCGTCGATGGCGGGCCAGTCCCTGCCGGTCGCCCCGATCGCCGGCTTCTATGCGCCGGGCCCAGGCGGCCCCCTGCCCATCATCGCCCAGGACGGGCGCACGCCCGCGGAGGTCTACGCCCGGCCGTTCAAGTCGAACGGCCGTCCCAAGGTGGCGCTGGTCATCGGGGGCCTCGGCCTAAATGCGCGCGCGACGCGCCAGGCCATCGAGACCCTTCGGCCGGAGGTGACGCTTTCGTTCGTGGTCTATGCGGAAGGCCTTCAGGGGTGGATCGACATGGCCCGCGCCCGCGGCCACGAGGTGCTGCTCGAGACACCCATGGAGCCTGTCGACTATCCCGACAACGACCCCGGCCCGTACACCCTGATGGCCGACGGCCAGCCGCCCGAGACGGTCAAGAAGCTGGAGTGGATCCTCTCGCGCGCCACCGGCTATTTCGGCCTGACCAACTATCTGGGCTCGAAGTTCCTGGCCACCGACACGGCCTACAACGCCTTCGCCAGCTCGGTGAAGGGACGCGGCCTCGCCTTCATCGACGACGGCTCAGCGGCGCGGCGCGGTGGCGGCATGGCGCGCGCCACGGCCGAGCGCGTGATCGACGACAAGCTGTCGGGCCCGGCGATCGACCAGCAGCTCATGGCGCTGGAGGGCGGAGCGCTGCAACGTGGCCAGGCCCTCGGCTCGGGCTTCGCCTATCCCATCACCCTGGAGAAGGTTGCATCCTGGGCCAATGAGGTCGAACAGAGGGGCTACCAACTCGCTCCCGCCTCTGCGCTCACCACCAAGAAATGACCGACCTCTCGCAATACCGTCCGAACGTGGGCGTCGTGCTCTTCCATCCCGACGGCCGCGTCTGGCTGGGCCGCCGCGCCCGGACGGCAGGCCCGCACAACTGGCAGTTCCCGCAGGGCGGCGTCGACGCGGGCGAGGACCTGGACGAGGCGGCCCGGCGCGAACTGGCCGAAGAGACCGGGGCCTCGAGCGTCACCTATCTCGGCCGCACCGACGGCTGGATCGTCTACGACTTCCCGGCGGATTTCTCAGGGCCCAAGGCCTCGCGCGGCTTTCGCGGCCAGAAGCAGGTGTGGTTCGCCTTCCGCTTCGATGGGCCCGAGAGCGAGTTCGACCTTTGCGCCCATCACGAACCCGAGTTCGACGCCTGGCGCTGGGGCTACCTGGCCGAGGCGCCCGAGCTGATCGTGCCCTTTAAGCGGGCGGCCTACGAGACCGTCGCCAAGGCGTTCGCCCCATTCGCTGCGACCAAAAGCGCCGCCGCCTGAATCCACACCCCCGCTTAGGCACTTCGGTCTAAGGTGTCTGTTCGTGAAGTTTCGGGGCGGGTCCGCATGCCGACCGTGGTCATGACACACGGCGCGTTCTGCGCCGGCTGGGCCTTCGAGGTCTTCCGCGCGCCGTTCGAGGCGCGGGGCTGGACAGTGCTGGCCCCCGACCTGCCAGGGCACGGCGAAGCTCGCGGCGTTGCGGGTCTTTCCATGTCTGACTATGCCCGCAGCCTGGTGAAGGTCTGCGAGGGCTTGCCGGAACCCCCCGTGCTCGTCGGCCATTCGATGGGCGGCCTGGTCACCCAGATGGCCGCGCGGCGGGTGCGGGCCCGAGCCCTGGTGCTGCTGGCGCCGTCTCCCCCGTGGGGCGTGACGGGATCGTCCATCGAGGAGGCGATCACCGCCTTCGGCGTCCACTTGGCCGATCCGTTCTGGACCAGCGCCGTGTCGCCCGACCGCCATCTGATGCGTCACCACAGCCTGGACCGCACGCCGAAGGCCCTGCGCGACCGTATCCTGGCGCGCCTCGTGCCCGAGAGCGGCCGGGCGGTGCGCGAGGTGCTGAACTGGTGGCTGGACCCCTTCATGACCACCAGCGTCGGCGTGGGGCCGCTGCCGATGCCGTCGCTGGCCATCGCCGGGGACCGGGATGTCGTGCATCCGGCCGCCACCGTGCGCCAGACTGCCGAGCGCATCGGCGCCGAGTTCCGCGCCATGCCCGGCATGAGCCACTGGCTCATCGGGGAAGAGGGCTGGGAGGACGTGGCGCAGATCGCGCTGGACTGGCTTGAGAGCCGCGTCGGCGTGCACGCCTAGAGCGTCTAGGACTTTCGCCGCAGCGACCAGCGCAGGAGGCCGACGGCGGCGACAAGCGCCCACGCGCCTTCCATGACCGTGGCGGACAGGTTGAAGTCCTGGGTCAGGAGGCCCCACAGGATGAGGCAGGCGCCGACCAGGTTGCAGGTCAGCGCGATGGGCTTCTCCGCATCGAGCTTGCCCAATGCGGCGCCGGCGTAGGCCACCAGGATAACGAGGACGCCGAGGAGGCCCGCGGCGTCCGTAAGCGTCATTTTAGAACGTGCGCTCTTGGTACTGCAGAGTGCCCATGTCGTAGGCCTTGTTCACCTGCGTGTCGTCCGGCTTGCGCACGGTCGAGAAGTTCAGGCCGACCGACTGGTTGGCGGTCAGGTATTCCCACGAACGGCGAACGCGCTTCAGGCCGTCCGGGTCCTGGGGCTGGGTGTAGTTGGCGGTCGGGTCCAGCGGCGGCTGATGCACGAACGACCAGACGTTCAGCGCCTTGGCGATATCTTCCGCCGCGCCCATCGGATAGCGCAGCTCGACGTTGCAGACCGACTTGTTCGAGCCCGAGGGGAAGGCCACCACCTGGTAGGCCTTGTTCTCGGTCCCGAAGGCCTTCGTCCAGGTCTGGTCGCGGCGGTTCTGCTTGAAGCCGGCGGCCTTCGCCACCGCATCGACGCCCTGGCCGCGCACGGCGGGGACGCAGATCTTCTCGATCACCTGGATCGCTTCATAGCCGTAGCCGCTGGTGGGCAGCGTCGGCGCGGGCGGAGCGGCTTCGGCCGGAGCCGGAGCGGCAGGCGCCTCGGCGGCGGGAGCCGGAGCAGCGGGCGCGGCCGGGGCCGCAGGCTGGGCGGCCGGGTCCTGGGCATGCGCGGCCGTCGCAAGACCGGCGGCGAGGATCAGGCTGGAGAGAGCGGTACGCATGGAAGTTCCCCTGACTTTTCGGCGCGGCATGAAACCCAAGCGAGGCGGCGGAGGCAAGGCCTGACGGCGCCCAATTTACGGCAGTGAATTATCTGCCTGTCTAGTGCCCAGTTCAGGCGGCCTCGACCGCATGTTCCGCCAGGATCGTCAGCCCCTCCGGCGTGACGTCGGCAAAGCCGCCGCGCACGTCGTAGGCGGTCACGGCCCCGTTGTTGTGCACGCGGACCTGGCCCTCCTTGAGGGCGGTCATGAACGGCGCATGGCCGGCCAGGACCCCGAAGTCGCCTTCGGAGCCCGGCGCGTCCACCTGGTCCACCGAGCCCGAGAAGAGTTCCCGTTCCGGTGAGACCAGGGAGAAGTGCAGCTTCTCGGCCATCAGGCTTCCGCCGCGAGTTGCTCGGCCTTGCGGACCGCGTCTTCGATGTTGCCGACGTTGTAGAAGGCCGGCTCCGGCAGGTGGTCGTACTCGCCGTCCACCAGCGCCTTGAACGAGCGGATGGTGTCTTCGAGGCTGACCAGCACGCCGGGCGTGTTGGTGAACTGCTCGGCCACGTGGAACGGCTGCGACAGGAAGCGTTGGATCTTCCGGGCGCGGGCCACGATCAGCTTGTCCTCTTCGGACAGCTCATCCATGCCGAGGATGGCGATGATGTCCTTCAGCGCCTTGTACTGCTGCAGGGTCTCCTGCACGCGGCGGGCGACGTT
>NZ_JANINU010000190.1 GCF_024508875.1 Phenylobacterium sp.
ACTCTCGCCGCCCACGGCCTGCGCGCCGTCCGCGGCCTGGCGGTCCCGGTGGAGCAGCTGGAGCGGCTGGACGAGATCCTGCGGGTCGCCCCGATCCAGAGCGGCGGCGTCGTGCTCTCGGACGCGGCGCGCGCCGAGCTGGGATGGAGCGCGCACGATAGCCAGACCATCCTGCGCGCCCTGGGCTTCGCGCCCGTCAATCGCCCGCGGGCCGGCGAGGCCATCGCCTGGCGACGCCGGGCAGAACGCAAGTCCCCGCCGGAGGCCCGCCCCGCTCCGCACTCGCCCTTCGCCGCGCTCGCCGCGCTCAAGGACCGCGCGCCACCCGCGCGCCTGCCCCGGCGACGCCGGAAGAAGGCCGTCCAGGCGTGAGCGAACCGCCGTTCAAGGAGGTGGGCGCCTGCCGCGCCGACGTCTGGCTCTGGCGCGCCCGCTTCTTCAAGACCCGCTCGATGGCGGCGAAGTTCGTCGAGGAAGGCCGCATCCGCCTGACGCGTCCTGGCCAGGAGGAGCACCGGATCGACAAGCCCGCCCGCCCCCTCAAGGTGGGCGACCGGCTGGTGTTCGCGCTCGGCGGGCGGCTGGTGGCTGTGATGGTCGAAGCGATGGGCGACCGACGCGGGCCGGCCAGCGAAGCCAGGACCCTGTATTCCGCGTTGGAAGACAGCTAAGCCACGGTCGGAGACTGGGGCGGCGAGCGCATATCTGGATTTTGAGGCAGCGTCCGGCGTCGCCAACCTTGCCCCTTGGTCCGCCACTCTGGTCCTAGGCTTCGTGCCCGGACAGCGGTTTCAGAACCGCTTCGGCCCACCAGCGAATTGGCCCAGGAGGCGCACCACCGTCGCCTGAACCGAACGCGCCGCGTTCACCAAATTCTCCGACACAATCTTAAGGCGAGTCCAAACATCCTGGCGGCGGTCCAGGAGTTTCCCGATGTTCAGCCGCAACCGCCCCGACCGCGACGACCGTGGTCTCTATCGCAAATATTGGAGCGGCCGTGGCGGCCGGGCGGAATACTGGATCACCGTGGCCTGCGTGATCGGGCTCGGCGCGCTGTTTCCGGGCATGAGCTCGACAGCGGCGACCGGCCCGTTGCTGATCTTCACCATCCGGCGGCTGCACGACTTCGACAGGACGGGCTGGTGGGCGGCGCTGCCGTTCGGCTTCGGCCTGGCGTGCGGCATCGGGATGCTGGCGGTCCCCGCCATGGCGGGCGTTCTCCAGGCGGTCTTGCTGGTGGCGAGCGTGTCGTTCACGGCATTCGTCGGCTTCATGCCCGGAGATCCGGGCCAGAACCGCTACGGCGCGCCCCAGGTCCTGTTCCGCCGCAAGGGGCCCGACCTGGGCGAAACTTTCGGCTGACGGCGCGACCTATCCGCCTCCGCAGAATTCCTGGCGCCCGGTCGCATTGACAAGTGACGGCCACGCCGTGAAAAACCCGCGCCCCCAGCCTCGGGATACCTGTCGGAGTTTCAAGTCCCCGCCATGACCTACATCGTGATGGATCCGTGCATCAAATGTAAGTTCATGGACTGC
Source organism: Phenylobacterium sp. (assembly GCF_024508875.1). Classification (GTDB taxonomy): domain Bacteria; phylum Pseudomonadota; class Alphaproteobacteria; order Caulobacterales; family Caulobacteraceae; genus Phenylobacterium. The sequence goes on from NZ_JANINU010000190.1 coordinate 1,537, forward strand.
GTGGAGGTGTGCCCCGTGGACTGCTTCTACGAGGGCGAGAACTTCCTGGCGATCAATCCGGACGAGTGCATCGACTGCGGCGTCTGCGAGCCCGAGTGCCCGGTCGACGCGATCAAGCCCGATACCGAGGACGACGCCGACGGCAAGTGGCTGCGGATCAACTCCGAATACTCGAAGGTGTGGCCGAACATCACGGTCAAGGGCGAGCCGCCCGCCGACAAGGAAGCTTTCGAGCGCGAAACGGGCAAGTTCGAGAAATACTTCTCCGAGAAGCCCGGCCGCGGGTCCTGACCCCGACCTCTGCGCCCCCGGAAGCGGGGCCGGCGCAACCCTTTCATTCGGCTGGTTTTTGTGTTAATGTCGCAAACGACACGACACGAAGGCTTCGCCCGCGTCGGTTTGCAGCAAGAACAGCCGGCCGGCGAAGTTCGTCGGCTCGGGCGAAGGGTGTCTTAAGAGGTCTGGTTTCCGAACACTGAGATGGCGCCGCCGCGGATGGTTTTCGCGGACAGGGTGGCTGTTTCGCTTTTTCGGGGCTTGTGACGAGAGCGCCGCGGCCACGCGGACGGATAGAAAGGTATCTCTATGAGCAAGAGCGGTACGGAGTTCCAGGTCGGCGATCACGTCGTCTACCCCGCCCACGGCGTGGGTCAGGTGCAGGGGATCGAGACCCAGGAAGTCGCCGGTCTGAAGCTTGAAGTCTACGTCATCACGTTCGACCACGAGAAGATGACGCTGCGCGTTCCCACCGCCAAGGCCAAGACCGCGGGCCTGCGCCCCCTGGCCGAGACCGGCGTGGTGTCGAAGGCGCTGACCACCCTCAAGGGCCGCGCCCGCGTGAAGCGCACCATGTGGTCGCGCCGCGCCCAGGAGTACGAAGCCAAGATCAACTCGGGCGACCTGATCTCGATCGCCGAGGTCGTGCGCGACCTGCACCGCGCCGAGAACCAGCCCGAGCAGTCCTATTCCGAGCGCCAACTGTACGAAAGCGCCCTGGACCGCATGGCCCGCGAAGTCGCCGCCATCGAGCGGATCGACCGCGACGCGGCCATCGCCATGCTGAACAAGTCGCTGGTGAAGACCACGGCCGCCGCGGCCTGACGCCGCCCCGCCCGACCGATACGGAAAGCGCCCGGCCTCACCGCCGGGCGTTTTTCTTTGGCCGGGACCTCCGGCCCGCACAGCGGTTGCCCCGCGCGCCGGCCCGTGGCACGAACCCCCGGCGCGGCCCGGTAGCTCAGCCGGATAGAGCAGGGCTTTCCTAAAGCCAAGGTCAGGGGTTCGAATCCCTTCCGGGCCGCCAGCCCCTTTGTCGGGCCAAGCCGATCCCCCAGAAAGACGAAGGGCCCCGGCGGTTTCCCGCGGGACCCTTCGCCCTGCCGTTATCAGGCGGTCACGTCGTCAGAACTTCTGCCCCCAGCGGACGCCGAAGAACTGCGGCTTGATCGGGAACGCGCGGGACGAACCCGAGCAGAAGGTGATCGAGCAGAAGGTGTTCCGCGTCAGCAGGCCGCGCTTGTCGAAGGCGTTCTGGATGAACAGGTCGAGCGTCCAGTTGTCCTTCTTCACCCCGCCCGAGAAGTCGAACGAGACAAAGCCCGAGGTATTGCCGAGCAGGTCGTTGTTGAAGACGTTCAGGTCCTGGGTCGCGCCGGTCTGGTAGAGCGCCGCGCCCTGGACGTAGGCGGTGTATTCGCCGACCTCGGTGTCGTAGCGGACCGAGGTGGTGCCCTTGAACTTGGGCTGGCGGGGCAGCCGGGTGCCGTCGGCTGCGGCGACCTGCGGAGTCGGCGGGCTGGAACCCGGAACCGTGGCGCCGAGCGTGCAGGAGCTGAGCTGCGAGATCGCCATCGTCGAGGTGTTGAGGGCGAAGTTGCAGAAGTTGCCGTCCAGCGCGGCGTCGTTGTAGGCGCCCGAGGTCGAGATGGTGAACTTGTCGAGCTTGAGGTCGGCGTCGTACTCCGCGCCGTAGACCCGAGCTTTGCCGGCGTTGCCGGTCATGCCCGCGCCCTGGGCGCCCGAGACCACCACCGAGTACTGGATGTTGTTCCATTCCTCGTAATAGACGGCCGCGTTGAAGCGGAAGATGTCGCCCCACAGCGTCTTCACCCCGACTTCGTAGTTCGTCAGGGTCTCCGACTTGAACGCGGGCACGGTCGCGACGCCGATGTTCCGGATCCGCAGCGGGCGGTTGAAGCCGCCGGGTCGGAAGCCCGTCGAATAGTTGGCGTAGACCATCTTCGTCGGCGTGATCTGCCAGTCCAGCGCGACCTTGTGCGTCTCGCCGTCCTCCTTGTAGCGGCCGACCTGGTCCTTCGCGGCGAAGTTGGAGTTGAGGCACTGCAGCCGCTCGTCCGGGAGAGGCAGCGTACAGCCCGCCGCCCCGGTCGGGACGAACAGCGACGTCACGGTGTTCCTGGCCGAGGCCATCACCCCGCTGAAGCCCTTCGTCTTGTAGTCGGTCCAGAAGTAGCGGATGCCGGCGGTGAGCTTCAGGGTCGGCGTGATGTTGTAGTGGCCTTCGGCGAAGAGGGCCTTGTCGTGATAGATCTGGTCGGTCTCGACAATGTAGAAGCCGTCCTCCTTCACCGCCGGCGATCCCAGCACCATCGTCCCGCCGTTCGCGACCGGGATGCCGAAGCCGGCCGGGTTGCTGTCGCCGCCGCCGGCCTGGGTGTAGCCGACGATCTGATCCAGCCCCCGGATGGCGTAGTAGGTGTTATTCTCCTGCTTCTGCCACTGGTAGAACGCGCCCGCGGTCACATCGAATGGCCAGCTCTTCGGCGTGGAAATCCGGAATTCCTGAGTGAACTTATCCCGGTGGGTCAACGCATGATAGTATTGCGTCGGATTCAACAGCTTCGTGCACTTGAGCGTCGCGCCTGAACCCGTGCAACCGCTCTTGTCGAAGAACTGAAGGTAGTTCTCGTACCCCGGACCGAAGTCGTCGTAGGTGACGGTGTAATAGGTATAGTCGTTCAGCAGCTTGGTCTTGCGCTGGTGGTAGCCGGTGGCCGAGACCACGTCCCAGTCGCCGATG
>NZ_JANINU010000191.1 GCF_024508875.1 Phenylobacterium sp.
ACGAGTACTACATCGACTACAACACCGACACGCAGCAGCCGACCAACAACGCCCGGTTCTTCTCGGGCCGCGGCCGCACCTTCACCCTGTCGTGGGACTACCGGTTCTGATGCAGGTCATTGACCTTCTGCACCGCTGGCTGGGCGGGCTGGTCGGTCTGCTGCTGGCGGTGCTGGGGTTGTCGGGCGCCATCCTGCTGCACAAGGGCGCCTGGGTGATGCTGCCGCACGCGCACGAGGCCCAGGTCCAGGACACGGCCACCCTCGCCGCGGTCGCGAATCGCATCATGGCCCAGCCGGACCACCCACGCAGCATCGTCTTCGCGACGAAGGACTTCGGCCTCAACCAGCTCAGCTACGCCGAGCGCGGGACGGGCGCCTATACGAGCCAGGCGGGCGAGCTGGTCACGAAGTGGTCCAGCAAGTGGGAACGGCCCGAGGTCTGGCTGTTCGACCTGCACCATCACCTGTTCAGCGGGGAGACGGGGGACACGGTGGCCGGCGTCGCGGGCCTGATCGGCGTCGGCTTCGTGGTCACGGGCGCGATCCTCTGGTGGCGGATGCGGCGGGCCTACGAGTTCCGGCTGTGGCCTCGGAAGTTCGAGCGGTTCCAGATCCTGCGCCACCACCGCGACCTGGGAATCGTCATGGCGCCGCTGCTGGCGCTGTCGATGGTCACCGGCGCTGTCATGGTGTTCCGGCCGGTGGCGGACGTGGTGCTCGGCCCGGGGACGTCGGCCGCGGTGACCCAGGCCCTGAAGCCACCGCCGCCCAGCACGGCGAAGCTGGCGGATGACCTGGACTATGGCGCGATGATCGAGACGGCGCGCAGGCTCTATCCGACCGCCGAGGTGCGCATCCTGTCGTCGCCCCGGGGCAAGAGCGGCCTCGTCAGCCTGCGGCTGCGCCAGCCGGCCGAATGGCTGCCGAACGGGCGCACGACGCTCTACTTCGCCGCCGACACCGGCGAGTTGGTACAGGCGAAGGACGCGCTGACGCTGCCGGCCCAGGTGCAGGCCTACAACGCACTCTACCCGCTGCACGCCGGCAAGATAGGCGGCCTGCCATACCGGCTGGCGATGACGCTCTCGGGCGTGACGCTGACCCTGCTGGGCAGCCTCACGGTCTGGACCTTCTGGTTCCGCCGCAAGCCGAAGCGGCGGCGCAGGGATCCTCTGCCCGTGACGTAGCTCCAGCTCCTCCCCCATAGAGCGGCAGCGAACGGGGGAGGTGGCGGCGAAGCCGACGGAGGGGGCGTTGGGACCATGCGCTCGCGTCCCAGCCGCCCTGCGGCGTCAGCGCCCCCTCCACCACTTCGTGGCCCCCTCCCCCGCTTCGCAGGGGAGGAACTGAAGCGCTACCCCCGCGCCGGGATCGTCAGACCGCGCTGGACGGCGGGGCGGGCGAGACCGCGTTCCAGCCAGGCGGGCACGGCGTTCAGGGTGTCGAACCGGACCAGCTCTCCCGCCTCGTAGAAGCCGATCAGGTTGCGCACCCAGCCCAGCAGCGCCACGTCGGCGATCGTGTAGTCGTCGCCCATGACCCAGGCGCGGCCTTCGAGCCGGCCGTCGAGGACCTCGAGCAGCCGGCGGCTCTCGGCGACGTAGCGCTGGAGGGGTCGCTTGTCCTCGTACTCGCGGCCCGCGAACTTGTTGAAGAAGCCGAGCTGGCCGAACATCGGGCCGACGCCGCCGATCTGCCAGTGCACCCATTCGAGGGTCTCGTAGCGGGCGGCCGGATCGGCGGGGAGCAGCTTGCCGGTCTTCTCGGCCAGGTACTGCAGGATCGCGCCGGACTCGAACAGGGCCAGCGGCTCGCCGCCGGGGCCGTCGGGATCGAGGATCGCGGGGATCTTGCCGTTGGGGTTCAGGGACAGGAACTCGGGCGTCTTCTGGTCGTCGGTCCCGAAATCGACCAGGTGCGGCTCGTACGGCAGCCCGATCTCCTCCAGCATGATCGACACCTTCACCCCGTTGGGCGTGGGCAACGAATAGAGCTGCAGGCGGTCGGGATGCTTCGCCGGCCAGCGGCGGGTGATGGGAAAGCGGGACAGGTCGGTCATCGCGGGCTCCGGCGCAGTAGGTCCCGAGATGGCGGGCCGGCGGCGAAGTTCAATGGCGTCGCTTCACGCTCTCAGATCAGGCGGCGCTCGACGTGGTGGATGAAGCGGCCGCCGGCGAAGATCTCGACGCCCTCGCACGCCGGATCGCGCTCGAGGATCGCCTCGGCCTCGCGCAGGGCGTCGTCCAGATGGCCGACCACCCCGGCCTCGCCTGACCAGGCAAGCTCCTGGCCCATCGCGCTCAACATGAAATGCATCGCCCTCTCCCCAAGAGGCGATGCATGAAATATCCAAGTTTCACGCCGGTTTACACGCCCCAGCGCGCGAAACTGCACCGCTTGTTTCGCTTCACGGAAGATTCTTGTGCGGATCGACGGGGGCGCTTGCGGCGGCCCCGACGGGCCCGGCGGGCGCCTGCGCGCCCCGGGCGAAATCGGTCTCGGCCGCCGAAACGGCCGAGACCGTCGCAAGTCAGGCCGCGGCGAAGCGCCGGCGGCGGATGACGGCGCCGGCGCCGCCGAAGCCGAGGATCATCATCGTCCAGGTGGCCGGCTCGGGGACGGCCGAGCAGCTCGTGCAGGTCACGTCGCGCGCGGCCACCGCGAAGGTGTTGCCGCCGGCCGGACGGTCGGCGTCGAAGGTGTCGACCGCGAACCACCAGCCGCCCGTGTAGCCGGCGATCGTCCCGTCGGTGTTCGACGTGAACTTGTTGCCCGAGCCCAGGAAGCTGATGCCGCTGGCGTTGGAGACCTTGAAGACGAGGGGCGGGGGCTCGCCGTTCGACGCGCCCTGGCCGCAGCAGACGATGGCGTTGGTCCAGGTCTGGCCGAAGGGCGACATCTTGTAGCCGGCCGACTTCTCGCCCGCGTAGGTGAAGCTGCTGGGCGTCGGCGACAGCACCGTCACCGTGCTGTTCGGGTTGTCCGACAGGTTGAAGGCGAAGGCAACGTGGCCGTTTCCGGTGTCGACGATCTTGTCGATCCCCGGCAGGGCGACGGTGATCTTGACGTTGTTGGCGTCGAGTTCCTCGATCGTCACCGTACCGAACGGCGTCGAGGTGTAGCCGGCCTGGCTGTACTCGAGCTTGGAGACGTAGGTGGCGGCCGAGGCAGCGCCGGCGCCCAGGGCGACCGCGCCCGCCGTCATGGCGGCGATGAACTTGCGATACATGGCAGATCCCAACCGGATAGTGGCGTTACGTGGGATCTAGATATCGAGAAGTCGTGAACAGTTGTACCATCCAGCGGGTGAATTCGGGGTCGCTTTCTCCCCCTACGCGGGATTTCCCACATTTTGAGTAGCTCCGGCCGCCGGAGCGGCCGGAACTGAGCCGAATTCAGCCCGCAAGCGCGCGGCGACGGTCCCGCAGCATTGCTCCGGCGGCTCCGAAGCCGAGAAGCATCAACGCCCAGGCGCCCGGTTCCGGCACGGCGGCGATTTGCTGCCGACCGCTCTGCGGAATGATCTGGAAATTCGTCACGAACTGGCCCGCGACCGCGATCTCCTCCGGGCCGTTGTAATCGAAGCACCCGTTCGACTGCACGCAGTAGCTTTGGCGGAACGCGCTGACGAAGGCGGCGTAGTTGTTCCCCGCGGCGCCGAAATCGAAGTAGAGGCCGCCCAGGTCCGCCGTGAAGGCCGAGCCGCCGATGTCGAGCCGCGCGCCGTCGTCGTTGGCGCCGAACACGGCGGTCTGGCCGTTGTTCGCGACCTTCACCGACCAGTCGAGGATGTTGTCCTCGGTCAGCACGCCGAGGGTGTCGTCGGTGATGATCGTGAGGTCGACGACGGCCGTGCCGACCGTGCGATGGCCGAAATAGGTCGCGGCGTCGGCCGTGGCGGCCAGCGCCAGCGAAGCGGCGAGGCCGAGCATGAGGGAACGCATCCTGGAAGCTCCTGAACAGTCGTGACAGCACCCGCCTTTGGCATAGCGGTGGCCGGCGACAGCCCGGTGACGGGCCGGAGTCCATTGTGCGATGCGGCTGCGACGCTTCTCTTCGGGAGACCCCCGGACTTCGCCCGACGCTCACGCGGCGACGGCCGCTACGATCCTGCCGGCCTGGAACCGCTCACCCATGTCATGCGGGAAGAATGGCGGAGAGGGTGGGATTCGAACCCACGATACGCTTTCACGTACGCCGCATTTCGAGTGCGGTACATTCAACCACTCTGCCACCTCTCCGGAGCCGGCGCGGGCCGCCCCCGAAGAGGGCCCGCTGAGCGAGCGCGCGTTCTACTCATCTCGCCGGTGTCACGCAACCGCGAAGTCGCGGTCATTTTATCGCGGCCGCCCGGGTCGCTATCCGTCCTCTTCATCCTCGATGAAGCCGTCGTCCGGGCCGGGCTCGTAGACCAGCAGGTCGCCGGGCTGGCACTCCAGCTCACGGCAGAGCGCGGCCAGGGTGGAGAAGCGGACGGCGCGCGCCTTGCCCGTCTTCAGGATCGAAAGGTTGGCGATGGTCACGCCCACGCGGTCGGCCAGCTCGGTCAGCGACATCCGTC
>NZ_JANINU010000192.1 GCF_024508875.1 Phenylobacterium sp.
CGCTTTGCCAAAGGCGTGCCCGACCGCGAGACCCTGCTGAAGTTCATCCGCGAGAGCGGCGAGACCGACAAGGGCGCCATCGCGCGCGCCTTCGGCCTCAAGGGCGAAGACCGCCGCCAGCTCCGCGCGCTGTTGCAGACGCTGGAGGCCGACGGCACGCTGGGACGCCGCGGCCGCAAGGGCTTCGCCGAAGCCGGCGCCCTGCCCGAGGTGGGCGTGGCCGACGTGGCCGAACGCACGCCCGACGGCGAACTGCTGGTGCGGCTGGTGCGGGGCGAGGACGCGCCCCTGGTCGCCCTGGCCCCCGGCGGCGACGCCAAGGCCGGCGCGCCCGGCATGGGCGACCGCCTGCTGGTCCGGTTCGTCCGGCTGGAGAGCGGCGAGACCGAGGCCCGGCTGATCAAGCGCCTGGGCCAGAGCGCGCACCGCATCCTGGGCGTCGTGCGCAAGGCGCGCCGGGAGATCCGCGTCGAGCCGGTCGATCGGCGCTCCAAGGACACCCTGCTGCTCGGCGAGCACGAGGACGTGCGCGACGGCGACCTGGTCATCGCCCAGGTCGAGCCGCACGGCCCCCGCTACGGCCCTAAGCGCGGCAAGCTGCTGGAGACGGTGGGCCGCGAGGACGATCCGCGCGCCTATTCGATCATCGCCATCCACGCCCACGGCATCCCGACCGGCTTCTCCGAAGCCGCAGAAGCCGAGGCCGAGGCGGCGAAGGAGCCGACGCTGAGCGGCCGCGAGGACCTGCGGGAGATCCCGCTGATCACCATCGACCCGGTGGACGCCCGCGACCACGACGACGCCGTCTACGCCCACCCCGACGACGACGACAAGAACCCCGGCGGCTGGGTCTGCTGGGTGGCCATCGCCGACGTGGCGGCCTATGTGCGCCCGGGCTCGGAGCTGGACCGCATCGCCCGCGACAAGGGCAACAGCGTCTACTTCCCCGACCGCGTGGAGCCGATGCTGCCCGAGCGGCTGTCGAACGGCCTGTGCAGCCTGCGCGAGGGCGAGAACCGCGCGACCATGGCGGTGCGCATGGTCTTCGGCGCCGACGGGAAGAAGCGGTCCCACAAGTTCGTCCGCGGCCTGATGCGCTCGGCCGCCAAGCTCAGCTACGAACAGGCCCAGGCCGCCATCGACGGCCAGCCCGACGACAAGACGGGCCCGCTGCTGGACGGCGTGCTGAAGCCGCTGTGGGCGGCCTATGCGGTCATGAAGAAGGGCCGCGACGTCCGCTCGCCCCTGGCCATCGAGAGCCTGGAGCGGAAGATCAGCATCAGCCGCGACGGCGAGATCGCCCAGATCGTCCCGCGCGCCACCCTCGACGCGAACAAGCTGATCGAGGAGTTCATGATCCAGGCGAACGTCTGCGCCGCCGAGACGCTGGAGCAGAAGAAGACGCCGCTGGTCTACCGCATCCACGACCAGCCCAGCCCCGAGAAGATCCAGGCGCTGGCCGACTTCCTGGGCACCCTGGGCCTGCCCTGGACCAAGGGCGAGGCGCCGCGCACCGAACGGTTCAACCGGCTGCTGGCCGAAACCCGCGACGGGCCGCACGCCGACATCGTCAACGAGGTGGTCCTGCGCACCCAGATGCAGGCGGTCTATTCCACCGAGAACATCGGCCACTACGGCCTGAACCTCGCCAAGTACGCCCACTTCACCTCCCCGATCCGCCGCTACGCCGACCTGATCGTCCACCGGGCGCTGATCACCGCCCTGGGTCTCGGGAACGACGGCCTGTCGGACTGGGACATGGCCAAGATGAAGGACACCGCCGAGGTCATCAGCTTCGCCGAGCGCCGCGCCATGGCCGCCGAGCGCGACGCCACCGACCGCTACGTGGCCGCCTTCCTGGCGGATCGCGTGGGGGCGGAATTCACCGGCAAGGTCACCGGCGTCACGCGCTTCGGCCTCTTCGTGCGGCTGGCCGAGACCGGCGCCGATGGCCTGGTGCCGATCTCCAAACTCGGCGGCGAGTTCTTCATCCACGACGACCGCACCCACGCCCTGGTGGGGGAACGATCCGGCGCCCGCTGGCCGCTAGGCATGACGGTGCAGGTGCGGCTGGAAGAGGCGACCCCCATCACCGGCGGCCTTCTGTTCGAGATGCTGAGCGACCCGGCCCCGCCCGACCCTTCGGCCCCCCGGCCGCGGCTCGGGATGCGCGCCCGCGGCGACCGCCGCCCCAGCGGCCCGGCCCGCCCCAAGAGCGGCCGCCCGCCCGGCATCCGCACGGGCCGCAAGAAGAAGATGGGCGGCAAGCGGCGCTAGGCGGTCTCGGCTTCGCCTTCGGCGGCCGGCGCGTCCATGACCGCCGGCTTCGGCTTCACGAAGCGCTCGGCGATCCAGAAGACCAGCGGGATCACCGCCGCCCACGCGAAGTGGGCCAGGGTGTTCAGGCCCGCCGCCAACATCAGCAGGCCGACGGCGAACGCCATCCCCGGCGATACGGCCCGCAGAAGACGATAGGCCACCTCGCCCCGCGGCGCGCCGCCGACGATCAGCTTGCCGCGTCCGCGGTAGGCGGCCAGCACGGTGACCATGTTCGCCGCCGAGATGGCGATCATCACCCACGAATAGAGCTGCCAGGTGAACGCCCCGCCGGGGTCGGCGCCCAGCCAGGCCGTGGCGAACGGCAGCAGGCTGATCGGCAGCAGGAACAGCATGTTCGCCGCCGCCGTCGGCCAGTCGAACCGCGCCAGCCGCCGCATGGTGTTCATATGGGCGAACCAGAAGATCGCGATGATCAGGAAGCTGAACGCGAACGCGGCGATGTGCGGCGCGAGGTGCGCCAGCGTCTCGCCGTTCGCTTCGCGCCAGGTCTCGGGCGGCTTCAGTTCCAGCACCAGCAGGGTCAGCACGATCGCGAACACCGCGTCGCTGAAGAACAGCAGCCGGTGGGTCATCCGGCTGTCCAGTTCGGCTTCGACGTCGTGCATGCAAACTCCCCCACCTGCGCCCGCGGCATAGTGCCCCGCGCCCCGCCTTCCGCAAGGGCGCCCTTCCCTCGCCGGGCCGCGCGGTCATACAGTTGTTTCATGACCGGGCAAGCGCCGCCGAAATCCGAAGACGGGGTCTCCAAACCCGAAGGGCCGCCGCGCATCCCCGGCCAGCGCGCCGTACGCCCGAAGAACGCCGCCACCGTCATGATCATCCGCCGCGACGGCCCCAAGCCGCGCGTCCTGATGGGCAAGCGCCACGGCGGCCATAGCTTCATGCCCGACCGTTGGGTGTTCCCCGGCGGCCGGATCGACCGGGCGGACTACCGCGCCCCCTTCGCCAGCGACCTGCGGCCCGACGTGGCCGGCCTGTTCGACCGCCACCTGCCGACGGGCCGCGGCCGGGCCCTGGCGCTGGCCGCCGTGCGCGAGACCTGGGAGGAAGCCGGCCTGCTGCTCGCCAAGCCGGGCCAGGCCCGCGCCACCGGCCCCTGGAGCACCTTCGCCGCCCAGGGCGTCCTGCCCGACCTGGAGGCCATGGACGTCATCGCCCGCGCCATCACCCCGCCGGCGGTGGGCAAGCGCTTCGACACCTGGTTCCTGATGGCCGACGCCGAGCGCCTCACCAGCCTGGACCGCCAGCCCGACTGCGGCGAGCTGGAGGAGATCGACTGGGTCGCCTTCGACGACGCCATGGGCCTGCCCCTGCCCACGGTCACCCGCATGATGATCAAGGAGGCGGTCGAGCGGATGAAGGACCCCAGCCGCCCGAAGCCCTTCCTGCGCTACAAGGACCGCGGCATGCGGCCGTCGAGCCTGTAGCTCACCAGTCCTCTCGCCCGTTGACGTGCTTCACGGGCAGCGCCTCCCACGACAAGTCCTCGAACAGCCGCGCGTTCACGGCGACCCTGGGGTTGTCGAAGTCGACCTTGCCGTCCGCGAAGCTCGGCATCTCCGAGTGCGTCCCCATCCCGCAAACCGGGCAATAGTGGTGCTGCACGAGGTAGTCGCCCCATTGGTAGGTCCAGACGCGGTCGGGCGCCGTGGTCAGCCTGAACTGCGTCGGCTTGTAGTAGCCCACCAGCCCGCCGCGCCGGATGCAGAACGAGCAGTTGCACGCCGTCAGCTCGGCCGGCATCTCGTCGACTTCGAACTGTATCGCGCCGCAATGGCAGCGGCCTTTGACGGGCATGAGGGTGTCCTCCACGGTGATCGGAGAGCCACCCTGGAACGCCCGTCCCGCCACCGCGGTGTCAGCAGCCGGCCTAAGCGGTTGACTTACGCGCGCGGATTCGTATTTTCCGCGCCTCCTGAACACCCGCCGGCGGTGCGATCCCGTTTGGCCCCGCCCACTTCTTACGTCTAGGATTCGAGCCATGGCGAAGCCCGCCTCCATCAAGATCCGCCTGAACTCGACGGCCGACACCGGCTACTTCTACGTGGCCAAGAAGAACGCCCGCACCAAGACCGAGAAGATGGTCCTGAAGAAGTACGACCCGGTCGTGCGCAAGCACGTCGAGTTCAAGGAAGGCAAGATCAAGTAGG
>NZ_JANINU010000193.1:0-337 GCF_024508875.1 Phenylobacterium sp.
CCGCCTCCGCCGCCGGTGACCACACCCTTGCCCGGCGCGCCCGCCGGCGCGGCGACTGCGTCGCCGGCCGCCTATGAGGGCTGTGTCGGCCTAGCCACCGAACAGGTCCTGCTGGCCCAGAATATCGACGCCGTGTCCGCGCGCTACCAGGCGGCCGAGGTGTCGTACCGGGAGGATCGGCCCAAGCTTGAGGAGGCGGCAGCCACCGTCGCCCTGGGCAGGCTCGGTCCGCAGTAGCCGAGCCTCGGCCCTTGTAACGGGCGAAATCGAACCTATCTCAGCTCCGATCGCGCTGGCGTCCGCTTCCCCCTTCGGACCGCGAGCGACGGGTGTGCGG
>NZ_JANINU010000193.1:347-4468 GCF_024508875.1 Phenylobacterium sp.
CGCTGCCGCCGCCCCCGCCCGTGACGACGCCGGTTCCCGGCGCGCCGGCGACCAGCGCCGCCCCCGTCTACGAAGGCTGCGCCGCGCTGGCCGCCGAGCAGGCGTTGCTGGCGCAGAACATCGAGGCCGTGGCCGCGCGATACCAGGCCGCCGAAGCCTCGTATCGCCAGGACCGCCCGCGCCTGGAGGAAGCCGCCGCCACCGTCGCGCTCGGGAAGCTGGGCCCGCTCTGACCTCGGCTTGAAAACGGGCCCCGGGCGCCTACATCAAGCTGCATCGCGCTGGCGTCCGCTCCCCCTTCGGACCGCGAGCGACGGGTGTGCGGCCCTGGCGCCTTAAATGGCCGCCGGGGCCGCCTTCGTTTGCGGGTCTGCTTCCTTGCTCCGCTTCCTTGGGGCGACCAGTCGGACGACCAGGGGGCCAGTCGTCCGACCTCGTCTCCGAGCCGCCTTGGACGCGCCCTCGGGAAGCGCGCAGGCCCGCAGCCGCGGACGTCGTCCGGCACGCAGCAGCCAGGGGTTGATGGTCCGCGTGGGTCCCCGGGCGCGAGTCCGCAAAACGATGTTACATGAAATTTCGGGATTGTCGCCTGTGCCGTATCGACGGCGAAGGCGCCCCACGGCCGGGGCTGAGGGCGCGGAAGGCGGATGGGAGAGACCTGGCCGACCGCGTTTGGCGAGGCCCGTCTCCCGCGCCCTCGGCGCCGGCCGTGGATCTAGATCGACCGGACGCGCGCCAGGGGCGCATCGACCGGCGGCGCGGACGCGGAGATAGGGGCCGTGACATCGAAGGCGGCAGGGGCGGACGCCGCCACGGTCCGCTGGATCGCGAGGTAGCTGGCGAAGCCCACGAAGAAGGCGACACAGGCCAGCAGGAAATAGGGCTTCAGGACGTCGTTCATCACGCTCACCACAGCGCCGGCGTTCCCGGCGGCCACCGGTTCAACGGTCGCACGGGCCGAGGGTTGCGGCCGGACTCCGCGAGGGCTGGTCGGATGTGCTGCGAAGGCCATGAGCCCCTCCCTTCTGGCCAGCTTGGCCGTTGAGGCGTCTGGCGGAGATACGGGGCGATGGGACGTTCGGTTTCAGAGGCCGTCCTTGACCGTGCGCAATCCGGGCCGCGCTATCGCCGAAGCGCCAGCAGCACGGCGCCGGCGGCGATAAGCGCCACGCCGGCCCAGCCCCTCGGGTCGAGCCGCTCGCCGAGGAACAGGGCGGCGAAGAGCGCGACGAACACCACCGACAGCTTGTCGAGCGGCGCGACGCGGCTGGCCTCGCCCAGCTTGAGCGCGCGGAAATAGCAGAGCCAGGACAGGCCCGTGGCCGCCCCGGAAAGAACGAGCGCCCCGATCGTCCGCGCCGACTGGAACGGATTGACGGCCGGCGCACCGCCGGCGACCCAGATCCCCGCCACGATCACCAGGATGACGCACGTCCTCACGAGCGTCGCGTAGTTGGGGTCGAGGTCGTCCACGCCGATCTTGGCGAACACGGCCGTCAAGGCGGCGAACAGGGCCGAGAGCAGGGCCCAACCTTGCCATGTGATCTGCATCCGACCCGCCGCTCCGAAGGCTCCGCGGCCCTGATCCTAAGGCGGTGGGGGCGGCGGCGTCAGGCGCCTTCGCAGCGAAACGGCGACGCTTCGACATTCTTGCGAACGATTCTCATTGTCGCGCCCACATGTCTCAACTAAGAACGACTCGCATTCTTAGTCGCAACACTCCGAGGGGTTCCGGGGGCATGGTTCGAGTTGGGGGCGGCGTCGCCGCAAAGAAGAAGCGCGCGATGACGTGCGCGATCGCAGGCCTGGCGGGCCTTTCGCTGGGCGGCGCGGCCCAGGCCGCGGAAGGCGGGGCGGCCGATGGCGCGGCGGTCGCCACGGCCGGCGGCGACCAGTTCGGCACGGTGGCCGGCATCGAGGTCGAGGGCCAGATCACCAAGCAGAACAATCCGAAGATGACGGCCAAGGCGCTCGACAATCCCCAGACGGTGACCATCGTCAGCCGTGGGACGATCGAGGCGCAGAACCTGCTCTCGCTCCGCGACATCCTGTCGACCGTGCCGGGCATCACCTTCGGCGCGGGCGAGGGCGGCGGCGGCTTCGGCGACTCCATCAACCTGCGCGGCTATTCGGCCAACAACGACATCACCGTCGACAACGTCCGGGACAGTGCGCAGTACAGCCGCTCGGACCCGTTCAACATCGAGCAGATCGAGGTCACCAACGGCTCGAACGGCGTCTATTCGGGCGCGGGCTCGGTCGGCGGGACGATCAACATCGTCTCCAAGCGCCCGACGGCCCGGAACTCGACCGTGGTGACGGGCGCCGTGGGCACGGAGAACTACTGGCGCGGCGCGATCGACGCGAACCATAAGGTGGGGGACAACGTCGCCGTCCGGCTGAACGCCATGGTCCACCGCAACGACGCGCCTGGCCGCGACGTGGAGCAGTTCAAGCGCTGGGGCGTCGCGCCGTCGATCGTGGTGGGGCTGAACGGTCCGACCCAGTTCACGGCCATGTACTTCCACCAGGAGGACCGCAACGTCCCGCAGTACGGGGTGCCGTTCTACAACGGCCGGCCGCTGCCGGGCGTCGATCCGGGCAACTACTACGGCTACGCCAATGTCGACCGGCAGGACCAGGACGTCGACATCCTGACAGGGATCATCGACCACGACTTCGGCGGCGGACTGAAGCTGCGCAACCTGTCGCGCTACCAGCGGGTCACCCAGACCACGGTGGTGGACCCGCCGCAGGGGACCTATTGCCTGCCGAACGGCCTGAAACCCGTCGCCTGGAGCCAGTCGACGACGGCCACCAACATCACCGGCTTCACAGCCTGCCTGGCCACGGATCCGGCGCCGGGGTTCTACCAGCCCAGCGGTCCGCGCGGGAACCTGCGCGACACCAAGAACACCCTGCTGCACAACCAGACCGACCTGACCTGGGACGGGGACCTGGGCGGCGCGCACCACACCCTGGTTGTGGGGGCGGCCTTCTTCGAGGAGGACTTCCACCTCGACACCGGCAACCTGTTCCGCACGACGACCGGCGCCACCGTGGCCCTGCCGACGATGAACATCGCGAGCCCGAACAACGTCTATTCCGGCCCGATCAACTTCATCCAAGCCAGCGCCCAGGACGGCCACCGCAAGAACCAGGCGGTCTACGTCTTCGACAACATCGTCCTGAACGAGCAGTGGTCGATCAACGGCGGGATCCGCTGGGAGCATAATGAGGGCGTCAACTCGACGGACACCTACAACACCACGGTCGGCGCCTCTCTGGGCGTGGTCACGCCGGGGCCCAAGTTCCGCAATGACGAGCACCTGCTGACCTATCGCGTCGGCGTGGTCTACAAGCCGATCCCGAACGCCAGCCTCTACGTGGCCTACGCCAACGCGGAGACGCCCAGCCAGGCGACGGTGAACGGATCGGGGGCCTGCAACGCCGCGACCTGCACCGTCGATCCGGAGAAAGCCGAGAGCATCGAGATCGGCGGCAAGTGGGACGTGATGGGGCGGCTGTCGCTGACGGCGGCGATCTTCCGCAACGACCGCACCAACTACAAGGTGGCCTCGGGCGACCCGACCGTTCCGGACCAGCAGCTCGACGGCTCGGCCCGCGTGGAGGGCGTGTCGCTGGGCGCCTCCGGGCGCATCACCGACGCCTGGTCGATCTTCGCCAACTACACCTACCTCGACTCGGAGGTGAAGCGCGGGGTCTCGAAGTTCCTGGCGGCCCAGGGACTGGACTTCACCAAGGGCGACCACCTCACCAGCGTGCCGGACCACGCCTTCAGCCTCTTCACAACCTACGACCTGAAGGACCTGAACCTGCAGCTCGGCTACGGGGTGACCTACCAGGGCGAATACTACCTGACCCAGCACGCCCTGGTGACCGGTTCGACCAACACCCGGACGACCATCCCGCTGGTGAAGGCCGAGGACTATTTCGTGCACCGCCTGACGGTGGCGTGGACGCCCCGGCCGGACATCGAGCTGCGGCTGAACGTCAACAACGTCTTCGACAAGGAATACTACCAGCGCGGCCGCAACAACGGCTGGGCCACGCCGGGCGATCGCCGCAACGCGACGCTCACCGCCAACTACCGGTTCTGA
>NZ_JANINU010000194.1 GCF_024508875.1 Phenylobacterium sp.
CCAAGGTCGACAAGCTGATCTACGACGCCATCAAGCCGGGCGGCGTCTTCATCGTCCTCGACCACGCGGCCGCAGCCGGCACGCCGATCGACCCCGACGACAAGCTGCACCGGATCGACCCGGCCGCCGTGCGCAAGCAGCTCGAGAGCTCGGGCTTCAAGTTCGAGGGCGAGAGCACCCTCCTGCGCAATCCGGCCGACGACCACAGCAAGACGGTGTTCGACCCGTCCATCCGCGGGCATACCGACCAGTTCATCTACAAGTTCCGCAAACCCAAGTAGCGACTTCGAAGAGGCATCCATGACCCGCATCGCGTTCATCGGCCTGGGCAACATGGGCGGCGGGATGGCCGCCAACCAGGCGAAGGCGGGGCGCGAGGTCATGGCCTTCGACCTGTCGCCGGCGGCGCTGGACAAGGCGGCCGCCGCCGGCTGCGGGAAGGCGGCCTCGGTCGCCGAGGCGGTCCAGTCCGCGGACGCGGTGATCACCATGCTGCCGGCCGGCCCGCACGTGCGCCAGGTCTACGCCGAGCAGATCCTGCCGAACGCGCCGACCTCCGCGCTGCTGATCGACTGCTCGACCATCGACGTGGAGAGCGCCCGCGCCGTGGCCGCGCAGGCCAACGCCGGGGGCTTCCGGTTCGCCGACGCCCCGGTGTCGGGCGGCACGGCGGCGGCGGAGGCGGGCACGCTGGCGTTCATGGTCGGCTGCGACGAGGCCGATTTCCCGGCGGTCGAGGATGCGATCAAACCGATGTCCCGCGTCACCTTCCGCGCCGGCGACCATGGCGCGGGCCAGGCGGCCAAGATCTGCAACAACATGGTCCTGGGCATCTCGATGATCGGGGTGTGCGAGGCCCTGGCGCTGGCCGAGAAGCTTGGGCTGGATCCGGCCAAGTTCCACGAGATCTCGTCGCAGTCGTCGGGTCAGTGCTGGAGTCTCACGAGCTACTGTCCCTGGCCCGGCCCGGTGCCGACCGCGCCGTCGAATCGCGGCTACGAGGGCGGTTTCGCCACGGCCATGATGCTCAAGGACCTGAAGCTGGCCCAGGAGGCCGCCGCGAAGGCGGGCGCTGCGACACCGTTGGGCGCCTCGGCCGAGGGCCTCTATGCCCTGTTCGACCGGCTGGGCGGCGGCGGCAAGGATTTCTCGGCGATTCTCGAGATGCTGCGCGGCCGCAGCGTCCAGCCCGGTTGACAAACATCAAGGATCACGCGGTCCGCGAATTCTATGCGGATGTCCACGAAACTTCGGGTCCTGCGACCCGCGGTCTTGTGGACAAGTGACGGCGTCGGCGCCAAAAGGTCGGGCATCTCAAAGGGGCCGGGCAGGGCGCGCCAGACAAGACGCGCTACCGGGAACAAGTCGATGGATTACAGGGAAGCCTTCCGCAATTCTCTGGAGCGGGTTCGGTCCGAGGGGCGCTACCGCGTCTTCGCCGATCTGAAGCGCCACCGCGGGCAGTTTCCCCACGCCACCTGGACCCGGCCCGATGGCTCCACCCAGGACGTCACCGTCTGGTGCTCGAACGACTATCTCGGCCAGGGCCAGAACCCCGTCGTCCTCGACGCCATGCACCAGGCCATCGAAGAGGCCGGCGCCGGCTCGGGCGGCACCCGCAACATCTCGGGCACGACCCACTATCACGTGGAGCTGGAGCACGAACTGGCCGACCTGCACGGCAAGGAATCGGCGCTGCTGTTCACGTCGGGCTACGTCTCGAACGAAGCTTCGCTGTCGACGCTCTACAAGATCCTTCCCGGGCTGATCATCTTCTCGGACGAGCTGAACCACAATTCGATGATCAGCGGCATCCGGGCCGGCAAGCGCGAGCAGCGCCGCGTGTTCCGCCACAATGACCTGGAGCACCTCGAACAGCTCCTGATCGAGGCCGATCCTGACGCGCCGAAGGTGATCGCCTTCGAGAGTGTCTATTCCATGGACGGCGACATCGCCGACATGGCCGGCACCGTGGCGCTGGCCAAGAAGTACGGCGCCATGACCTACCTCGACGAGGTGCACGCGGTCGGCATGTACGGCCCCCGCGGCGCGGGCGTCGCCGAGCGTGACGGCGTCATGGCCGAGATCGACATCATCGAGGGCACGCTGGGCAAGGCGTTCGGCGTCATGGGCGGTTACATCGCCGCCGACGAGGTGATCTGCGACGCGATCCGAAGCTGGGCCGACGGCTTCATCTTCACCACCTCGCTGCCGCCGGCGCTGGCCGCGGGCGCGGTGGCGTCGATCCGCTATCTCAAGACCCACAACGAAGTGCGCATCGCCCACCAGGAGCGTGCGGCGGCCCTGAAGGCCAAGTTCCGCAAGGCTGGCCTGCCGGTCATGCCGTCGGTCAGCCACATCGTGCCGCTGATGGTGGGCGACCCCATCCACTGCAAGATGATCTCGGACATCCTGCTCGAAGAGCACGGCGTCTACGTTCAGCCCATCAACTATCCCACCGTGCCGCGCGGCACCGAGCGTCTGCGGTTCACGCCGTCGCCGGCCCATGACGACAAGATGATGGATGAGCTGGTCGAGACGCTCGAGAAGCTCTGGATCCACTGCAACGTGAAGCGGGTGGGCGGCGTCGCCGCCTGATCCGCGTCGAGACGGACATTCGGGGCCCCCGGAGCGATCCGGGGGCCTTTTCCGTTGGGCATGCGACAAAGCGCGCTGCGGCGGCGTGGCGCAACGTGCGCGTGTGCAAATCATGGCCTACTCGCACGCGGATCGGTTCTTCCCACCAGCCCGACAACTGGAGCCGGTTCTGGAGCGCCCCTGCCTGCGCGGGGGCGCTTTCCACAGGCGCTACTTGCGCCGGCGCACCCCGCGGCCAAGGCCGATCTTCTTGGCGAAATCCGAGCGCCGCGCCGCATAGGCCGGCGCCACCATCGGGTAGTCGGGGGCCAGTCCCCAGCGGCGGCGATAATCCTCGGGGCTCATGTTGTAGCGCGAGCGCAGGTAGCGCTTGAGCATCTTGAGCTTCTTACCGTCCTCGAGGCAGACGATGTAGTCGTGTTGCACCGATCGGCCGATGGGGACCGCAGGCTTCGGCCGCTCCTCGGGCTGGGCAGGCGGCGGCGCGCCAGCGAGCTGGGTGAGGGCCTGGTGGACGGTCCGGATGATGTCCGGCACGGCGTCCGCGGTGACCGCGTTGCGGCTCACGTAGGCGGCGACGATTCCCGCGCCCAGGCGCATCAGTTCTTCGCCCGAGGGTCCCTCGGAATCGGGTCCTACGCTCATGACCACCTCATCTCGACACATGGGAACGGCCGTGAACGCGGCAAAGCACGTGCCGGCCTTTGCCGGTGAACGCCTGGAAGGTGCGAACGGTTCCCAGAATTACTGAACGAGGCTGCGGTTGGAGGGGCGGGCGATCGGGAGTAAAGGAGGCGCCTTCGCCGCCAGACTCGTCTGCCTCGTCGTCGCCCCAGCGAAAGGCCACCGCCCTTGAACCTGCACGTGCAAGCCCAGCCCTCCACCGAAGACTTCTTCAAGGCCGGCGTCGGCCAGGCGGACCCCGCCGTCGCCGCCATCCTGGACGGCGAGCTCAAGCGCCAGCAGGACCAGATCGAGCTGATCGCCTCGGAGAACATCGTCTCCCAGGCGGTGCTGGACGCCCAGGGCTCGGTGCTCACCAACAAGTACGCCGAGGGCTATCCCGGCAAGCGCTACTACGGTGGCTGCGAGGTGGTCGACGAGGTCGAGACCCTGGCCATCGAGCGCGCCAAGCAACTGTTCGGCTGCGAGTACGCCAACGTCCAGCCGCATTCGGGCAGCCAGGCGAACCAGGCGGTGTTCATGGTCACCATGACGCCGGGCGACACGTTCATGGGCATGAACCTGGACCACGGCGGCCACCTGACGCACGGCAAGAGCGTCAACCAGTCTGGCAAGTGGTTCAGCCCCGTGGCCTACGGCGTCCGCGCCCAGGACCACCTGATCGACTACGACGAGGCCTATGAGGTCGCCAAGGCCAACAACCCGAAGGTGATCATCGCCGGCGGGTCGGCCTACTCGCGCCAAATCGACTTCAAGAAGTTCCGCGAGATCGCCGACGAGGTGAGCGCGATCCTGATGTGCGACGTGGCGCACTACGCCGGGCTGATCGTGGCGGGCGAATATCCCAATCCGTTCCCGCACGCCCACATCGTCACGACGACCACGCACAAGACCCTGCGCGGCCCGCGCGGCGGCCTGATCCTGACCAACGACAAGAAGCTGGCGACCAAGATCAACAGCGCCGTCTTCCCCGGCCTGCAGGGCGGTCCGCTGATGCATGTGATCGCCGCGAAGGCCGTGGCCTTCGGCGAGGCCCTGCGGCCCGAGTTCAAGACCTATGCGAAGCAGGTGATCGAGAACGCGCGCGCGCTGGCCGACAGCCTGCAGAGCGTGGGCTTCAAGATCGTCTCCAACGGCACCGACAGCCACCTGATGCTGGTCGACCTGACGCCCAAGA
>NZ_JANINU010000195.1 GCF_024508875.1 Phenylobacterium sp.
CTTCTACTCGAAGTACAAGGACCAGCAGGTCACCCTGCAGACCCCGGTGGGCGCCTCGATCGCCTCCCAGGTGCTGAACGTCGGCAAGTCCCACATCTACGGCGCCGAGTTCGAGGGCCAGGCCACGTTCACCAGCTCGCTCTTCGCGAACTTCTCCCTGGGCTACACCAAGGCCGAGTTCGACGAGTACCGGGCGCTGGACCTGACGTCGACGCCGCCGGTGGTGCGCGATTTCGCGGACCAGCGGGTGTTCCAGAACACCCCGAAGTGGAACGGCTCGGTCAGCATGACCTACCGACACGACCTGGGCGACATGGGCTCGGTCGCCTTCATCCCGTCGGCGTCGTACCGCTCGTCGTTCCACATGTTCGAGATCCCCTCGATCCTGGATCAGGACAGCTACTGGCTGCTGGACGCCAGCGTCGTCTGGACCTCGGCCGACGACCGCTACCAGGTTGGGCTGCACGGCAAGAACCTGGGCAAGGAGGAGTACCGCGTCGGCGGCTACAACTTCCCGCAATCGGCCGGCGTGCTGTTCGGCAACTCGGTCAGCGGCTTCTACGGCCCGCCGCGGACGATCACGCTGTCGGTCCAGGCCAAGTTCTAAGTCACGTCACGACGCCCGGCTCCCCACGAGCCGGGCGTTTTCGATTCCAGGGACCCTCATGTCGTCGAAGCCCCGGTCGAAGGGCTACCCAATGGTGGTCCTCGGCGTCCTCATCCTCGCCTACACCTTCAACTTCCTGGATCGGCAGATCCTGGGAATCCTCGCCAGCCCCATCAAGGCCGAGCTGGGGCTGACCGACGGCCAACTCGGCCTGATGGGCGGTCTGGCCTTCGCGCTCTTCTACACCGCCCTCGGCGTGCCGATCGCGGCGCTGGCCGATCGCTGGAGCCGCACCTGGATCATGACCGGGGCGCTCGCGCTGTGGAGCGGCTTCACCGCGCTCTGCGGGTTCGCCACCGGCTTCTGGCAGCTCTTCCTCTGCCGCATGGGCGTCGGCGTGGGGGAGGCGGGGGGCGTTGCCCCGGCCTATTCGCTGATCGCGGACTATTTCCCGAAGGACCAGCGGGCCAGGGCGCTCGCGGCCTATTCCTTCGGCATCCCCATCGGCTCGGCGTTGGGCATCCTGTTCGGCGGCCTGATCGCGCACGCCATCGACTGGCGCGCAGCGTTCATCGCCGTGGGCGTGGCGGGGGTAATGCTGGCTCCCATCTTCCGGCTCGTCGTCAAGGAGCCGTCCCGCGAGGTGGCTCCGCTGCCGGATGCGGCTCCGGCCGGCGCCGGCGGTGTCCGGGCGCTTCTCGCCAAGCCCAGCTTCTGGCTGATCTCGCTTGGCGCCGCGGCCTCATCGGTCTGCGGCTACGGCGTGGCCTTCTGGCTGCCCAGCTTCTTCGAGCGCAGCCTGGGTATGGGCCTGGTCGATCGCTCCCTTTTCCTCGGCTCCATGACGCTGGTGGGCGGGGTGCTGGGCGTCTGGCTAGGCGGAGTGTTGGGCGACCGCCTCGGCCGTGCGCGGCCGGCGGCCTATCTGCTTGTCCCCGCGGCCGCATTCCTGCTTGCGTTGCCGTGTTTCGTGCTGGCGGTCCAGGCGAAGACGCTTTGGCTCGCCTTCATCCTGTTCCTCATTCCGACAGGCCTCAACCTGGTGTGGTTGGGACCGGTCATTACGGCGGTGCAGCATCTTGTCGCGCCCCAGCAACGCTCCACCGCGTCGGCGTGCTTCCTGTTCGTGAACAACCTGATCGGGCTGGGGCTCGGCACTTGGTATTTCGGGGCGATTTCCGATGTACTTACGCCGCGTTACGGGGCGGAAGCCCTTCGCTACGCCATCTATTCCGGCCTCGGCTTCTATGTGGTGAGCGCCCTGCTGTTCGCCGCCGCCGCCCGCCGGCTGGCCCGGGATTGGGTCGCCTGACCCAAGATTTCACGTCCGCATGAAATTAGGCCTTGCGTGCAGTGCAGCAAAGGCGCAAAACGATCTAGCCCTTTTGGGCGTTTCCTCCCTAATGACTTGGCCGCGCCTCCGGGCGCGGCCATTTTTTCTTTCAGACTTCGATCAGCGCGAATTCGATGCCCAGGTCGCGGTTCAGCACGGGCCGCGCCACGTTGAAGACCGGAGCTCCGGCAGGCGTGCGCCCTGCGTGTGCGCCGCGGTGTGCGTGGCCATGGACAGCGCACTTCACGCCCTCGAACCGGTCGATGGTCTCGCCCATGCGCGCCGAGCCGAGAAACGGGAAAATCTCGGGAGGCTCGCCCTCCACCGTTTGCTGAATGGGCGAGTAGTGCGTCACCACCACGATCCGATCGGTCCGCAGCATTCGCAGTGAACTCTCGAGCTTCAGGTTCTCGTCGACCGAGGCCTGGACGAAGGCCTTGATCTCCGGCTCGCCGAAGGCGCTGAGCATGTAGCGGCCGAACCCGCCGATGAACCCCTTGCAGCCGGCAAATCCGACGCCATCGATCTCGAACGCCTCGCCGTCCAGGATCCTCATTCCCGCGTCATGGAGAATGCGGGCGACTTCCGCCGGCTGGCCGCATTCGTAGTCGTGGTTTCCGAGGACGCCGACGATCGGGATCGTGCAGATCCGCAAGTCTTCCGCCAGGATCTCGGCCTCCCGCGTCTTGCCGAAGTTGGTCAGGTCTCCGCACAGGGCGAGGACGTCGGCCTCCTGGCTTATGCGCGCGAACAGATCTCGATAGGGCCGCTCGGCATTTTCTCCGACGTGCAGGTCGCCGATCGCGGCGAGGCGCAGGGGGCGGGCGGGCGCATCGTTTGCTGCCGCCTCAGGCGATAGGCTCATGACGCTCCTCGAGACCCTTACCGACCACGTCTGCGAAGCCCCACTCCGTGATGTCGATCAGATAGTCCCGCGGGCTGAACATGCGTCCGCGGCAGACCTTTACCCGCGCGGGCGGCAGTGTGATCTGCGCCGCGAGCCGGTCCGTGAGCTCGGCCATCACCCAGGCCGGGATCAGGTCGCGTTCGGTCGGATAGACGAAGCGGAAGTTCAGGAGGTGGATGAGCAGCACCTCCCAGTGCGGCTCCATGTAGGCCAGCAGCCGCTTCCAATCGATGCGGTCGGACTGCCGATAGAAGACGTGGACGACGTCTGCGCCGTCGTAGCGGTAGCGATCCTGGATGAAGAACTTCGAGACCACCAGTTCGGTGGGCGAGGTGATCTTGGCTTCGACGCCATAGACCTCGATGGTCTCGTTGTCCTGGAACCAGGCGTCTGTCACCGGCGCGGCGCCGTTGGACATAGCGAAGATCACGTCGAAGAAGCGCTCGCCCTGCCAGACTTTGGCGATCCAGCGCTCGTCCTCCACTTCGGTGCGGTAGCCGCGCTCTTGGAACCACGCGAGGATTTTGGGGAAGTCACCCGCCTTGCAGAACACGTCCAGGTCCTTGGTCGGGCGCACGATGCCTGTGTAGGCGCAGACGGCGTATGTCCCGGACAGCAGGAACGGGATCCCTGACTCGGTAAGCAGGCGCAGGCTCTCGGCATAGAACGCTTCGGCGTCCGGCGGGGGTTCAAAGGCGGACGCGTCGTAGGCCTGGGACATCGGTCCAGGGAACGGCGCCGCCCCGCGGCGGTTCCGCCGTGACGATACGCCTCCATGGGTTGATTCAACTAAACTTCCAGTATTGTCTGGGGCCCGTCGGGTTTATTTGCAGCCCAGCTGGAACCTGCGCTGTAGGGTTGCGTTCCTCCCGACAGGGCGGGGGTGTGTCGGGCTCTCGAGGCCGGCGTTCGTCCCCGTATTTCGTATCGATCCCGTCGGGGGAACCATGCCTAAAGCCGCGACCCAGTCCGCCGCCAAGACCCGCCGTTCCTCCAAGCCAGAATCCGATGTCGACACAGCCCAGTTGCTGACGGCGTTGCGCGCTTTCCGTCGTGGCGACTTCTCCGTGCGCCTGCCGCGCGCCACCGGCATCGCCGGTGAGATCGCGGAAGCCTTCAACGATGTCGTCGAACAGAACGACCGCATGACGCGCGAGTTCGAACGTCTGGGCGAAACGGTCGGGCGTCAGGGCAAGATCAGCCACCGCGCCAAGCTGCCGACGGCGCAGGGCTCCTGGGCGGCCTCGGTCGACGCGGTGAACACCCTGATCACCGACATGATCCACCCCACGGCCGAAATGGCGCGCGTGATCGGCGCCGTGGCCAAGGGCGACCTGTCCCAGACCATGGACATGGAGAACGAGGAGCGGCCGCTGCGCGGCGAGTTCCTGCGCATCGGCAAGGTGGTGAACACGATGGTGGGCCAGCTCGGCTCCTTCGCGGCCGAGGTGACGCGCGTGGCCCGCGAGGTGGGCACCGAGGGCAAGCTGGGCGGCCAGGCCCAGGTGAAGGGCGTGACCGGCGCCTGGAAGGACCTGACCGACAACGTGAACTTCATGGCCGCCAACCTGACCGGCCAGGTGCGGAACATCGC
>NZ_JANINU010000196.1 GCF_024508875.1 Phenylobacterium sp.
GCCAGCATGCGCTGGGTGGCGGCGTCCAGGTCCGAGCCGAACTTCGCGAAGGCGGCCATTTCCCGGTACTGGGCGAGCTCGCCCTTGATGGGACCGGACGCGGTCTTCATCGCCTTGATCTGGGCCGACGAGCCCACCCGGCTCACCGAGATACCCACGTTCACGGCCGGGCGGATGCCCTGGAAGAACAGGTCGGTCTCGAGGAAGATCTGGCCGTCGGTGATCGAGATCACGTTGGTCGGGATGTAGGCCGAGACGTCGTTGGCCTGGGTCTCGATCAGCGGCAGCGCCGTCAGCGAGCCCGAGCCGTTGTCCTCGTTCAGCTTCGCGGCCCGCTCCAGCAGGCGGCTATGCAGGTAGAACACGTCGCCCGGATAGGCTTCGCGGCCCGGCGGGCGGCGCAGCAGCAGCGACATCTGGCGGTAGGCGACGGCCTGCTTGGAGAGGTCGTCGTAGATGATGACGGCGTGCATGCCGTTGTCGCGGAACCACTCGCCCATGGCGCAACCCGCGAACGGGGCCAGGAACTGCAGCGGGGCCGGCTCGGACGCGGTGGCCGACACGACGATCGTGTAGTCCAGCGCGCCGCGCTCTTCGAGCGTCTTGACGATCTGGGCGACGGTCGAGCGCTTCTGGCCGATGGCGACGTAGATGCAATAGAGCTTGGCGCTCTCGTCGTCGCCGGCGTTGATCGCCTTTTGGTTCAGGATGGTGTCGATCGCCACGGCGGTCTTGCCGGTCTGGCGGTCACCGATGATCAGTTCGCGCTGGCCGCGGCCGACGGGGATCAGGGTGTCGATGGCCTTCAGGCCGGTCTGCACGGGCTCGTGCACCGACTTCCGCGGGATGATGCCCGGCGCCTTCACGTCCACGCGGCGACGCTCGGCCACGTTCTTGATCGGGCCC
This sequence comes from Phenylobacterium sp., assembly GCF_024508875.1. Lineage (GTDB taxonomy): Bacteria > Pseudomonadota > Alphaproteobacteria > Caulobacterales > Caulobacteraceae > Phenylobacterium. The sequence goes on from NZ_JANINU010000196.1 coordinate 907, forward strand.
TTGCCGTCGATCGGCTCGCCCAGCGGGTTCACGACGCGGCCCAGCAGGCCCTTGCCGACCGGCACGTCCACGATCTCGCCGAGGCGGCGGACTTCGTCGCCTTCCTTGATCGACTGGTCCTGGCCGAAGATCACGACGCCGACGTTGTCGCGTTCCAGGTTCAGGGCCATGCCCTTCACGCCGGCGGAGGGGAACTCCACCATTTCACCGGCTTGCACGTTGTCGAGGCCGTAGACCCGGGCAATGCCGTCGCCGACGGACAGCACCGAACCGACGTCGGAGACGTCGGCTTCTTCGCCGAAGTTGGCGATCTGCGACTTGAGGATGGCCGAGATCTCGGCGGCGCGGATGTCCATGGTTCTTACGCTCTCTTGAGGGCGAATTTCAGGGAGTCGAGCTTCGAGCGCAGCGAAGCGTCGAACAGACGGGAGCCGACCTTCACCTTGATCCCGCCCAGGAGGGCCGGATCGACGCGGGTCGTGATTTCAGGGTCCTTGCCCAGGGCCTGGCGCAGCGCGGCGGCTACGCCCTTGGACTGGGCGGCGGTCAGGGCGACCGCGGTGGTCACCTCGGCCGAGACGGCGCCCCGCGCTTCGGCGGACAGCTTCTCATACGCGGCGATCACGGCGGGCAGGGCGGCGGCGCGGCCGTTCTCGGCCAGCAGGCCCAGGAACTTCAGCGTCGTCATGTTGAACTTGCCCTTGGCGCCGATGGCGACCAGGCCCTTGGCCTTGTCCTCGGTGCTGAAGGTGGGCGAGCCGATCAGGACGCGCAGGTCCTTCGAGGACTCGAGCGCCGTCTTGAGCGAATTGAGGTCCTTCTCGACCGCAGCGACTTGCTTCTGGTCGGTCGCCAGGTCGAACAGGGCTTGGGCGTATCGTGAGCCCACATTCGAAACAGAGGAGTCGTCCGCCACTATTATCCGCCCGGGTCGCGTTTCACATGCCGCGAACGGATCATTCCGTTGCGACTAAAGGCTTGAAAGCGCTTGAAAAAAGCACACTGGTCCTGGGGTTTGGAACGTCCCCGGCCCGAAGCCGCGCGCCTACTAGCACGCGATGTTGTGCGCCGCAACCGAGGGAGCGGGGTTCCGCAGGGGCAGGTTCGCGACTGATTTCATTCGCAAAAGGGGCCGGCTGCGGATTTTCGCGGCGAACTGCGCCGCTTGGACGCGCCGATCCGAAAAAAGAAAACCCGCCGGAGAGTCCGTGAGCCGACCCGGTCGCATGGGCCGCCTTGCGCTTATGCTTATAAAGAAAGGCCCGCCGGTCTCCCGGCGGGCCGGCCCGCGTCCGCGGGCAGTCTCGCACTTAAAGAAAAGGCCCGCCGGTCTCCCGGCGGGCCAGTGCGACAGAAGCTCAGTGTGACGAGCTGCTGGGAGACTTGTTCGCCTTATTGCTTGGCGAGCTGCGTGCCGGCGCCGCCCTTGGCGATAACCTTGGCGTTGCAGTCGGCCAGCTTGTCGGCGTCGAGCGTCTTGCGGCCTTCGAAGGAGGCGACGACGCCCACCTTGTCGGCGATGGTCTTGCAGGTCGCGGTCGCGAAGGTCTGCGAGGTCGGGGCCGCAGCGACGCAGACGTCGCCGTCGCAGTTGAACATGGCGCCGCCGGCGATGAACTTCGTCTTGGCGGCGACCGGCGCGGCCAGCTTGGCGGTGATGGCGTCGCCCGCGAGGGCGGAACCGGCGGACAGGGTGGCGAGGGCGGCGCAGGCCGCAAGGAATTGGAGCTTCATCGAGCCCTCCAGCGTTTCGGGGAGATGTCGGCGTCAAGAATTTGAGTACCGGCCCTGCCCGCCGCGTTGGATCGCCTCGGGTATCCCCTCCCTTGGCGCGCTGCGAACTGAGCAATGCTAAGATAACGGTGTTAAGATCGACAGCGCAACTGCTATTTGTTCGCATCTGCTATGCGCAAATGCAGAGCCGCTCGGCGTTCGCGCCCGTGGCGTAAACAGATGGGCAACCTATGGGGCGGCGTCCCACGGCCCCGTCCGTTCATACACCGTCAATCATGTTTGGCGTTCCGTTACCGTGAGCTATAGGGCCGGCGGGCGGCTGAACATCGGTTAGGACGACGCAATTCCATGGCCAATGCGCAGCCGCCGCGGCGCGGGCGCGAACCCCGCGCGAAACGCACGCCCCTGCAGGCCCTCATCTACTGGATCCTGGTGCTCGGCGTCTGGGGCCTGATCTTCCTCGTCGCGTTCTTCGCGGTCTTCGCGGTCGACCTGCCCGACACCTCGAAGCTCTACGACGTCCAGCGCCAGCCCTCGGTCAGCTACCTCGACCGCTCGGGCGCGCTGATCGCGGTGCGCGGCAGCCAGTACGCGCCGCCGGTCGACCTGGACAAGCTGCCGCCCTACGTGCCGAAGGCGTTCATCGCCATCGAGGACCGCTGGTACTACTGGCACTTCGGGTTCAACCCCTGGGGCATCGTCCGCAGCGGCATCTACAACCTGCAGCACAAGGGTGAGGGCGGCCCCCTGCGCGGCGGCTCCACCATCACCCAGCAGCTCGCGCGCAACCTGTTCCTGACCCCCAGCCAGAACTATCGCCGCAAGGCGCAGGAGCTGATCCTGGCGGTCTGGCTGGAGGCCCGCTTCACGAAGAAGCAGATCCTCGAACTGTACCTGAACCGTGTCTACTTCGGCGCCGGCGCCTACGGCATCGAGGCCGCTTCGCAGCGTTACTTCGGCAAGCCGGCCCGGGAGCTGACCCTGGGCGAGAGCGCGCTCCTTGCCGGGATCATGAAGGGGCCGTCGCGATATTCGCCGGTGGCCTCCACCGACCGCGCCGCCCGCCGGGCGACGATCGTGCTGGACGAGATGGTGCAGGCGAAGTTCATCACGCCCCAGCAGCGGGAAGAGGCGATCCGGACCAAGGTGCGGGTCAACCCCGTGCTGGCCAACCAGCGGGCGCAGTATTTCACCGACTGGGTGGACGATCAGGTCCGCACCCTGGTGGGCGAGCCCACCGAGGACCTAGTGGTCGAGACGACCCTCGACCTGCCGCTCCAGGCCAGCGCCGAGCAGGCGATCCAGGCGGGCGTCGCCGCGGCCAAGGGCCAGGGCGTGGAACAGGGGGCTCTGATCTCTCTCGACGGCGAGGGCCGGATCCGCGCCTACGTCGGCGGGACCAACTACCTGCAGACCCAGTTCGACCGGGCCACCATGGCGAGGCGCCAAGCCGGCTCGGCCTTCAAGCCGTTCGTTTACCTCACCGCCATGGAGGCGGGCCGCACGCCCGACACGCCGGTCGTCGATGAGCCAATCAAGATCGGCAACTGGGAGCCCCGCAACTACACCGGCCAGTACCTCGGCCCGATGACCATCCGTGAGGCGCTGGCGCAATCGATCAACACGGTGGCCGCCCGGCTGGCGAACGAGGTCGGCACGTCGAACGTCGCCGCCACGGCCCGGCGCCTCGGGATCACCTCGCCAATCCAGCTCGACCCGTCGATGGCGCTGGGCGCCGTGGAGGTCAGCCCGCTGGAGATGGCCCAGGCCTATGCGCCGTTCGCCAACGGCGGCTATCTCGCCAAGGGCTACGCGATCGAGCGGATCCGCACCGCGACCGGCCGCGTGCTTTACGACCATGGCGTCGACCGCGCGCCGCGGGCGTCGGTGATCGGCCAGCCGGCGCTGGCCTACATGGTCACCATGATGCGGGGCGTCGTACAGCACGGCACCGGCACACGGGCCAACGTTCCGGGCTACGACCTGGCCGGCAAGACAGGCACGACCAGCGATTACCGCGACGCCTGGTTCGTCGGCTACACGGGCGGCTTCGTCACCGCCGTCTGGGTGGGCAAGGACGACAACAAGCCGATGAAGAGGGTCACAGGCGGCGGCGCCCCGGCCGGCATCTGGCGCGAATACATGACCGCCGCCCTGCCGAGGCTGAAGGTGCAGCCGATTCCCGGCGGCGAGATGCCCCAGACCGACGAACAGGGACCGATCGAGCAGATCCTGGAGGGCGTCGGCAACCTCTTCCGTGGCGACTCCGACGAGCCGCCGCCGTCCGAACTGCCGCCGCCGCGCGACCGGCAGCGCCAGCAGGACCCGCCGTTCTAGCGCCCGAAGGCGTGGAGCCGGGCGCCTTCGGCGCGCAGCCAATCGCGGTGCGGCCGCGCATCGCCCACCAGGCTGCGGACGTGGGCCCAGAACCGCGGGCCGTGGTTCAGCTCCAGCAGATGGGCGCACTCGTGGGCGGCGACATAGTCGGCCACCTCGAACGGCGCGAGCGCCAGGCGCCAGGAGTAGCGGATGTTCCCGGGCGCGCCGCGCAGCCCCGGCTTGCACGAGCCCCAGCGCGACTTGGCGTCGGCCACACTGACCTTCGGCATCGGCGCGCCCAGTATCCGGGCGTAGTGGGCGGTCCGGGCGGTCAGCACCTCCAGCGCCTTCTTGCGGATCACCAGGATCACCGCGCGTGTGAAGCCTTCGCCCTCGCCCATGGCGACGATCCGGGGCGTCGAGCCGTCGAGGGGCTCAACCCAGCGCGCACGGCCCGAGCCGGCCTCCAGCCGCACGGGCCGGCCGAAGACCTCGACAAGCATGCCGGGACCCAGCGGCGAAATATCCGGCAGTTCGGCCAGCCGCTCGGCGATCCAGCTCGCCCGCTCCCGGGCGAAGGCCGCCGCCTCGGGCAGTCGGCGAAGGGACGGGGCGGTGGCGACGATTTCGCGCCGGGTCCGGTCCAGCCGCAGCGACACCCGCCGGGCGCGCTGGTTCACCTTGAGGCGCACGGCGGCGCCGGCCACCTCCAGCCGGTCACCGTCGGCCAAATTCCTTGAAGCCGGCGTGCGGCCAAAGAGACTCATCGCCGCTGAATCTAGGGTGTCGCGTCGGCAGAGCGAAGACCCGCGCCGTGCGACGGATCAGCTTTTCGCGCCGCGCGGCCGCATCGGGACCACCTCGGCCGAAGCCGGCGACGAGGTGCGGCCGGCCTTCGGGCGAGGCAGGCCGTGCTCCATGCGCCGCACGAAGTCGCGGACCCGCGGGTAGATCTCCTCGCGGAACCGCTTTCCGTTGAAGACCCCATAATGGCCGACGTGCGGCTGGATGTGGTCTTCCTTCATCTCGACCGGCAGGCTGAGGCAGAGCTTATGCGCCGCCTGGGTCTGGCCGATGCCGGAGATGTCGTCGTTCTCGCCCTCGACCGTCAGCAGGCCGATGTCGGTGATCCGATCGGGCTTCACGCGGCGACCGCGATGCTCCAGCTCGCCCTTCGGGAGCAGGTAGCGCTGGAACACCACGTCGACGGTCTGGAGGTAGAATTCCTCGGTGAGGTCCAGGACCGACAGGTACTCGTCGTAGAATTCCAGGTGCTTATCCGCGCTGTCGCCATCGCCTTCCATCAGGTGCGACAGGTAGCGGCGGTGGGCCTCCTGGTGCTTGTCGAGGTTCATCGACATGAAGCTGGCGAGTTGCACGAAGCCCGGATAGACGCGCCGGCCCGCGCCCAGGTAGGGCGGCGGCACATTGTAGATCATGTTCGACTCGAACCAGGCGAAGGGCCGCTCCTCGGCCAGCTTGTTGGTCACGGTCGGCGACAGGCGCGCGTCGATCGGCGAGCCCATGAAGGTCATGGAGGCCGGGCGGCTCTCCTCGCGATCCTCGGCCATCAGCGAGGCGGCCGCCAGCACCGGCGGGCCCGGCTGGCAGACGGCGACGACGTGCGGCCGCGGGCCCATTTGGCGCAGCATCTCGCGGATGTGGTCGATGTAGTCGTGGAAGTCGAAGCGGCCTTCCATCAGCGGCACGTCGCGGGCGTTGGTCCATTCGGTGATGAACACCTCGTGGTCCTGCAGGAAGGCCTCGACCGTGCCGCGCAACAGGGTGGCGTAGTGACCGCTGAGCGGCGCGGCGATCAGCACCGCCGGTTCGATCTCGGTCTTGCCCGCGCGGCGCAGGTCGCTCATGTCGCGCACGAAGTGGGTCAGCTTGCACCACGGCGTGGACCAGACGGTAGTGGGGCGCACCCGCACCGGTCGGCCGTTGATCTCGACGCTGTCGATCTTCCAGTCGGGCTTGCCGTAGCGGCGCGTCAGGTTGGCGAAAAGGTCGGAGGTGGCGAAGAGGCGCCGTCCAAGCTCGCTGTCGGCCGCCGGGTTGAGCGGCGAACTCCAGAAATCGCGCGTGGCCAACGCCGCGAACCGCAGGGGCGAGGCGGCGTAGTAGCCGGCTTCGTAGAGCGTATAGAGCATGCGAGACCTGCCTTTGTGCGCCGCAACATAACATGCGGAACGTTAATAGGCTCCGCAAGCTCTACGGTGAGATCGTCGCACCGAAGACGGAGACAGGAGCTCAGCAGCTCGAGGCGTTGTCGCCCTGCTGCATTGCGGCCTTGATCTTGGCCGCCGTCTGCTCCGGGGTCAGGTCATAGGGCAGGACGCAGGCGAACCTGCCCTTGGGGTTCATCAGGTAGCTGTAGGCGGCGTGGTTGACCGTGTAGTCCTGCCCCTCGCCCACCTTCTGATAGTAGACGCGGTATGCCTTGGCCGCCGCGTCCACCTGCGCGGCCGTGCCCGTGAGGCCCACGATCCGCTTGGGGAAGGCGTCGTTCGCCACATAGGCCTTCACCTGGGCGACGGTGTCGCGCGCCGGGTCCACCGAGATGAACACCGTCTGGAACCGGTTCACGTCGGCGCCCAGCATGGGCTCGACCTGGCCCAGTTCGAACAGGGTCGTGGGGCAGATGTCGGGGCAGTGGGTGAAGCCGAAGAACACCACGCTCCACTTACTCTTCAGAATATCCTGATTGACCGTTCGCCCCGAAGTATCCACCAACTGGAACGGTCCGCCGACGGCGACGGTTTGGGGTTGGGGCCCAAGCACGCCCTTGCGGACGGCGAGGCCGGTAAGGATGGCGAGGGCGAGCGCCAGGACCGCGATGAGGGCCAGGATCTTCCTGGACATGGGCACATTCCCTGCTGACGCCGCGCGGGGCGATCGCCGATGACCGCCGACACCGCGAACCTCGATCTCGATACGGCCCCGCCCGCGGGCGCGCAAGACGTCTGGGACTCGGCGGCCATCCGCCGCGGCCATCTGCGGGTGCGCACGCTGGTGACCCTGCGCTGGCTGGTGATCGGCGGTCAGGTCGCGCTGCTGTCGACCATGGCTTTCGCCCTCGGCTACCGCGCGCCCTACTACCTCTGCGCGGGCGTGGTCGCCGCGGGCGCCTTCGTCAACGTCCTGACCGCAATCGCATCCCCGCCGCAGCGGGTCATGGGCGATACAGAGGCCATGGGCCAGTTGTCGCTCGACATCCTGCAGATGTCGTTCTTGCTGGGCCTGATCGGCGGGACCGCCAATCCCTTCATCCTGATCCTCCTCGCGCCGGTGACCCTGGCCGCCGCCACACTGCCGTTGCGTCCGCTGCTCATACTGGGCGCACTGGCCTCCGCGCTGTCGATGCTGCTGGCGGTGGTGTCGCTGCCCTATCCGTCGGTTCAGCCCGAGCCCCGGCTATCGCTGGAGTTCCGCCTGGCCGCGGGGGTGGCCAACGTCGCCGGCATCGCGCTCGTGGCCGGCTACGTCCGCCAATCGGTCGTCGAAGCGGCGCGCATGGCGTTGGCGCTGGACGTCACCCAGACGGTGCTGGCGCGCGAGCAGAAGCTGTCCGCCCTGGGCGCGCTGGCCGCGGCCGCCGCGCACGAGCTCGGCACGCCGCTCGCCACCATCTCCATCGTGGCCAAGGAGATGGCCCGGGAGGCCGCTCTCCCGCAGGTGAAGGAGGACGCCGAACTCCTGATCGCCCAGGCCGAGCGCTGCCGCGAGATCCTCAAGCGGCTGGCGGCGACGCCGGACAAGGCGACCGACGAGGTGCACGAACGGCTTTCGCTGCGCCAGCTGGTGCAGGAGGTCATCGAGCCGCATGCCAACGCCTCGAAGGAGGTGCGTGTCGAGGCGATCGTGACCGGCGCCAAGGACGTGAAGACGCCCGACATCCGCCGGTTGCCGGAAATCACCCACGCCTTCTCGACGTTCGTGGAGAACGCGGTGGACTTCGCGAAGTCGGAAATCCTGGTCTCGGCGCGGTTCGACGCCGACAACGTGACGATCGAGGTCCGCGACGACGGGCCCGGCTTCTCGCCGGAGATCCTCGCGAAGCTGGGCGAACCTTATGTGACCAGCCGTCCGGGGGCCGAAGGGTCGCGGACGGGCCACATCGGAATGGGCCTCGGCTTCTTCATCGCCAAGACGCTCTTGGAACGAACCGGGGCAGTCGTGACATTTCACAATGCGAGACCACGCGGCGCCGTTGTAGCAGCTAAGTGGCCTCGCTCGTTGGTTGAGGCGACTTGATGTACACGCGGCGAAACTTGCAGAAATCCGCCGAGGTGCGACACTCTGCCGCAAGTCTGAGGGAGGACGCATGACGGACCTGTCCGCTGAAGTCACGGCGCTGCCGGACAAAAGCCTGCTAGTTCTCGATGACGACGCGCCCTTGCGCACCCGCCTCGGCCGGGCGCTGGAGCAGCGCGGCTTCGAGCCGACGCTGGTGGGCAGCGTCCAGGAGGCGATCGCCGCGGTGAAGAGCAAGGCCCCGGCTTTCGCCGTGCTCGACATGCGGCTGGAAGACGGTTCGGGCCTGAAGGTCGTCGAGGCGGTGCGCGACGCTCGCCCAGACGCGAAGATCATCATGCTCACCGGCTACGGCAATATCGCCACGGCCGTGCAGGCGGTGAAGGCGGGCGCGGTGGACTACCTGTCCAAGCCGGCCGACGCCGACGACGTGGTCCGCGCGCTGCTGGCCCGGGGCGACACCGCCCCCGCGCCGCCGGATAACCCGATGAGCGCCGACCGGGTCCGGTGGGAGCACATCCAGCGCGTCTACGAGCTGTGCAACCACAACGTCTCGGAGACGGCGCGTCGCCTCAACATGCACCGCCGCACCCTGCAGCGGATCCTGGCGAAGCGCGCGCCGCGCTGACCTTCCCTCCCCCGCGACGGGGAGGGCAACTACAACTCCGTCGCCGCCACTCCTGCGGCGCGCAGGGCCGCCAGACGGGCGAACGCCAGGGTGAGCGACTTGCGGCGCGCGCCCGCCAAGGGCTCGACGGCCGCCTCGCGGAGGATCGCGCCCCCAAAGCCGTCGGCCACGATCAGGCCCGGCGCGTCGGGCAGGATTTCGCGCGGGAATTCGGGCGCCACGGCAAAGGCGAAGGCGTCGCAGTAAGGCCGATACTCCGGCCACTTCACATCGACGCGGAAGTCCTCGACGCCCGACTTCACCTCGACGATGAAGATCTCGCCCTTCGGCCCGAGGGCCATCAGGTCGGCGCGCCGGCCGTTGGGGAGGGTCACCTCCGCGAGGGGCGCATAGCCCAGGGCGGTCAGCAGGCGAGCGGCGCCGCGAGTCACCGTGGCGGTGGTCTCGGGCCGGGAAATGACGATGGCGACGTCCATGGCGGTCACCTTGTTCCGCCTACGTTCCCGTTGCAAGCGCCGCGGACGAGAGGGCCCTCAGCTCCGCGCCGGTAGCGGGAATTCGAGCCGTCCGACGTCGAAGCCCAACTGGCGGATGCGGGCCAGCGCCTGGCTCCGGATGGCGGCCGGAAGAGTCGGCTTCTGCGACATCAGCCACAGATACTTGCCGTTGGCGGTGGCGAGCACCAGCCACCCCTGCTCGGGTTTGTGTTCGACCACGACGTAGTCCTGGCTGACGACGCCGCCGAAGAAGGTCATCTTGAACTTGGCGTTGGTCCGCGGGTCGGCCACCGTCGCGCGCGCCTTCCAGATCTTCAGCGGACCGTCCGGCGTGTCCTTGCGACACGACTGGACGACGGCGAAGCCCTGCGCCTGCGGAGTCCATTCCGAAGCGCCGGCCTGGCAGTCCTTCTGCAGGACGTTCGGCACCCGCGCGACTTCGTACCAGCGGCCCATCATCTTCGACAGTTCGATGCGTGCGACGGGCTCCACACCGGCCTGGGCGGTGGCGGGGGCGAGCATCAGGCAGGCCGCGGCGGCGGCGAGGGCGAGGCGCTTCATCATGTTGCACTGCGATATACGGAAATCAGGGCCGACTGAACGCCCCCCGGGCGTCCCGCTGCGCGATATAGGGACGCACTGTGTCTGCGGCGAGGCGAAAAGGTAAACGGCAGCGGCTGCTGGTCAGGATTTGGGCAGCACCCAGGGTGGCCCCGACAGCGAAACGCCCGCCGGGTCTCCCCGGCGGGCGCTTCAACGATTGGCCTGGAGCGGCGTCCTATTCGGCGGCGATCCGGATTTCCTTGGCCTTCTCGGCGAAGTTGATCTCCTGGAGGTAGCGGATGCCCTCCTCGGCGATGTCGTCGCCGACCATCTTGTCGCCCTCGGCCTTCAGCTCGTCCATGTCGACGTACATGGCGTAGAAGCCGCGGGTGCGGTCGGTGATGATCCCGGCGTTCAGCAGGGTCTTCACCAGCACGCGGAAGATGTTGGTCTGCTCCTTCATCCCCTCGCGGCGGGTTTCGTCCGTGATGATCTCGGCCAGTTCGGCGATCACGAGGTCGGGGTCGAGCCCGAACTCTTCGTAGAGGCTGCGCTGCTGCGAAGGGCCCACGAGGTTGAAGAGCAGGGTCTGGAAGCACTGGGCCGCCCAGAGCTCGATGATCTCGTGCTCCTTCTCCGACAGGTGCGGGATCGTCCGGTCGGCCCAGATCTTACCGAACTTGTGGTGGAAGGCCTCGTCGGTCATCACGAGCTGCATCAGCTTGCGCGCCAGCGGGTCGTTCGAGACCTTGAAGAAGGTCGCGAAGGCGCCCATCGCCAGGCCCTCGACCAGCATCTGCATGCCGACGATCTTCTTGTAGACCTCGGGGCTGCCGATGATGTCGACCAGCAGCGCCTTCAGCGTCGGCCCGCACTCGACCGGACGGCCCCAGCGCGCCTTGATGTACTTCGCGAAGGCCGTGACGTGGCGGGCTTCTTCGCGCGTCTGGTTGGCGGCGTATTCCTGCGCGCCCTGGTCCTTCAGCACGTGGCAGAGGCTGGCCGACAGGTTCAGCGCGCCCTGTTCGCCGTGCAGGATCGACGAGAAGCTGCGCAGCGCGAATTGGTTCACGAACCGCACGCGGTCCTTGCGGTTCGACAGGCGGTCCGAGACGTACTTGGTCTGCAGCGAGGCGACCATGTCCTCGGGCAGGATCATCTCGTTCTCGATGTCGAAGGGCTCGTCGAAGTCGATGTACTTCTTGTCGAGCGGATCCCAGAAATGGTCGTGGGTCGCCGAGATGATCTTGTCGAACGCGGTGGAGCGATTGTTGTAGCGGTCCAGCTCCAGCATGGACTCGAAGTCGTCCGGCGCGACGGCGTCGTAGATGATGTCCTTGGTGATGTTGCCGTCGGCAGCCATCGGGTGCTCCTCGCCTGTTCTCTTGCTGGCGGAGCATGCGATCTGAACGGTGATCAGTCAAGAAGGTGACGGGGGCGTCAACTTTCCGTTTGCCTTGATCGTTCGCAAGGGCGCGGAAATTTATTCGGCGGCGGCCTCGATCGCGTCGATCTGAGGGTCGGAGAGGCCGAAGTGATGGCCGATCTCATGGATGAGGACGTGGGCCACAAGCTCCTCGAGGGTCACCTCGCCGTTCTCGGCCCACTCGTCGAGGATCGGGCGGCGATAGAGGAACACCCGGCTGGGCTCCGTCGCCGCGCCGAACGCTGAGCGATCCGCGAGACTGACGCCCGAATAGAGGCCCGTGAGCCCGAACGGGTCCTCGATGCCCAGGTCTTCCAGCACCTCGTCGGGCGGAAAGTCGTCGACGCGGAACACCACCTCGCCCGCCATCCGGCGAAAGCCCTCGGGGAGGGCGGCGAAGGCTCGCTCCGCCAGCTCGGCGAGATCGTCGAGGGAGGGCGCGCGCCCTGCGAAAAGATCTTCACTCATCCGGCATCACGATGTGAGGGGCTTCGGGCGGCCGCGTCTCGAACAGGCCGATGTCCAGTGGCTGCTGCGGCTTGGTCGGGCGCAGCGGCGTCCGTGAAATGGCGCGCAGGGTGTCGGCGTCCAGGTCCTGGCCGCTTTTGCGCGCCTGGCGCGCCTGCGGCAGGTCGAGCGGCCGCTCGGCGGTGCCGATCCGCCAGTAGGAGACTGTGAGGCGCCAGACGGTGCGCGGCGCCTTGGGCGGTTCCGGCCAGCGTTTGCCGTCGGCGTAGACCGGCTGGACCGGCCGTGGACGCGGCGCGCCGTCGGCCAACTGCTCGACCAGGCGACAGTACCGGTCCTCGGCCTCGGGCGTCGATCCGGTGCGCTCGTCCTCCACCCGGCCGGCATAGGCGTCGAGCGCGGCCTCGCGGGTGGCGAAGGCCGGGCCCACCGGATCGGTGGCGAAGACGACCGCCTCGCCCGCGCGCCGGCGCGCCTCGCTCTCACGCGCGGCGCGGCCCAGCGGCCGGCTGAGCGCCTGCTCGGCGTTGGTCGCGACCGGATAAAGGATGGCCGTCATCGGCGTCATTCTCGCGCAAAGGCCATGCCGAAACCAAGGCCGCAAGTCCCGCGACGACGCTGCACGTGCGGTCCGGCCCGCCACGCCGTAAGCTCTGGCCCAACGATTCGCCGGGGCGTCGATGAGCGCGCACGAACTGATGCTGGCGGCGGCGGCGGGCGCGGTGAGCCTCGCCATATCCGCCGTCCTGTGGGCGTTCGCCCAGCGCCGCGCGGCCGATCGCCGGATCGCGGGCCTGAAGGCGCGCATCCGCCAGCTCGAAGCCGGCGCGGAGACGGCCCAGGCCTCGGCGGAGGCCTTCGATTCCGCCCTGCTCGCGGTCGAGGACGGCCACGCGCTGCTCGCCTCGGGCGAGGACAGCCTGAATGTCTGCTGCGAGGCGCTGGGGCTTTCGGAGCACGATCCGCAGTACCTGTTGAACGCGCTGATGCGCGCCGATCCCGACCACGCGCGCCGGCTGCGGGGCCTGTTCGAGCGGGGCGAGGCGGTCGCCTTCGAGGTGAAGGGGCCTGCGGGTGTGGTGACCGTCGAGGGCCGCGCCGCCGGAGCGCTCGCCTGGCTGCGCGTGTCCGCCGTGCTGGGCGAGGACCAGGGCCTGCCGACCGCCCCGCGCTTCGCCGCGTTCCTGAATTCGCGGACCTGTCCAGCCTGGCTCGCGGCGGCCGACGGCTCGCCGATCTGGGTCAACGCCGCCTGGCTGAAGGCCGTCGACGCATCCAGCCTGGACGAGGCCGCCCAGCGCGGCGCGGCCTTCGACCGGGGTGTCGACGCGATCGCCAGCGAGGCGGCCAACATGGGCCAGCGGCGCGAGGCCCTCCGCTGGCTCTCCTTCGGCGGCCGCCGCCGCGCGTTTCAGATCACGGCCCAGCCCCTGGAGGGCGGCGGCGTCGGCGTCTGGACGGACGACCTGACGGACTTGGAGGAGGCGCGCGAGGAGACCAAGCGCAACGTCGAGGCGCACGACGAGACGCTGAACCGCCTGGACGATGCGGTGGTGATATTCGACCGTAGCAAGCGCCTGTCGTTCCACAACACGGCCTTCGCCGAGCTATGGGGCCTGGAGCCGGCTTGGCTCACCGAGCGGCCGACCCACGGCGAGATTCTCGACCGCCTGCGCCAGCGGCGCCGCCTGCCCGAGACGGCCGACTACGCCAAGTGGAAGGCCAGCGAGCTCGACCGCTACGAGAAGCTGGAACAGCAGCCCGACGACATGTGGAGCACGCCCGACGGCCGCACCCTGCGCGTCGTGCGCCAGCCCCACCCGATGGGCGGGCTTCTGCTGCTGTTCGCCGACATCACGGGCGAGCTGAAGATGAAGGCCCAGTTCAACGCCCTCATCCAGGTGCAGCAGGCGACCCTCGACAAGCTGTCGGACGCCGTGGCGGTGTTCGGCTCGGACGGGCGCCTTCGCCTGCACAACGAGAGCTTCGAGCGCTTCTGGAACATCACGCCGCTGCAGATCGAGGCCGCCGGCGACTTCGAAGGCGTGGTCGAGCTCTGCGTGCCGAAGCTGCACGACATGGTCTTCTGGAAGGACCTGAAGGGGCGGGTGGCGGACCCCGACCCGGCCGCGCGCATGCCGATCACGGGCGAGGCCCAGACCTCGGACGACCGCACGGTGGAGTACCGCACGCGCCCGCTGCCCGACGGGGCGACGCTGGTGGCGTTCACCGACGTCACCGATGCGAGGAGGCTGGAGAGCGCGCTGGCGGACCGCGAGCAGGCGCTGAGCGAGGCCGAGCGGCTGAAGCGCGATTTCGTCGGCAACGTCAGCTACGAGCTGCGGACGCCGCTCACCACCATCATCGGCTACTCCGAGCTATTGGAGCACTCGGGCGACAGCCTGTCGGAACGGGCGCGGGGGTACGCCGGGGCGGTGAAGTCGGCGGCGACGCAACTGGCCCGCTCGATCGACGACGTGCTCGACATGGCCCAGATCGACGCCGACGAGATGGCGCTGGACCTGGCCCAGGTGAACGTCTCCGAACTGCTGATCGAGACCGCCGTGCGTTGGAAGCCGGAGGCCGAGCAGGCGAAGGTCTCCATCGTTATGCAGCCCAGCGATGCGGTCGGCGCCATCCGCGGCGATCGCCGGCGGCTCAGCCAGATCCTGGATCACCTCATGGAGAACGCCATCGGCCAGACCCCGGCCGGCGGCACGGTGACGCTCTCGGCCCGCAAGGCCGTGGGCGAGGTCCAGCTCCAGGTGGCCGACACGGGGCGTGGCATCCCGTTCCACGTCCAGGCCCACATCTTCGACCGTTTCATCGGCCGCGAGCGCGGCGGCCCAGGCCTGGGTCTTGCTCTCGTCAAGGCCCTGACGGAACTACACGGCGGCTGGGTGGCGCTGGAAAGCGAGCCGGGGGCCGGCGCCAAATTCACCTGCCACCTGCCCGAAGTCGCTACCGCCGTCAGCCAGCCCGAGCTGGGCTTCGCGAGCTGAACCTCTTCACCCGTAGGGGGAGAAGGCTTCAGAGCGCCAGCACCCGGCCCCCAGCCTGGTGGAAGTCGGGATGGCCTGGGGGATGCGCCAGCGACCAATATGACACCGTTCCGTCCGTCGCCTCGATCACCGCGGTCAGGCCGACGCGGATCGATCCGGCGTCCGGCAGCTCCAGCTCCGCTCGCAACTCCAGCACATCCGGCGTCCGCGTTGTCTCGATCCGCGGCGCGGCCATCTCAAGCGCGGCCATCCCGGCGCGATAGCCGTCGAACCGGTACGCCGCCCACTGGCCGGACGGCGACAGGTTGAACTCCAGGTAGCCGCCGCCCTCGCCGCCGACGAACGCCTCGAAGCAGGTGTGCTCCCACAGGCTGTCCGTGCGGTCCGCCGCCGCTGCCGGGGGGATCGCCAGCATGCCGAGGTCACCGGTCAGCCGGTAGATCAGAACCAGCCGCGCGCCCTCGCGCCGCGCCTCCACCGTCAAGGCGCGCACGGCAGAGCAGGGTGTCGAGGGATGCGGCGTCAGCGCCTGGGCCATGGGCGACAGCCTAGCGCGCGTCGCCGCCCGCGCCAGGACCCTTGCGTGCGCCGCTGGGCGCGATACCCATTCCGACCGGGAGAGCCTGGAGGGGACGATGCAACACCGTACGGATCGACGCGCGCTGCTGGCGGGAGCTGCGGCCACGGGTCTAGCCAGCCTCGCGCCGGTCGCCGCGCTGGCGGCCGACAGCTACGCCGACGTGAAGAAGGCCATCGCCGCCGGGCACGCCGCCTCGATCAAGCGCCTCCAGGACTGGATCGCCTTGCCCTCCATCGCCGCCGAGAATCTGAACTACCCGGCGGGCGCCGACTACATGAAACAGCTCGCCCTCGACGCGGGGTTCCAGAAGGCGGAGCTGGTTCCGTCCAGTGGCAAGCCGGGCGTGTTCGCGACGTGGGACGTGGGGGCCAAGAAGACCCTCGGCCTCTACTTCATGTACGACGTGAAGCAGTTCGACCCGAAGGAGTGGGAGAGCCCGCCGCTGGAGGGCCGCGTCCTCGATCGACCCGGCCTGGGCAAGGTCGTCATGGGCCGCGGCGCGGTGAACCAGAAGGGTCCGGAAGCGACCGTGCTGGCCGCCCTGCACGCCCTGCGCGCCGCGGGCCGCAAGCCTCCCGTGAACCTGGTGCTTGTCGCCGAGGGCGAGGAGGAGATCGCTTCGCCCAATTTCCATGAGATCGTCACCGCGCCCCAGGTGGCGACGGCCCTCAAGAAGAGCGTCGGCGTCATTATCCCGTTCGCGTCCCAAAGCCCGTCGACCGGCGCGGTCACCATCAACCTCGGCGCCAAGGGCGCGCTGGAGATGGAGCTGACCGTATCGGGCGAGAGGTGGGGCCGCGGGCCGAAGGGCGACATCCACTCCAGCGAGAAGGCGCGGGTCGACAGCCCGCCCTGGCGCCTGGTGGCGGCGCTGTCGTCCCTGGTCAGCCCCGACGGCAACACCGTGGTCATCGACGGCATCCCCGAGATGGTGCGGCCGCTGACCGCCCGCGAGCGCGAACTGATCGCCATGACCGCCGCCAAGACCAGCGAGGCCGACGCCAAGGCCCGCCTGGGCGTCCAGCGCTGGATCGACGACATGACCTGGGAACAGTCGCTGGAGCGGCTGGCCGCCGTGCCGACGGTGAACATCCAGGGCCTGATCGCGGGCTACACTGGGCCGGGCGGTAAGACGATCCTGCCCGGCAAGGCCACGGCCAAGGTCGAGATCCGCATGGTCCCCAACATGACCAAGGACGACACGGTCCGGAAGCTCCGCGCCCACCTCGACAAGCGCGGCTTCACTGACGTGGAGGTCAAGGTCACCGGCGGCTACGGCCCAACCGAGACGCCGGAGGACGCAACCCTGACCAAGGCGCAGATCGCCGCCTACAAGCGCTTCGGCGCCGAGGTGACGCTCTATCCGCGCCTGGCCGGAAGCTGGCCGGGCGTAGTCTTCACGGGGCCGCCGCTCAACCTGCCGGCCGGCCAGTTCGGCCTGGGCTACGGCAATGGGGCCCACGCCCCGAACGAGATCTTCCTGGTCGAGAGCGCCAACCCGACGAAGGTCGCCGGCATGGACGAGGCCGCGCTAGGCTTCGTCGATTTCCTTTACCAGGTCGCCGCGCTGGGCTGACGCCGCCGGCGCAGCGCCGTTCCGGTCAGCCCGAAGCCCACGATCATCAGCGCCCAGGTGGCGGGCTCGGGGACGGCGGGGTTGCCCGCCGGCTCCACGTCCCAACCGACCAGCCGCGCCGTGCCGGTGTAGGTCCGGGAGGCGAGGATGGTCGGCGGTGTCGCAGGGATGTCCAGAGTGAAGCTGCTCCGCGTCGCGGTCTGGATCCAACTCAGTTCGCCCACCGCCTGCAGGTAGTAGACGAACGCGCCCGGCGTATAGCTGGTCGGCGCCGGTGCGCCGCCGCCCAGAAGCTGGTTCTTGTATTCACCAGCCTGCAGGGTGTCGAAGTCGCCCTGCCGGAACAGTTGGATGAGCTGGACGCTGCTGCCGTTGGTGATGGCGGCGTAGCTTTCCCGGTACGTCGTCGGGTTCTCATAGGGGGGCACGAGCCCGGCCAGCGCCAGCATGTCGCCAGTCTGCGGCGTATCCACAACGCCCGCGACATCGCCGTCGTAGTATTGGTTGGGAGGCACGTCGAAGAGCACCGGATCGAACGTCCAGGTCATCTCGAAGTCATCGATGAGCGGGGCGCCGGCGCTGGACCCCGTCACATGCACCGCGAAGGTCAGCGTCAGCGCGGCCGCAGGCGCTCCTGCGAAAGCGCACGCCAGCGCGCCGGTCACGGCCAGCAGCTTGCCGAGCAACGTGTGCATCATCTCGATCCCCAATTCGCCTATGTGATCAGCCGGCCGCCGAAGCAAACCTGCGCCTCAGGGTCGAGCCCACCAGGCCGAAGCCGACGATCATGAGCGCCCAGGTGGCGGGCTCGGGCACCGCAGGCGGGTCGGGTTCGACATCCCAGGCCACCAACCGCGCCGTCCCGGTGTACAGTCGCTCGCCTACGACGGTGAGCGGGGGGCCGTCGTTGGTGAAGCCGCCGACGGTCTGGAGGGCCGTTTGCGACCACTGCAGGTCACCGAGACTTTGCACGAGATAGACGAAGCCGCCGGGCGTGTAGTTCACTGCCGGAAACAGCCCGCCTCCGGCGATCTGGTTCTGGTAGTCTCCCAGCCTTTCGGCGTCCAGGTCGGCGCTTCTGAAGCGCTGGTAGAACTCCACATAGACGTTGTCGCCGTCCATCGTGCGGTTGAGCGCCCAACTGTCTGGGGGCGGGGCGTAGGGTTCCGAGACCCCCGCGACCGCGAACATGTCGGCGCCCTGCGGCGTCGCGACGACACCTGCAACGTCGCCATAGTACGTCTTCTGCCCGCCGAACTCATAGAGCACCGGCTCGAACGTCCAGGTCATCTCGAAATCGTCGATCGCGGGCGCGCCCGGGCTCGAACCCGTCACGTGCACCGCGAATGTCAGCGTCAGCGCCGCCGCCGGCGCCGCTGCGAAGGCCACGACCGCCGAGGCGCCCAAGGCCAGAATCCGCACCAGACCACGCATCCCCGCCATCCCACTGTTACGCGTTAACCAATCTAATGTGCAGGATGCGACACTTGCATGCGATGGCGCACACGTCTCGCGCGATTGCTTGAACGTCAGGGTCGTGGAGTTGTGTCGCCGCTTGGCCGGCCCTTAGCCCGCCCGCTCGGTCTTCCGCTCGGCCATGTGCGCGTCGAGGATGGCCGGGATCAGGCCGGGGAAGCGTTCCTGGATTTCGGGGCAGCGCGAGATGTTGCGCATCTCGACGCCCTGGCGCTCGGAGCGGATCAGGCCGGCCTCGCGCAGCACCTTGAAATGCTGCGACAGCGACGACTTTGGGATCGCCCGGTCGCCGACGCTGGAAAACGCCGAACAGCGCTGCGGGCAGTCCGCGCCCGCGATGTCGGCGAAGATCGCCACGCGCACGGGATCGGACAGGGCATGGAGGATGGCCTCCAGCCGGACGTCTTCGATCGAGGGGTGCAGCAGCGGCCTCATGATTTTTCAAAGTAAGCGGTCTTGAAATTCGTTCAATAGTTCCGATTTCCCGAACTTCAGGACGAAGACGACCCGCCATTCCGGCGACTGCCGCCCGTCCCTGCGTATTCAGAGGGAAACACTCCATGTCCAAGCTTCAAGGCAAGGTCGCCGTCGTCACGGGCGCCTCCAAGGGAATCGGCGCCGGCATCGCCAAGGCGCTGGCCGCCGAGGGCGCCGCGGTGGTCGTGAACTATGCGTCCAGTAAGGCCGGCGCCGATTCGGTCGTCCAGGCGATCACCGCAGCCGGCGGCCAGGCGGTCGCGGTCGGCGGCGACGTCACCCAGGCGGCCGAGGCCCAGGGCCTGATCGATGCGGCCTTGAAGGCGTACGGCCGGCTCGACATCCTCGTGAACAATTCGGGCGTCTATGCCTTCGGCGCGCTGGGCGACATCACCGCAGACGAGTTCCGCCGCCAGTTCGACGTCAACGTCCTGGGCGTGCTGCTCGTCACGCAAGCGGCCGCGAAGCACCTGGGCGAGGGCGGCAGCATCATCAACATCAGTTCGGGCGTGACCACGCTGCTGATGCCGGAATCGGCGGTCTACACGGGTACGAAGGGCGCGCTGGACGCGATCACCGGCGTGCTCGCCAACGAGCTGGCGCCGCGCAAGATCCGCGTGAACGCCATCAACCCTGGGATGGTGGAGACCGAAGGCACGCACACGGCCGGCTTCATCGGCTCGGAGATGCAGGAGGCGCTGGTCGCGCAGACGCCGTTGGGCCGCGTAGGCCAGCCGGCCGATATCGCCGACATCGCGGTGTTCCTCGCCTCTGACGACGCCCGCTGGCTGACGGGCGAGAAACTGCTGGCGACCGGCGGCCTGCGCTGAGGCCGCGACGGTCGGCCTCGGACTTCGCGTCCGGGGCCGCCGTCGGACTTTAGCGTCTTAGTGCTGGCTCTCCGGCATGGTGACGACCAGACCGTCCAACTCGTCGCTGACCTTGATCTGGCAGGAGAGACGGCTGTTCTCTTGGACGCTCTCGGCGAAGTCGAGCATCGACTCCTCCATGCTGGACTTCTCGCCGGTCTTCGAGAGCCAGGCTTCGTCCACATAGACGTGGCAGGTGGCGCACGCGCACGCGCCGCCGCAGTCGGCGTCGATGCCCGGGATGTTGTTCTTCACGGCGCCTTCCATGACGGTCAGCCCCGGCTTCACGTCGATCTCGTGCCTGGTGCCGTCATGCTCGACGTAGGTGATCTTGGCCATGGACGCCCCTCACTGATCGCTGTTCAGGCAGCGACCTCTTTCATGGAAACGGATGGGTCCGCAAGCTTCGCCTTGTTCACGGGCTTGCGGTTCAGGATGAGCATCTTGCCCATCATGAATTCGGGTGGCGAGTTGATCGCCTCGACGGCCTGGACCTGGTCGCCCTTGAGGTGGAAGACGGCGAACTTGCCGCTGGCGGGCTCGCCGCGCACCACGATCTCGTCGACGTCGAAGGCGTACCCGGCGATCTGGAGCTTCAGATCGTACTGGTCCGACCATTGCCAGGGGCATTCACCCGGCGGGCGCGGGCGGCCCATGATGGCGCTGGCCGCCTGCTTGGCCTGTTCCAGGGCGTTCGGCACGCTCTCCATCCGGAACATGCGGTCGTAGATCGGCATCGGCCGGTGGGCCACGTCGCCGATGGCGAAGATGCTGGGATCGGTCACGCTGCGCGCGTCCAGGTCGACCACCACGCCGCGGGCGCATTCCAGGCCGGCGTCCTTCGCCAGTTCCTCGTTGGGGTGAGCGCCCACGCCCACCACGACGGCGTCGCAGGCGATCTCGCGGCCGTCGTCCAGGCGCACGCCCACGACGTGGCCGTCCCTGCCCAGGTAGCCCGTCACCGTGGCGCCCAGTTCGAACCGCACGCCATGGCTGACGTGGCGGTCTTGGAAGAAGCTGGAGAGCGCCTCGCACGCCACGCGCGCCAGGAGGCGCTGCTCGCGCTCGATCACAACGACCTCGGCGCCCAGCGCGCGGCCCGACGCCGCCACCTCGAGGCCGATGTAGCCGCCGCCCACGACCGCCAGGGTCTTGCCCGGCCCGACCGCCGCCTTCAGCGCCTCGGCGTCCGCCGCGGTGCGCAGGAAGAGGATGCCGGCAAGGTCCTTGCCCTCGATCGGAAGCGAGATCGCGCGGGCGCCGGTGGCCAGGATCAGGATGTCGTAGCTCACGGTCGAACCGTCGGCGAGGGTCACCGTCTTCGCGCCGCGGTCCAGCTTCGTCGCCACGGCGTTCGGCCGGAAGTCGATGTTGTTCTCGGTGTAGAATTCGAGCGGCTTGAGCGCCAGAGAATCGGCGTCGGCCTCGCCCTTCAGCCAGGCCTTGCTCAGCGGCGGGCGCTGGTAGGGCGGGATCGGCTCCTCGCCCAGCAGGGTGATCGGGCCCTCGTGGCCATACTGGCGCAGCAGCGCCGCGACCGTGCCACCTGCGTGACCGGCCCCCACGATGACGACGTGAGCCGAAGCGCTGCTCATGTTTCTCCGATGCCGAAAAGTGACGATGGCGTCAACTTCTCTGGCGCGACGCCGCCCGGCGAGCCCGGGCGCTCTCTCTTTGCCCGCTGACCCTGCGGAGGGCAAATGATCCCAATCAAGGCTTGCCGAACAGCGTTTGGATCGGCCCCATGATCCCAAAGGGCCGCAAGCGCCCGGGAGGAACAGCCATGGACGACGGATCCGTCGATTTCCGCGCGGCCGCTGCGGCGGAAGCCTGGGCCACGCCGATCGAGGCCCTGAACCCGGCCCAGGCCGATCTCTTCGTCAACGACGCGATGTGGCCGGTCTTTGAACGGCTGCGGAAAGAATCCCCCGTCCACTGGACCCCGCCGGGCGACGAGTATGACGGCTTCTGGTCGGTCACGCGCTACCAGGACATCATGGCCGTGGACACGAACCACGACGTGTTCTCCTCGGCCGACAGCATCGTGCTGCAGTCCCGGGAACAGCGGGCTGAGGCCGACAAGCGGCCGCGCGGCGCCAGCTTCATCGCGATGGACCCGCCGGGGCACGACATCCAGCGCAAGACGGTGAGCCCCGCGGTCGCGCCGCAGAACCTGCAGGCGATGAGCCCGATCATCCGCGCCGAGGCCGGCAAGATCCTCGACAGCCTGCCGATCGGCGAGGAGTTCGACTGGGTCGACCGCGTCTCGAAGGAGCTGACGGCCATGACCCTGGCCACGCTCTTCGACTATCCGCAGGAGAAGCGCCGGGAACTGACCTTCTGGTCGGACATGTTCACCAACACGCCCGGCTTCGGCCCAGCCAAGAGCTGGGACCACAAGCGCGAGCAGGCCGACGCCTGCTTCGCCGCCTTCGACGCCCTGTGGGCCGAGCGGGTGAACGCGCCGCCGAAGTTCGACCTGATCTCGATGATGGCCCACGCGGAGGCCACCCGGAACCTCAACGTCCACGACTACCACTCGAACGTGGTGCTGCTGATCATCGGCGGCAACGACACCACCCGGAACACCATTTCCGGCTCGGTCTATGCGCTCAACAAGAACCCCGACCAGTACGACAAGCTGCGCGCCGACCCGTCGCTGATCCCCGCCATGGTCTCCGAGACCATCCGCTGGCAGACGCCGCTGGCGCACATGGCCCGCACCGCGACCCGCAACTTCGAACTGGGCGGCAAGACGATCAAGGCCGGCGACCGCGTGGTCATGTGGTATGTTTCGGGCAACCGGGACGACGCCCAGATCGCCAACCCGAACGCCTACGACATCCAGCGCGAGCGGGTCCGCAACCACCTGTCGTTCGGCTTCGGCATCCACCGCTGCGTGGGCAACCGCCTGGCCGAGCTGCAGCTCTGCATCATCTGGGAAGAAATCCTGGCCCGGTTCCCCGAGATTCGCCTGGTCCGCGAGCCGCTGCGCACACACTCGGTGTTCGTGAAGGGCTATGAGACCCTCCCGGTGGTGATCCCCACGCGGAATTAGGCGTAAGCTCCGGCGTCATGTCCGAAGGGCGCCGTTACCACGTCGGAGACCTGCCTGGCCGCCTCATTCGCGAGGCGCGCGAGATGCTGGAGGAGGGCGGCCTCAAGCAGCTCAACCTGAGGGCGCTCGCGGCGCGGGCCGGCATCACGGCCGGCTCGATGTACCACCACTACGACAGCAAGACCGCGCTCCTGGCCGAGCTGGCGGCGGGCGGGTTCAAGGAGCTGCGGCGCGACCTCGAGCGCGCCGACCACGATGCTGGCGAGGGGCGGCGCCTGCGTGGCTGGGCCGTGGGCTATTTCCAGTTCGCCCGACGCGAGCCCGCGCTGTTCGGCCTGATGTTCGACCCCGAGATCGCCGAGCAGCCGCAAGTGGTCGAAGCCCGGGCCGCGGCGCTGGCGGTCCTGCACCGTATTGTGACCGAGGTGGCGACCGTGCAGGGGCGGGTAGACCCGCCGTTGCGGCATATCACCCTGGCCGTCTGGGCGGCCGCCCACGGCGCCGCGGACCTCGCCCCAAGCACGCCCGAAGGCGGCGAACTCATCGAGGACGTGATCGCCGGGCTGGAGACGCTGTTCCGGCCCTGATCTATGCGAACGGTGAGGTGGGGGCGGACGAGGGCGTCTACCCCCGCTTCTGCTCCGCCACCCAGTCCTTGATCCGCTGGTCCAGCACCGAAAGCGGCAGCGAGCCGGAGGCGATCACCGTGTCGTTGAAGGCCTTGATGTCAAACTTCGGTCCCAGCGCCTTCTGCGCCTCGCCGCGCAGTTGCAGGATGCGGATCATGCCGATCTTGTAGGCGGTGGCCTGGCCGGGATTGACGATGTAGCGGCGAGTCTCGGCTCGGGCCTGGTCGTCGCCCCGCCGGCCGGTGGCCTTGAGGTAGGCGACAGCCTCGTCCTCGGTCCACCCCTTGGCGTGCAGCCCGGTGTCGGTCACCAGCCGGGCGGCGCGGAACAGCTCGGCGTCCAGGCGCATGAAGTCCGAGGCGATATCGGGATAGACGCCCATCTCCTTGCACAGCAGTTCGGAATAGAGGCCCCAGCCTTCGTTGAAGGCGGCGTTGCGGGCGGCCAGCCGGAACTGCGGCGCCCCCTTCTGGCGCACGCGCAGGTCGCCCTGCATGACGTGGCCCGGCACGCCCTCGTGGCACATCAGGTCGGCCAGGCTGGCGCGCAGCGACGTCTTGCCCAGCATGTGGAGGTAGACCCGGCCCGGGCGCGCGCCGTCGGGGCTGGGGCCGCTGGCGTGCGCCGCGCCACCCGCCACCTCGCTGAACGACGGCTCGCGGATCACTTCCATTTTGTAGGCCGGCAGGTTGTTGAACATCGCCGGCAGCGCCGCGCGGCTCTTGGCGATCAGGCTGTTGGAATAGGCCAGAATCTCGGCGCGGTTCTCGTCGGTGTAGGGCTGCGGCGGGTCGGCGCGGTTCAGCTCGGCATAGTAGGCGTCGGCGTCCTTGAAGCCGGCCTTCTGCGCCAGTGCATCCTGCTCGCCCTGGATCCGCTTCACCTCCGACAGGCCCAGGCTATGGATCTGGTCGGGCGTCAGCGTCGTGGTGGTCTGCAGTGTGATCGCCGCCTGGTACCAGTCCAGACCCTTCGGCAGCGTCAGCGCGCCGACCTTGCCCGACGGCGCCTTGCCGATGTCGCCCTCGCCCCACGCGATCAGGCGCTCATAGCCGGGCTTCATGCCCGTGGTCAGCGCCGCCTTGGCCTCGTCCAGCAGCGCCTGCGCCTCCTGCGGCGTGACCTTTCCGGCGGCGGACAGCCTGGCGACCTTGGCCTTGGCGTCGGTCCACAGCGGGGAGTCCGGCCCTTCGGCGGCGAAGGGTTGGCCCGAGATCAGCTTGCGGCTCTCGGCGATCATCCGCTCATAGGCGAAGCGCGGCATGCGGATGCCGTCGCCGGCGGCGGCCACGGCGCGCTCGCGGGCCTGGTCCATGGCGGGGCCGAGGGCGCGAAGGCGGGCGTTGTAGGCCTTCATGTCGGCGGCGCCGTCGACGAGGTGCGAGCTGATCAGGAAGGAGGGCAGGCCCGAATGGGCCCCGCCGCCGCCGAACGGAAAGTCGTAGCGGCGGAACCTGTAGGCCAGCTCGGCGCGGTCCAGCTCCTGGCTCCACATGTCGAAGCTGATCTTGCCCTCGTCCGAGAGCTTGTCCCGCTGGAACCCCTGCTTCATCCGCGCCACGCTGCCGCGCCGCCACTCCAGCGCCTTAAGCTCGGCCGCCTCCGAGAGGTCGTTCAGCCGGTCGTAACCCTCCTTGCGGCCCAGGGTCGTCGCGGTCTGTGGGCTGAACTTCAGGGCCTCGGCGAATTCGGCGTCGAGGAAGGCGTTGAACTTCTGTGTCGCGTCGGCTGGCGTCTGGGCGGAGGCCGCGGACGGCGCGATGGCGACGAGCCCGGCGGCCGGCGCGACGGCGAGGGCAAGGGCGGCGAGGGCGGGGGCGTGGAGGGTGCGAAGCATGCCGGCAATGAGGCATGGCCCGGCAAGACGCTCAAGCTGAGACCGGTTTCCAGGGCGAAACATGCCGCCGGTCGGCGAAGGGGCGGGTGGCCTAGCCGGTCCTACGCACCACCTTTGCTATCGGGGCGCTTGAACAGCTTGGCTTTCTTGATGCGGTCCTCGATCTGTCCACGCGACTGCGGCGGCGCGGCGGCCAGCGCCTTCTCATACCAATCGAGGGCCTCGGACAGGATGGCCTGATCCAACGCAGCCTCGCCGGCGCCCACCGCCGCCAACTGGTTCGCGTCCAGCTTTCTGGTGGCCCGCTCCATGGCCTCATCGCCCAGCAGGACAGCCGCGTCCGGCCGGCCCTGGTCGTAGGCGAGGCGCCAAAGCTGGGCCGCCTTGGCGGTGTCCTTCGCGACGCCGTCGCCGTACCAGTAAATTTGGCCGAGCGTGTAGGCCGCGTTCCGATGGCCCTGGGCGACGGCCTTTTCGTACCAGCCGCGGGCCGCCACCGCGTCCTTCTTCACAAATCGGCCCGAGAGATAGAAGTTGCCAACGTCCGTCTGGGCGTCGGCGTCGCCCATCTCCGCGCCCTCGGTGCACAGCCGCACCGCGCGCGCCTGGTCGCGGCCCAGCTCCAGCAGCACATTGCCCTCCGCGCAGCGCGACTTGCCGAGGCCCATGTCGCCGGCCTTGTGGAAAGTCGTGATCGCCTTTTCCAGGTCGATCCGCCCGCCGCAGCGACCGTACTGATAGGCCTCGCCCAGGAAGTGCATGGCGTCCGACCGGGTCGCCGACGCGGCTTCCAGATAACCGCAGCCCTTGCGCTTGTCAGGCTCGGCGTCGCTTCTGAAGGCTAGCAGGACGCCGGCGTAGGTCTGCGCGTCAATCCGGCCCGCTTCCGCGAGCTGATAGAGCTCGCGCGAACCGTCGGCGCGAACCTTGCCGAGCGCCGCCTTCGTCTCGTCGGTGACGGGCGGAGCGCCCTGGACGACGCTGATCTGGGCCTGGGCGGAGGTGGCCGCGATCCAGAGCCCGAAAGCGAGGATCGCGACGCGGCGCATCAGACCACCCGGTCCACCAGCATCTTCTTGATCTCGGCGATCGCCTTGGCCGGGTTCAGACCCTTCGGGCAGACCTGGGCGCAGTTCATGATCGTGTGGCAGCGGTAGAGCTTGAACGGGTCCTCGACGTCGTCCAGGCGCTGGCCGGTGGCCTCGTCTCGGCTGTCGATGATCCAGCGGTAGGCGTGCAGCAGAGCCGCCGGGCCGAGGTACTTCTCCTGGTTCCACCAGTAGCTGGGGCAGCTCGTCGAGCAGCAGGCGCACAGGATGCACTCGTAGAGGCCGTCCAGCTTCTCGCGGTCCTGCGGCGACTGGCGCCACTCCTTCTGCGGCTCGGGAGTCTCGGTCTTCAGCCAGGGCTCGACCGAGGCGTACTGCGCGTAGAACAGCGTCAGGTCCGGCACCAGGTCCTTCACCACCGGCATGTGCGGCAGCGGGCTGATCGAGACCTTGTCGCCCGGGCACTCCTCGTGGCCGTGGATGCAGGCCAGGGTGTTGCGCCCGGCGATGTTCATGGCGCACGAGCCGCAGATGCCTTCGCGGCACGAGCGGCGGAACGTCAGCGTGGGGTCGATGTGGTTCTTGATGTGGATCAGCACGTCCAGGACCATCGGGCCGCATTGGCTGACGTCCACATCGTAGGTGTCCCACGACGGGTTCTGCCCGTTGTCCGGATCGTACCGGTAGATCTTGAACGTCTTGACCTTCGCCGCGCCCGCAGGGGCCGGGAAGTGCTTGCCGCCCTTGGGGACGGAGTTCTTCGGAAGGGTGAGCTGAACCATCTGTCTGTTCCCCTTCGCCTAGTAGACCCGCGCCTTGGGCGGGAAGGGCGCGATTTCGTTGGTCATGGTGTAGTCGTGCAC
Source organism: Phenylobacterium sp. (assembly GCF_024508875.1). GTDB lineage: Bacteria > Pseudomonadota > Alphaproteobacteria > Caulobacterales > Caulobacteraceae > Phenylobacterium. The sequence continues at coordinate 28,195 of NZ_JANINU010000196.1, forward strand.
CGGGCGGTAATCGATCTTCACCTTGCCCGTGGCGTCGTCGAACCACGACAGGGTGTGCTTCATCCACTTCTTGTCGTCGCGGTCCGGGAAGTCCTCGTGGGCGTGGGCCCCGCGGCTTTCGGTGCGGTTGTGCGCGCCGGTCACCGTCACGACCGCCTGTCCGATGAGGTTGTCCAGCTCAAGCGTCTCCATCAGGTCGCTGTTCCAGACCATCGAGCGGTCGGTGACCTTCAGGTCGGGGCGCTTGGCGTTGACGGCGTTCATCCGTTGCACGCCGCTCTTCAGCGCGTCTGAAGTCCGGTAGACCGCCGCGTCCTCCTGCATCGCCATCTGCATTTCGAGGCGAAGGGCGGCTGTCGAGGTCGAGCCGCTGGCGTTGCGGAAGCGGTCCAGGCGGCTGAGGTGGCCGTCGGTCATCGCGGGCTTCAGTTCGGGTTGGGTCGCGCCGGCCTTGATCGTGTCGGCGCAGCGAAGCGCGGCCGAGCGGCCGAACACCACCAGGTCGATCAGGCTGTTGGAGCCGAGGCGGTTGGCGCCGTGCACGCTGACGCAGGCCGCTTCGCCCACGGCCATCAGGCCCGGCACCACCTTGTCCGGGTCGCGCCCGGCCTTGGTGACCACCTCCGAGTAGAAGTTCGTCGGGATGCCGCCCATGTTGTAGTGCACGGTCGGCAGCACCGGGATCGGCTCCTTGGTGACGTCGACCCCCGCGAAGATCTTCGCGCTCTCGGAAATTCCCGGCAGGCGCTCGGCCAGGATCTTGGGATCCAGGTGATCGAGGTGCAGAAAGATATGGTCCTTCTTCGGGCCCACCCCGCGGCCTTCGCGGATCTCCATGGTCATGGCGCGGCTCACC
>NZ_JANINU010000197.1 GCF_024508875.1 Phenylobacterium sp.
CGCTTGATGAAGTGGTTCTGAACCCCGATCGAGTTCAGCTTGGTCATGATGTATTCGCTGATGCGGTTGTTGATGACGCCCTTGCCCTCGAGCACGGCCTTCTTGGTCGCGTCGAAGGCGGTGGTGTCGTCCTTGAAGTACTGGATCAGCGTTCCAGGCTCGGGGCCCTCATAGAGGATCTTGGCCTTCCCCTCGTAGATCTTCTTACGGCGGGTCATCTGCGGGCCTTCTCCATAGGCGAGGACTTGCTCCGGTCGGGAAACAACGAAAAACGCGCGCGGCTTGCATCTCGCGCGCGGATCCGACTCGGCCTCTCACCCCATTCAGGCCAGACAAAAATAGCGTGTGCGACGCTACGGCGCAAACTCGTGAGGCAGGCGCCGCTTTCCATTGCGGGGCCGGTCGGCGCACGATATGGGATCGCCCGCTCCAAGAAGTTTACCCCCAGGATACGATGACGACCTTCGACGATCGCGAACAAGGCTTCGAGAAGAAGTTCGCCCTCGACCAGGAGCAGGAATTCAAGGCGCACGCGCGCCGCAACCGCGCTCTGGGCGAATGGGCCGCCGGCCTGATGGGCCTGCAGGCCCCGCATATCGACGAATACGCCAAGGCGGTGGTGAAGTCGGACCTGGAGCTGCCGGGCGACGAGGACGTGCTGCGCAAGGTGTTCGAGGATCTGAAGGGCGCCGGCGTGGCCGTGTCCGAGGGCGAGGTCCGCATGAAGATGGCCGAGCTGCTGGCCCAGGCCCGCGAAGGCGTGAAGGCCGGGAAGTAGGCGCTTCGCTCGGTGTCATCCCGGGTTCGCGACGCGAAGACCGGGACCCCGATATGTTGAAGAATTCGAAGAGGCGCGGCCGCAAAGCCGCGCCTTTTGCGTTTTGGCGCGCGCCACGGGGTCCCGGTCTTCGCCCTTCGGCGAAACCGGGATGACACCTGGGGTGGAGGGCTTCGCTACCGCTTCACCTGCGCGGCCAGCATCTTGCGGATGCCGGCGCCGTAGGGCGGGCGCAGGGCCTGCAGCGGGCCGATGTCCTTCTTGATCTGGGTGTAGACCGCCTTCTTGTGGCTGAACTCCTTGAAGCCGTCATGGCCGTGGTAGCTGCCCATGCCCGCGGGGCCGATGCCGCCGAACGGCAGCTCCTCCTGCGCCACGTGCATGATGACGTCGTTGACGGTGACGCCGCCGGGGGTGGTGGAGCTGAGGACCTTCTCCCGCTCGGCGGGATCGTCGCCGAAGTAGTAGAGGCCGAGCGGCCGGTCGCGGCCGTTGACGTAGGCGATGGCCTCGTCGACCGAGCGGTAGCTCTTCACGGGCAGGACGGGGCCGAAGATCTCCTCCTGCATCACCTTCATGTCGTCGGTGGGCTCGAGGATAAGGGTGGGGGCGATCTTGCGATGCTCCTGCTGGGTCAGGTCCTCGCCCTCGGGCTTCAGCTCGACGATGCGGGCGCCCTTGGCGCGGGCGTCCTCGACATAGCCGGTGATCCGCTCGTAGTGCCGCTGGGCGACGATGGAGGTGTAGTCGGGGTTGTCCTTGATGGTGGGGAACATCTTGGCGACCGAGGCGCGGGCGGCCTCAACGAAGCCCTCCAGGCTCTCCTGCGGCGCCAGGACGTAGTCGGGGGCCAGGCAGATTTGGCCGGCGTTGAGGGTCTTGCCGTTCATCACCCGGGCGGCGGCGACGCCGAGGTCGGCCGACTTGCCCAGGATGACCGGGCTCTTGCCGCCCAGTTCCAGGGTCAGCGGCACCAGGTTCTCGGCGGCGGCGCGCATGACGTGGCGGGCGATCGAGGTGGCGCCGGTGAAGATCAGGTGGTCGAAGGCCAGGTGCGCGAAGGCCTCGCCCACGTCCGGCCCGCCGGTGACGACGGCGATCTCCTCCTCGGAGAAGACCTTGCCGAACATGGTCTTCATCAGTTCGGAGGTGGCGGGTGTGTATTCCGACGGCTTGATCATCGCCCGGTTGCCGGCGGCCAGGATGCCGGCCAGCGGCGCGAAGGTGAGGTTTACCGGGAAATTCCAGGGGCTGATCACGCCAACCACGCCCTTCGGCTGGTAGCGGACCTCGGCCTTGGCCCCGAAAAGGCCGAGGATGGCGGGAGTGGTCTTCCGCTTCTCGGTCTTCATCCAGGCGCGGAGATTGTCCCGGGCGTGCTTCAGCGGGCCGATGGAGCCGGCGATGTCGGTGAAGGCGGTGGCCTCGCGCGAGCGGGAGCCGAAGTCCTGGTTCACCGCCTCCTCGATCTGGGCCCGGTGGTCGACCAGAAGGCCGATGCAGCGGTCGATGCGGTCGATCCTTTGTTCCGCCGTGGGCGCGCCGTCGCGCAGGTGGGCCGCCTTCTGGCGCGCCAGGATGCCTTGCATGTCCATGTTGGTCCCTCCCGTGGGTTGGCGAGAGGTGACGAGCTTTCCGCCGGGGGCGTCAAGGGCGGGGTGAGCGCGCCTCCAGCATCGGCCGGCTGACCTTCTTCGGAACGATCTGAGCCCAGGCTTCGAGGACGAGGTCGGAGAGTTCGGCCTCGTCGAGGTGGGAGAGCTCGACGTAGCTCCAGTAGACGGTGGCCACCGGGCACTTGCTGAACGTCTCGGGCCGGATCTCGAACAGGAGCTCCTGGTGACCCTTGTCGAGCTTCAGGATGGCGCGGCCGTCGATCTCCAGCGCGAAGGTCTTCTTGCCCACGTTGAACCAGGGGTTCCCGCGGTAGGTGACCTCGTGAGCGCCAGGCAGGGCCAGGGCGAGGCGGCGCAGGTCGTCGATGTCGGCCATGGGCGGAGGTCCCCCGCCCATCAGGCCGCAGCCGGGCGGGGGCGGTCAAGCCGCCCCGCCCGATCAGGCGTCGGCGGTCGCGAGGCGCCGGATGGTCTGCGCCTCGTCGCCGAAGACGCGCGCGAAGACCCGGTCGACGTTCTTGAAGTGGTAGCCGAGGTCGAAGAGCTGCTCGAGCTCGGCGTCCGAGAGGGTGATCTCGGGGTCGGCCTTCAGGAAGTCGAGGAAGTTCCCCTCGCCGCGCCAGACCTTCATGGCGTTGCGCTGGACGGCAGCGTAGCTGGCCTCGCGCGACAGGCCCTTCTGGGTCAGGCCCAGCAGTACGCGTTGCGAGTGGACCAGGCCGCCCAGGCGGTCGAGGTTCTTGGCCATGTTCTCGGGATACACCACGAGGCGCTCGACCACGCCGGCCAGGCGGCGGAGCGCGAAGTCGAGGTGGACCGTCGCATCCGGGCAGATGCCACGTTCCACGGACGAGTGGCTGATGTCGCGCTCGTGCCAGAGGGCGACGTTCTCCATGGCCGGCGTCACCGCCGAGCGGACGAGGCGGGCGAGGCCCGTCAGGTTCTCGGTGAGGATCGGGTTGCGCTTGTGCGGCATGGCCGACGAGCCCTTCTGGCCCACGTCGAACGGCTCCTCGGCCTCCAGGACCTCGGTGCGCTGCAGGTGGCGGATTTCGACCGCTAGGCGTTCGATGGAGCTGGCGACCACGGCGAGGGCGGCGAAGTAGGCGGCGTGGCGGTCGCGGGGGATGACCTGGGTCGAGACCGGCTCGACGGCGAGGCCCATCTTGTCGGCGACGTAGGCTTCGACCTCGGGGGCGACGTTGGCGAAGGTGCCGACGGCGCCGGAGACCGCGCAGGTGGCGATCTCGAACTTGGCCATCGCCAGGCGCTCCTTGGCGCGCTGGAACTCGGCGTAGTGGCCGGCGAGCTTGAGGCCGAAGGTGGTGGGCTCGGCGTGGATGCCGTGGCTGCGGCCGACGGTGGGCGTCAGGCGGTGCTCGTAGGCGCGGCGCTTGAGGGCGGCCAGCACCAGGTCGACGTCCTCGATCAGGAGGTCGGTGGCGCGGACGAGCTGGACGGCAAGGGTGGTGTCGTTGACGTCGGAGGACGTCATGCCCTGGTGCAGGAAGCGGGCCTCGGGGCCGACGATCTCGGTGACGTGGGTGAGGAAGGCGATGACGTCGTGCTTCACCTCGCGCTCGATCTCGTCGATGCGGTCGGCGTTCCAGACGGCGTCGCGGCCCTTTTCCCAGATGACCCGGGCGGCCTCCTTCGGGATCACGCCCAGGTCCGCCATGGCGTCGGCGGCGTGGGCCTCGATCTCGAACATGATCTTGAAGCGGGTCTGGGGTTCCCAGATCGCGGCGGCTTCCTTGCGGGCGTAGCGGGGGATCATGGGACGGGGTGTCTGACGACACCCCGCCCAAAGTCAATGTTGTTTAGTGGCGATAGCTGAGCCGCAGGTACATGAAGCGGCCCGGCGCGTCGTAGGCGTTCGGGTCGTAGTTGTTCAGGCCGCAGGTGACGCAGCCCGGCGGGTCCTTGTCGAACAGGTTGTTGACGCCGACCGCGA
>NZ_JANINU010000198.1 GCF_024508875.1 Phenylobacterium sp.
GCAAGGTCGGGCCGCTGCGCCTGCACCTGTCGGGCAAGGACAAGCTGAAGGGCGTCATCGACAACCAGCCCTACCCCACGCTCTGGATCCCGGTCGGCCGCCAGCGCATCGACCCCGAGGACCGGCGACTCGGCGAGGTCTCGACCGACCGCACCACGATCCGCTCGTATTGCGAGGCGATCATCGAGCAGAACTACAAGTCGATCACCCCGCTCTACCTCGCCGGCGCGAACCACGAGGACTACGACTGGGCGCCGCCCTACGTGCTCACCGACATCCTCAAGCAGTGGGAAGAGGAACGCCGCTACCGCGAAGAGGTCACGGGCATCGTCCTGATCGACGACTGAGCGACCGACCGGCGCTCGGGCCGATCTGGGGCCGCGGCATCAAAGCGGAGAGATTGGTAGGCCGGGTGAGGTTCGAACTCACGACCATTCGATTAAAAGTCGAATGCTCTACCACTGAGCTACCGGCCCCCGTTCCGGGGGAGGCCCCGGCGGAGGGGGCGGAACCTAGAGCGCATCAAGCGAAAGTCAAACGCGCTTTCGCGACGCCGGCCTTAACAGCGCCGCAGGGCGGGGTATGGTGCTGAGGTCATGCGCTCGCCTCTCCTGAGAATGATCCTCGTCGGCGTCGTCGCGGCGGGCCTGTCGAGCCAGGCCGCGGCCCAAACGAAGCCTGCCGCCAAGGCGCCGGCCGCCAAGGCCGCGCCCAAGAAGATCACCCCGCCGCCACCCGCTCCGCCGCCACCGCCGCCGCCCGACGCCGAGGCCCAGATGAAGACCTCGGAACAGCTCAAGCGCGAGAGCCTGCAGGGCGCGGCGACGACGCCGCTGCGCGACCTCAACGTCATGCGAGCGAAGATCCCGGACGTGTTGCTCCAGGCGCTGGACGATCCCTATGCCCGCCCCCCGCGCAGCTTCAAGTGCCCTGCCCTCGCGGCTCTGATCCGGCCGCTGGACGAGGCACTCGGCCCCGACATCGACAAGGTGCCGGTCACCGACGAGAACCTGATGGACCGCGGCAAGTCGACGGCGCTGGGCGTGGCGGGGGACCTCGCGTCTGACGCCATTCCGTTCCGCGGCTTCGTGCGAAAGCTCTCGGGGGCGGAAGCGCACGACCGGTTGGTGCAGTCCGCCATCGTCGCGGGCAACGTGCGCCGCGCCTATCTCAAGGGCCTGGGCGAGTCCAAGGGCTGCACGCCGCCGGCCACGCCGTCGCACGAGCGGGCGGCGGTCGTTCAGCAGAGGCAGGCCGCCGCGCCGCCGCCATCGGGACGGCCGCCCAGCAAGTTCAGCCCGAAGTATCCGGTCCGCTAGCGCCCTGCCGGGCGGCGAACGCGTCTCGGAACCGCGTCATGGTCCCCGCCGCGATCGCGGCGCGCATCTCGGCCATCAGGGCCTGGAAGAAGGCCAGGTTGTGCCACGACAGCAGCACTTGGCCGAGGATCTCGTTCGCCTTCACCAGGTGGTGCAGATAGGCCTTGGAGTAGTCGCGGCTGGCCGGGACCAGGCTGCCTTCGTCCAGCGGGCTCTCATCCTCCGCGAAGCGGGCGTTCTTGAGGTTGATCGGCCCGTCCCAGGTCCAGGCCTGGCCGTGGCGGCCGGAGCGCGTGGGCAGCACGCAGTCGAACATGTCGACCCCGCGAAAGACGGCCTCCACGATGTCGATCGGCTTGCCGACGCCCATGAGGTAGCGGGGCCGCTCGACCGGCAGCATGTCGGGAGCGAAGTCAAGCGCCTCGCACATCGCCCGATGCCCCTCGCCCACCGCCAGGCCGCCGATGGCGTACCCGTCGAACCCGATCTCCTGAAGACGCTCGGCCGATTCACGGCGCAACGCCGGATCGAGCCCGCCCTGCTGGATGCCGAACAGATTTTGAGCGTCACGTTCACCGAACGCGTTCTTTGACCGCTGTCCCCAGCGTGCGGATCGCCGCATGGCATCCGCCGCCTTCTGCGGTGTCGCCGGAAGGGCAACCAGCTCGTCCAGTTGCATGACGATGTCCGAGCCCAGCAGATCGGCCTGGATCTCCATCGACCGCTCTGGCGACAGGGCGTGGCGACTGCCGTCGATGTGGCTCTGGAAGGTGACGCCGTCCTCAGTGACCTTGGAGATCTTCGACAGCGACATGACCTGGAAGCCGCCCGAGTCGGTGAGGATCGGCTTCTCCCAGCGCATGAAGCGGTGCAGTCCGCCCAACCGCTTCACCCGCTCGGCCGTGGGCCGCAGCATCAGGTGATAGGTGTTGCCCAGGATGATGTCCGCGCCGGTGGCGGCCACCTGCTCGACGGTCAGGGCCTTCACGGTGCCGGCGGTGCCCACGGGCATGAAGGCGGGCGTGCGGATCTCGCCGCGCGGCGTCGACAGCACACCGGTGCGCGCCTTGCCATCCGTGGCCGAGAGCTGGAACGGGAAGCCGGCCATCAGACGGCACGCCAGAGCAGGCTGGAGTCGCCGTAGGAGTAGAACCGGTAGCCGGTGGCGATGGCGTGGTCGTATGCGGCGCGCATGGTCTCCTGGCCCGCGAAGGCCGAGACCAGCATGAACAGCGTCGATTTCGGCAGGTGGAAGTTGGTCATCAGCCCGTCCGCGGCGCGGAACCGGTAGCCGGGCGTGATGAAGATGGCGGTCTCTGCGGCGAACGGGCGGATCGTCCCATCCGGATCGGCGGCGCTCTCCAGCAGGCGCAGCGACGTGGTGCCGACGCAGACGATGCGGCCCCCGGCGGCGCGGACGGCGTTCAGCCGGTCGGCCGTAGCGGCGTCCACTTCGCCCCACTCCGCATGCATCTTGTGCTCGGAGATGTTGTCCACCTTCACGGGAAGGAACGTGCCGGCGCCGACGTGCAGCGTCACGCGCTCGAACGTCACCCCCATCGCTTCCAGCCGGCCCATTAGCTCGGGCGTGAAATGCAGGCCGGCGGTTGGCGCGGCCACCGAGCCGTCCTCGGCGGCGTAGACGGTCTGGTAGTCGGCGCGGTCCTGCTCGTCCTCGCCCCGCTTGGCGGCGATGTAGGGTGGCAGCGGCATCATCCCGCGCTCTGCGATGGCGGCCATCAGGTCGGGCCCGGCGAGGTCGAAGGCGAGCGTAACCTCGCCTCCCTCTCCCTTGGACTGCACCGTAGCGTCGAGGCTGCTCAGGAGGCAGGCGCGGTCGTCCGTCTCGCCGAACAGGATTCGGTCGCCGACCGCCAGCTTCTTCCCCGGCCGCATGAAGGCGGTCCACACGTGGCCCGACTTCGCCTGGTGAAGCGTCGCCTCGACGGCGATGCGGCTCTCGCCGCGCACGCGGACGCCCTTCAGACGGGCCGGGATCACCCGCGTGTCGTTGACCACCAGTACGTCGCCCGCGCCCAGCAGGCTCGGCAGGTCACGGACATGCAGATCCTCAAGCGGGCGGCCAGCCTGGATAAGAAGCAGACGCGCCGCGTCGCGCGGATTGGCCGGACGGAGCGCGATGCGATCCTCGGGCAGGTCGAAATCGAAGTCGGCGAGTTGCATGGAGCGCGAGGTCAAGCACACGCCGACGCCTCCGCGTCAAGCGCGCGCCCGCTCCACGGCCTCGCGAGCGGCCGCAAGACTGGCGATCATCTTTGCGCGCGCCTGGGCGTGTTTCGCCTCCGCGGCGGCTCGGCGGGCGTCGAGTGCGGCAAGTTCGGCGGCCGCCGCCTTGTCGGCGGCGTCCAGCCTGGCCTCCAGCTCGGCGACCTTGCGCAGTTGCGCTTTCGTCGGCCCGGCGGGCTTCGCGTTCTCCGGCTTGGAAGACTTTAGCCTCTCAAGCGTGGCGCGCGAGCCCGCCGGCCGGCGCAAGACCTCGCCCGGCTGCGCCGTGGCGGCCTTCACCAGGTCCGCATCGTCGGCCTCATGTGCGAGGCCCGTCTTGAAGAGGTCCTGATGGCTGCCCCAGGCCTCAAGGGCCTTGGGCCTGGAGGTGGTCGCCACGATGTAGTCGGTCAGGCCGTCCGACGTGACGAACACCTTCAGGCGTCCAGCCATGACTAGGCGTCCGCGGCCACCTTCATCGAGACGATCTTGCCCGGATTGCGCGGCGGCTCGCCCTTGGGCAGCGAGTCGACGTGTTCCATGCCTTCGGTCACCTCGCCCCAGACCGTGTACTGGCCGTCGAGGAAGCGGGCGTCGTCGAAGCAGATGAAGAACTGGCTGTTGGCCGAGTTCGGGTTGTTGGTGCGGGCCATCGAGCAGACGCCGCGCACGTGCGGCTCGCGGCTGAACTCGGCGGGCAGGTTCGGCTTCGACGAGCCGCTCATGCCGGTGCCGGTCGGGTCGCCGCCCTGGGCCATGAAGCCCGGAATCACGCGGTG
>NZ_JANINU010000199.1 GCF_024508875.1 Phenylobacterium sp.
GGCTCGGCCACCAGACGCGCCTTGCGGCTGGCGTCGGCGCCGGTCTCGATTTGCGGCTTCTCGGGACGGATTAGTTCATTCCAGTTTCGTTCGATCACGTGTGTCCCTCGAAAACGCAGGATCGCCGGCCGTAAATCCACGGCCGGCGTCAGGGAATTGTAGCTCTAACGACTAGACGCGCCGGCGCTTGGGCGGGCGGCAGCCGTTGTGCGGAATGGGCGTCACATCCCGGATAGTGGTGATCGTCATACCCACCGCCTGCAGCGCGCGCAGAGCCGACTCACGGCCCGAGCCGGGGCCCGAGACGTTGACTTCCAGCGTGCGCACGCCGTGTTCGGCGGCCTTACGGCCGGCGTCCTCGGCCGCCATCTGGGCGGCGTAGGGCGTCGACTTACGCGAACCCTTGAAGCCCATCAGGCCGGCGCTGGACCAGGAGATCGTGTTCCCCTGGGCGTCGGTGATGGTCACCATGGTGTTGTTGAAGGACGCATTCACGTGGGCCACGCCCGACGTGATGTTCTTGCGCTCGCGGCGTTTGACGCGCGCCGGTTCCTTGGCCATCGACTAGCTCTCTTACTTCTTCTTGCCGGCGATCGGCTTGGCCGGGCCCTTGCGGGTGCGGGCGTTGGTGTGCGTGCGCTGACCGCGGACCGGCAGGCCCTTGCGGTGACGCAGGCCGCGATAGCAGGCCAGGTCCATCAGGCGCTTGATGTTGACCGCGGTCTCGCGGCGCAGGTCGCCTTCGACCAGGTAGTCGCGGTCGATCGTCTCGCGAATCTGCAGCACTTCCTGGTCGGTGAGCTGATTGACGCGCCGGGCGTCCTCGATGCCGACCTTGCTGACGATCTCGCGGGCCTTCGCCTCGCCGATGCCATGGATGTACTGCAGCGCGATCACGACGCGCTTGTTCGTAGGAATGTTGACGCCAGCGATACGGGCCACGTGAGGTAATCTCCTGGATCACGCAAGAAAAGCGCAAACGGCGCCCCGGCCCCAATCTGCCATAGGCATAGGCCGGCGCGTCCTTCGCGCTCTTTCGCGGAAGCGCTTCGTTATATGGATCGGGGTGCCCCCGTCAATGGCGGAAACGCCCAAATGTGAACGAAATACTGCGCGCGCAAGGGTTGGGACGCCTCGCACACGTTCGCCACCCCGGTTTCCACACCGGATCGCGAAAAGGTAAGCATGAGTGCGGCTGATCCGCAATCGGCCAGGACGCTTAGCCGCGCGCCTTGTCCATCGCCGCGTCGATGCCGGCGGCGACGGCGTCGATGGCGCCCATGCCGTCGACTTCCACCAGCTTGCCCTGCCCTTCGTAGTACGGCAGCAGCGGCGCGGTCTGGCGGTTGTAGGCCTCGAGGCGGACCACGAAGCTCTCGGGATTGTCGTCGGGGCGGCCCGACTCGGCGAAGCGGCCGGCGATGCGCTTCTTCAGCGCCTCGTCGTCGACCTTCAGGCGCAGGACCAGGTCGATCTGGCTGCCACGGCCCTTCAGCATCTTGTCCAGGGCCTCGGCCTGCGGGAGCGTCCGGGGGAAGCCGTCGAAGATCGCGCCGCCGGCGGCTTCGGCCTCGGGCAGGCGGCTCTCGATAAGCTCGATGACGATCTCGTCCGAGACCAGATCGCCGCGTTGCATGATGCCTTCGACGCGCTTGCCCAGCTCCGAGCCGGACGCGATGGCGGCGCGCAGCATGTCGCCGGTCGACAACTGGACCATGTTGCGGGTCTCGACCAGGCGCTTGGCCTGGGTGCCCTTCCCCGCCGCCGGCGGCCCGAACAGAATCAGGTTCATAGCGATCCCCTCACCCGGCGCTCTTGTGGCGCCCTATCGCAACGTCACCCAAGGCGGGCCGTCCTAGCGACGGCCGCCCCGCAGCTTCGACTTCTTGATCAGGCCTTCGTACTGGTGCGCCAGCAGGTGCGACTGGATCTGGGCCACGGTGTCCATGGTGACGCTGACCACGATGAGCAGCGACGTACCGCCCATGTAGAACTGCGTTCCCGAGACCTTCATCAGCGCCTCCGGCACGAGGCAGACCAGCGTGATGTAGGCCGCGCCGATCACGGTCAGGCGCGTCAGGACGAAGTCGAGGTACTCGGCCGTCCGCTTGCCCGGGCGGATGCCCGGCAGGAAGCCGCCGTACTTGCGCAGGTTCTCCGCCGTGTCCTCGGGGTTGAAGACAACCGACGTGTAGAAGAAGCAGAAGAAGATGATCAGGGCGCCGTAGAGCACCATGAACAGCGGCTGGCCGTGCTGGAGTTGGCCCACCGCCAGCGGCAGCCACTGAAGCCATTCCGGCAGGTTCGCGGTGGCCGCGAAGCCCATGACGGTGGCCGGCAGCAGCAGCAGCGAAGACGCGAAGATCGGCGGGATCACGCCCGAGGTGTTGATCTTGAGCGGCAGGAACGAGGTGTCGCCGCCGAACATGCGGTTGCCCACCTGGCGCTTGGGATATTGCACCAGCAGGCGCCGCTGCGAGCGCTCCATGAAGACGATCGCCACCGTCACGGCGACGATCAGAATGACCATCAGGAACAGCGTGCCCGTGTTCATCGAGCCCGTGCGGGTCAGTTCCAGGGCCTGCATCAGGTAGCGCGGCAAGACCGCGACGATGCCGGCGAAGATCAGCAGCGAGATGCCGTTGCCGACCCCGCGGCTGGTGATCTGCTCGCCCAGCCACATCAGGAACATGGTGCCGCCCGTCAGGGTGACCACGGTCGCGACGATGAAGAAGATGCCCGGGTTCTGGACCAGGCCGGGGCTCTGCGACAGGCCCGCGGCGATGCCGAAGGACTGGAACACCGCGAGCACCACGGTCAGGTAGCGGGTGTACTGGTTGAGCGTCTTGCGCCCCGCCTCGCCGCCTTCCTTCCGCAGCTTCTCCCACGGCGGATACACCGTGCCGAGGAGCTGGACGATGATCGAGGCCGAGATGTACGGCATCACGTTCAGGGCAAAGATGGCCATCCGCTCGACGGCGCCGCCCGAGAACATGTTGAACATCCCGAGGATGCCCTGCGCCTGGCCCGAGAAGGCCTGTTGCAGCGCGGCCGGGTCGATGCCGGGGATCGGGATGTAGGTGCCCAGGCGATAGACGATCAGCGCCCAGAGCGTGAACCAGATGCGCTTGTGAAGCTCCGTGGCCTTGCGGAAGGCGTCGAAGTTCAGATTGGCGGCGAGCTGTTCTGCGGCCGAAGCCATTCAGCAAATCCCCTGACTCGTAACCCTGCTCAGATAGGACGCGCCGACCCCGATAGCGAGGCCGGCGTCGTCGCAGGGAGCCCTTAGGCTTCTTCGGCCTTGGCTTCGACCTTGGTCGTGGTCAGCGAGCCGCCGGCCTTCTCGACGGCCGCGCGGGCCGAAGCGGTGGCGGAATAGACGGTGAGGTTGAGCTTGGACTTCAGCTCGCCCTCGCCCAACAGCTTCACACCGTCCTTGGCGCGGCGGATGACGCCGGCCTTCAGCAGCGCGTCGGCGTCGATGGCGGCCTTGGCGTCGAGCTTGCCGGCGGCGATCGCCTGCTCGATGCGCCACAGGTTCACCTCGGCGAAGTCCTTGCGGTTGCGCGAGTTGAAGCCACGCTTCGGCATGCGCATGTGCAGCGGCATCTGGCCGCCTTCGAAGCCCGCGATCGACACGCCGGTGCGGGCCTTCTGGCCCTTCACGCCGCGGCCGGCGGTCTTGCCCTTGCCCGAACCCGGGCCGCGGCCGACGCGCATGCGGCCCTTGGTGGAGCCTTCCTGCGGGGCCAGTTCGTTCAGCTTGGTCATGTGCGCCTCTCCTTGGAGATCTGTCGCCGGGGCCCCTGCCCCGACTCGGCTTGAAAAAAGGTCGGCGTAGAAACGCCGAGGGGCGAGGCTCGCGCCTCGCCCTTCAACACCGTGCCTATGGCACGATTAGTCTGGCTATTCCACCACTTCGACGAGGTGGGCGACCTTCGCCACCATGCCGCGGATCGAGGGGGTGTCCTCGAGCTCGGACACGCGGCCGACCCGGTTCAGGCCCAGGCCCGCGAGCGTGGCGCGCTGGTCCTTGGTCCGGCGGATCGGGCTGCCGGTCTGGCGAACCTTGAACGTCTTCTTGTCAGCCATGAGCTTAACCTTCCGCGTCCGCGGCCGCAGCGGCCGAGGCGCCGTCGGCGCGGCGGCCGATCACGTCCGAGACCTTCTTGCCGCGCTTGGCCGCAACCTGGCGGGGCGAGGACTGGGCCTTCAGCGCTTCGAACGTCGCGCGCACCATGTTGTAGGGGTTGGACGAGCCGAC
>NZ_JANINU010000200.1 GCF_024508875.1 Phenylobacterium sp.
TGCGGTTCGCCATGCGGGCGAGCCACGCGGTCTCCTTCAGCCAATGGCGGATCGGCCGTGCGGGCATGCCGCCCCAGGTCTCACCCGCCGGAATATCCTTCATGACGCCCGCGGCCGCGCCCACGCGCGCGCCGACCCCGATGGTCACATGGTCGGCCACCCCGGCCCGGCCGCCGAACTGGGCGCCGTCGCCGATCGTGACGCTGCCCGAGATGCCAGTGTGCGCGGCCATCACGCAGTTGCGCCCCACGCGAACGTTGTGGGCGATCTGCACAAGGTTGTCGATCTTGGTGTTCTCGCCGATGACCGTGTCGTCGAAGGCGCCCCGGTCGATGGTGGAATTCGCGCCGATCGAGACGCCGTCCTGGATAATCACGCGGCCGAGCTGGGGGATGTCGATCAGGCCCTTGGGGCCGGCGGTGGCGCCGAAGCCCGGCTCGCCAATCCGCGCGCCCGCCAGGATCTTCACCCGGTCGCCGACCAGGGCGAAGCCGATGGTGACGTTCGGGGCGATGTCGCAATCCCGGCCGATGGCGACGCCCGGTCCGATCACCGTGTTGGCGCCGATGCGCGTGCCCCGGCCGATCTGCGCGCCCGGTCCGACCACCACGCCCGGACCCAGCACGACGCCCTGCTCCAGGCTCGCGTCGGACGCGACAGCCTGGGACGCGCCGGGGCGCGGCCGATGGAGGCGCTGGGCCGCCAGGGCGTAGGCGCCCTGCGGGTTGGCGACCGTCAGCACCGCGCAGCCGTCCGGCGCGAGGGCCTCAAGCCCCGAGGGCAGGAAGCAGGCGCCGGCGTGCGCGTGGGCAAGCGCGGGGCCGTACTTGCGGTCGCTCAGGAAGGTGACCGTGTCGGGGGCGGCGTGGGCCAGCACCGCGACACGGCTGATCAGACGCCCGGCCGCGCCCTCGTCGACGAGGCTCGCGCCCGTGAGGGTCGCGAGCTCGCCGAGGCGGACGGGCCCCAGGTCTTCGAAGAAGCGCGGGTCGGGCATGAATCGCCTTTTAGGCGGACTCGTCCCGCCCGTCGTCCTACTTGCGCGGCGCGGCGGGCGCCGCGGCGGCCGGAGCCGGCGCGGCCGGACGCGCCTGCTGGTCGAGACGTTCGCGGTCGAAGGCGAACTGGGTGATCTTGGCGTTCAGCGCCGTGACGACCGCCGGGGTGATGTCCGCCGCCGGATTGCCCAGGATGATCGAGTTGCGGTTGATCAGGATCGAGCACTGCTTCTGCTGATAGGCCTGCCGGATCAGCGGCTCCATCTCGACGCCGACGCGGTTGATCGCCTTCTGCTCGGTCGCCTGGATCTCCTGGTCGCGGAGCTGGGCCTTGCGCTGCAGGGCGTTGCCGCGGACCTGAAGGGCGGCGGCGCGCTGCTCGAAGGTGTTCTGGTCCAGCGTGGCGCGCTGGCCGTCCAGGGCCTTGGCGTCGTTGTCGAGCGCGGTCTTCTCGGCGTTCAGCTCGGCGTTCACCTGGGCCACCAGTTGCTGGAGGCGGGTGTTGACGTACTTGCCGACGGTCGAGGCGCCGATGGCGTTCTCCACCGAGACGATGCACAGGCCGGGGACCGGCGGGCCATGCGTCACCGCCGGAGCGGCGGCCGCAGCAGCCGGAGCCGGCGCGGCGGCGGCCGGCTGCTGGGCGAAGGCCGGGGCCGCGCCCGAGAGCGCGAGAGCCAGGGCGCTACCCGCCACGGCGAAGGTCTTGAAGGTCATTTTTCCTAGAACCTGGTTGAAGTGGAGAACCGGAAGGTTTCTTCCTTGTCGTAGTCTTCCTTGGCCAAAACGCGGCTGAAGTCGAAGCGGATGGGACCCATCGGCGACTTCCAGAAGATGCTGACGCCCGCCGAAGCCCGCAGGGACAGGTCGTCGCGGATACAGGTGTTCCGCGCGCCCGGCGTCGCGTAGTTCGGCACCGTCTGGGTCGGGTCGGTCGGGCTCGGGATCGTCGGCTGCAGGCAGTCCACGTCGCCGACCTGATAGACCTTGTCCTGCTTGTCGAGCTTGCCCAGCGTCCCGAAGTCGGTGAACAGCGCCGCCTTGATCCCGTACTGCTCGGGCAGGAACGTCGGCACCGTCAGCTCGACCGTGCCGATGGCGTACATCTTGCCGCCCAGGGCGTCGGCGCGCTGAAGCGAGGTGTCGCGCGGGCCGATGCCGGCGGTCTCGAAGCCGCGGAAGTTCAGGCCGCCCTTGTAGTAGCGGTCGTTGATCCGGACGTTGTCGCCCGCCCAGCCCACCACGTAGCCGGCCGAGCCGGTCAGCGAGAGGATGAAGTCCTTGTTGAACCCGTGGAACCAGCCGCTCTCGATGTCGGTCTTCACGAAGTTCACATCGCCGCCCAGGCCGGCAATGTCCTGGTTGAAGTCGACGTACCAGCCGCGGGTCGGGTTCAGGTAGTCGTTCCGGCGGTCGAGGCGCGCGCCGTAGCCGACCAGCGAGGTCAGGAAGGTGCCGACCTGGTCGCAGAACGCCCGCGACACGATCGCCCCCGAGGTGGGGTCGCAATAGAACGAGTCGATGTCGATCTCGTCCTGGCGCAGGGTGTAGCGCACGGCCCCGCGGCTATCGATGCTGAGCGGGAAGTTGGCGCGCAGCGTGATGCCGTAGGTGGTGGTCTTGTAGGCCGAGAAGTCCGACAGATCGTAGCGGTAGCCGTAGAGGTCGATGCCGGCGGCCACGTCGCGGCCCATGAAGCGCGGCTCGGTGAAGCCGAAGTCGAGCTGCTGGCGCAGCGAGCCGACCGAGACGCGGGCGCGGACGTCCTGGCCCCGGCCGCGGAAGTTGCGCTGGGTCACGCCCAGGTCCAGCACGAGCTGGTCCACCGACGAATAGCCGGCGCTGAACGACAGTTCGCCCGTGGGCTGCTCCTCGACCTTCACCTGCAGGTTGGTGCGGTCGGGCGCCGAGCCGGGCGTCTCGGTGATGTCGACGTCCTTGAAGAAGCCGAGCGCGCGGATCTGGCGCTTCGAGCGGTCGACCAGGGCGCGGTTATAGGCGTCGCCCTCGACCACGCTCATCTCGCGGCGGATCACGTAGTCGAGCGTCTGGCTGTTGCCGACCACGTCGATGCGGTCGACGTAGACGCGCGGGCCTTCACGCACCTGGAAGGTGACGTCGACCGTCCCCTTTTCGCGGTTGGGCGTGTAGCGCGGGCGCACGTCGACGAAGGCGAAGCCTGCGGCGCCGGCGGCGAAGGTCAGGGCGTCGGTCGAGGTCTCGATGGCCTCGTCCTGGTACTCCTGGCCGCTGCGGATCGGCACCAGGGCGGTCAGGACTTCCTTGTCCAGCTTCTGCAGCTCGGTCTCGACGGCGATCTTGCCGAACTTGTACCGGGGGCCTTCGTCGACGTTGTAGGTGACAACGAAGCCGTTCTTGTCGGGCGCCAGCTCGGCTACCGCCGACGTGACCCGGAAATCATAGTAGCCGCGGTTGCGGTAGTGCTTGCGGAGCTGCTCCTTGTCGTACTCGAGCCGGTCGGGGTCGTAGTTGGCCTGGCTGGACGAGAAGAACTTGTACCAGCGGCTCTCCTCGGTCACGACCACGTCGCGCAGGTCGTTGTCGCTGAAGGCCTTGTTGCCCAGGAAGTTGACCGAGAGGATGCCGCTCTTGGGGCCCTCGTTGATCTTGAAGATCAGGTCGACGCGCTTCTGGGGCAGTTCGATGATCTGCGGCGTCACCTCCGCGGAGATCCGGCCCGAGCGGCGGTAGAGCTCGACGATGCGCTGCACGTCGCCCTGGACCTTGGAGCGGGTGAAGATGCCGCGCGGGCGCACCGTCACTTCGTCGCGCAGCTTGTCTTCCTTGAGGCCTTTGTTCCCCTCGAAGATCACGCGGTTGATGATCGGGTTCTCGACCACGGTGACGATCAGGTCGCCGTTCTGGAAATCGACCTTCACGTCAGAGAACAGGTCGGTGCGGAACAGCGCCTTGATGGCGAGGTCGAGCTTGGCCGCGTCCACCGGTTCGCCGGGCGCGACGGGCAGATAGGACACCACGGTCGACTGCTCGATCCGTTCGTTGCCCTGGACGAGGATGCGCTGGACGACGCCGCCCTGGATCTGGGCGGACGCCATGCCGGGCGCGACAAGAGCGGTCGACCCCAACAGCAGGGCAAGACCGGAGGCAAGCGCGGCGCGGGAGGCGCGGGTTCTGAGCATCGAATCAGCCGTTTGAGGGACGAACGGGCCTAGGAGAATAGGCCGCCGAACAGATTGAACACACGCA
>NZ_JANINU010000201.1 GCF_024508875.1 Phenylobacterium sp.
TAGGCGTCCATGTCGGTGATCGGCTTGCGCGCCACGCCCGTGTCCATCGCCGCCTGGGCGACAAACGGCGGGATGTATGAGAGCAGGCGCGGGTCGAACGGCGTCGGGATGATGTACTTCGGCCCGAACTTGAGCTGGACGCCGTGGTAGGCGGCGATCACCTCGTCCGGCACGTCCTCGCGGGCGAGCTGCGCCAGGGCGTTCGCCGTCGCGATCTTCATCTGCATGTTGATGCGCCGGGCCCGCACGTCGAGCGCCCCGCGGAACAGGTAGGGGAAGGCCAGGACGTTGTTGACCTGGTTCGGATAGTCGCTGCGCCCCGTGGCCACGATGGCGTCGGGACGGACGCTGTAGACCTCTTCCGGCGTGATTTCCGGGTCCGGGTTGGCCATCGCGAAGATGATCGGCTGCGGCTTCATGGTCTGCACGAGGTCAGGCGTCAGGGCGCCCTTGGCCGACACGCCGATGAAGACGTCGGCGTCCACCAGCGCTTCGGCCAGGGTGCGCTTGTCGGTGTCGATAGCGTGGGCCGACTTCCACTGGTTCATGTCCTCGGCGCGGCCGCGGTAGAGGACGCCCTTGCGGTCCACCGCCGTGACATTCTCGTGCTTCACGCCCATCGCCTTGATGAGCTCCAGCGTCGCGATGCCGGCGGCGCCCGGCCCGTTCAGCACCACCTTGATCTCATCCAGCTTGCGGCCCGTGATCTCGCAGGCGTTGATCAGGCCGGCGGAGCAGATGATCGCGGTTCCGTGCTGGTCGTCGTGGAAGACGGGGATGTCCAGCAGCTCCTGCAGCTCGGTCTCGATGCGGAAGCAGTCCGGCGAGCGGATGTCCTCGAGGTTGATGCCGCCGTAGGTGACGCCGATGTTCTTGACGACGGTGATGATCTCGTCGGGGTCGGTGCAGGACATCTCCACGTCGATGGCGTCGACGTCGGCGAAGCGCTTGAAGAGGACGCCCTTGCCCTCCATCACCGGCTTCGACGCAAGGGCGCCCAGGTTGCCCAGGCCCAGGATCGCGGTGCCGTTCGAGATCACCGCCACCAGGTTGCCCTTGGACGTGTAGTCGTAGGCCAGCTCGGGGTCCTTGGCGATCGCCAGCACCGGCACGGCGACGCCGGGCGAATAGGCCAGGCTGAGGTCCCGCTGGGTCCCCATCGGCTTCGTCGCCGTCACGCCGATCTTCCCGGGGGTCGGGTAGCGGTGGAAGCTCAGCGCCTCTTCGTCGGTGAAGGTGCGTTTTTCGACCTGATCCATATGCGCGCGGCCCCGTCCCCTTGGGCAAATCCCTGGAAATGAAGCGGCCAACCTATAGGCCGAGTGCGACAGGGACAACGCTTGCTGCGGCGGTGGGTCGCGCTAGGTCAACCTTGGCCGGCGGAACCATCGGCGCGGCCGTGGGTTGTGAGGAGCCGGGCTTGGGGGCGCGCATATGGGAGCATGCAAGCCTATGGACAAACGCCTTGCCTTCGCCGCCGCCGCGGTTCTGGCCCTGAGCACCGCGCCGGCCCTGGCGCAGACACCGTCTTCGACCACCTCCGCCACGCCGGCTACGCGCGCCACGCCCGCGACCCCGGCGGACCCGGGCGTATCGCCCGCGACGCCCGCCACCCGCGCGAGCCCGGCCACCCCGCCGTCGTCGACTTCGGCCGATGATCCGGCTGACAGCTCCGACACCTCGGCCACGACCAGCGCGACCAGTTCTGCGAGCACGACGACGCCCAGCGCGAGCGCCGCGGGCGCCGACGTCAGCGTCACCACCGGCATGGACGTGAAGGACAACACCGGCGCCACCATCGGCAAGGTGTCGGAGGTGAAGACCGGCGCCGACGGCAAGAAGACCGCCACCATCAAGATGGGCGCCGACACCTTCGCCGTGGACACCTCGGCCCTCGCCGTCGCCAACGGCTCGGCCTCGGTCAACGCCACCCAGGCCGAGATCAAGGGCATGCTGAAGAAGAAGTAGTCTCCTCGGCGACGCCAACGAAGGGGGCGGTCCTCGGGCCGCCCTTTTTGCTGCGCGCTATCCCGCGCCGCAGATCAACGTCACGGCGGCGCGGCCGATGGCCTTCAGCTCGGCCTCGCTCGCCCCCGTCCGCGCCCGCACCGCCAGGGTGTGGAAGGTTCCGCTGGCGAGGGGCGCGGCGACCTCGGGCGTCACACCCGCCACAAGCTCGCCTGTGCTGCGCTCGAAGCGCTCGCGGAAGAGGCGGTCGGTCTGGGCGACATAGGCGGCCAGCAGCTCGCGCGCGGCCGAGTC
Source organism: Phenylobacterium sp. (assembly GCF_024508875.1). Classification (GTDB taxonomy): domain Bacteria; phylum Pseudomonadota; class Alphaproteobacteria; order Caulobacterales; family Caulobacteraceae; genus Phenylobacterium. The sequence goes on from NZ_JANINU010000201.1 coordinate 2,263, forward strand.
CTCCACCGCCAGGGTGGTCGCCGTGCCGACTAGGAAGCACCCCCGCTGTCCTTCGTCCCCGGCGCGGTAGATGTCGACGGTGCGGTCGAAGACCATCCCCAGGATCTGGCGAAGCGGCATCTCCGTCGCCAGCGCCGCCCCGAGCGCAGCCGTCGCCTCGGCACGCGAGCGCTCCAGGGCCGCCATGTACAGCGCGTGCTTGTCGCCAAAGGCCGCGTAGAGGCTGGGCCGGTTCAGCCCGGTGGCGAGCGCCAGGTCGTCCAGTGACGTGGCGGCGTAGCCCCGGTTCCAGAAGACCGCCCGCGCCTTGTCCAGCACCTCATCCGGATCGAAGGAGCGGGGCCGTCCCCTGGCGCGCGCCTCTTTCTGTACCATTTCGCAAAGAATCCTTGACCGCCGCTATTTTGTGCGAAACGGTACGAATATAGCAAGCGCCTCAGGGAGGACCCCATGGACATCTATTTCTCGCCGCTCGCCTGCTCGTTGGCCAGCCGGATCACGCTGTATGAAAGCGGCCAGGAGGCGACCTTCCAGCGCGTGGACACCAAGGCGGGCCGTACGGCGTCGGGCGAGGACTATCGCGGGATCAATCCGAAGGGCTTGGTTCCCGCGCTCCGCACCGACGACGGCGCGGTGCTGACCGAGAACGCGGCGATCCTGCAGTACCTGGCCGACCGCAAGCCCGAAGCCGGCCTCGCGCCCCAGGGCTTCCCCCGCTACCAGCTCCAGCAGTGGCTTAGCTTCATCGGCTCCGAGCTGCACAAGACCGTCTTCACACCGCTGCTTTCGCCGACCTGGCCGGCCGAGGGGAAGGCGAAGGCCAGGGAGGACGCCGCCTCGCGGTTCGCCTACCTCAACGACCACCTGACCGGCCGCGAGTGGCTGCTGGACGACTTCAGCGTCGCCGACGCCTACCTGGCGGCCGTGCTCAACTGGAACATGGCCGTGAAGTTCGACCTGACCCCCTACCCCGCGATCCAGGCGTACCAGCAACGCCTCGCCGCCCGCCCGGCCGTCGGCAAGGCCATGCAGGAGGAGTTCGCGTTGTTCCAGCCGGCATAGCGGCCACCCCACGCACCTTCTCCCCTTGCGGGAGAAGGCGGCCTGCACAGCCGGTCGGATTAGGGGTCGCACTCCGCCGCCGACCTGATGGCCGCTATTGAAACGAAGAAGGGGTCGCCGGACATGCCGTGCGACCCCTCATCCGTCAGCCTTCGGCCGACACCTTCTCCCGCAAGGGGAGAACGATGCTCCGGCCTCTTAGGCCAGCATGTCCTTCACGGTGTCGCGCTCGCTCACCAGCTCGTCGTTGGTGATCTTGATCTTCGACTTGGCGAAGTCGTCCATCTCGTAGCTGGTGATGACCTCGTAAGCGCCGGGGGCGGTGGTCTTCACCGGCATGCCGGCCCAGACGTTCGGGTCGAAGCCGTAGCGGCCCTCCGACTTCACGGCCACCGAATGGATGGCGCCCGGAGTGACCAGGTCGTGGACATGGTCGATCAGGGCGTTGGCCGCCGAGGCCGCCGACGACAGGCCGCGGGCTTCGATGATCGCCGCGCCGCGCTTGCCGACCGTCGGCAGGTACTCGTTGTCGAGCCAGGCCCGGTCGGTGATGACGTCGGTCACGGCCTTGCCGCCGATCTTGGCGTGGGTGAAGTCGGCGAACATCGTCGGGCTGTGGTTGCCGTAGATGAAGAGGTCGCTGACCTCGTTGATCGACACGCCGGCCTTCTGGGCCAGTTGGGCGCGGCCGCGGTTCTCGTCCAGGCGCACCATGGCGGTGAAGCGGTCGGCCGGCAGGCGCTTGGCCTGGTTGGCGGCGATCATCACGTTGGTGTTGCAGGGGTTGCCCACCACCGCCACGCGGGCGTCGTCGGCGGCCACCTTGTCGATCGACTGGCCCTGGGCGATGAAGATC
>NZ_JANINU010000202.1 GCF_024508875.1 Phenylobacterium sp.
CCCCGGCTGCACCACCGCGCAGCGGTTGGCGTAGTCCACCTCCAGCACGCGGTTGAACTTCGACAGGCCCAGAACGACGCCGTCGGCCAACGGCAGCGCGCCGCCCGACAGCGAGGTGCCGGCGCCGCGCGGCACCACCTTCACGCCGTTGGCATGGCACCAGGCCAGAATCTCGGACACCTGCTGGGTCGTCTCGGGCAGCACCACGGCGATCGGGGTTTGGCGATAGGCGGAGAGGCCGTCGCTCTCGAACGGCACGAGGCCGGCCGGCTCGGCCACCACGCCCTCGCCGGGCACGATCTTGTGCAACGCCCGCACGATCTCACCCTTGCGGGCGATGAGACTCGGGTCGGGCGCAGGCATTCTCACGAGCGCGACGGTAAGCGGAGACTCGCTGCTTCGCCATCCCGCGCTATGAAGGCGGCATGAAACCCGCCGAAGTTCGAACCGCCACGCCGGCCGACCGCGAGGCGATGATCGACACGCTCTTGCTGTCGTTCAGCGCCGATCCTTGCGTCCGCTACATCTTCTCGAAGCCGCGGGACTTCATGGCCGGCTGGCCGCCGTTCGTGATGGCCATGGGCGGCCGCGGGCTGGAGCACGGCACGGCCTTCGTGGCCGAGGATGCGGCCGCGGTCTCGCTGTGGCTGCAGGCCTGCGTCGAACCCGACCTCGAGACCATGCTGGGCGTGCTGGCGGGCGTCATCACCCCGGAGAAGGGCGAGGTGCTGGCGAAGGTCGGCGAGCAGATCCGCAGCCACCATCCGGCGGGGCCGCACTGGTACCTGGCGGCCGTGGGCGTGGATCCGGCGCGCCAGGGCGAGGGCCTGGGATCGGCCATGATCAAGGAAGGCCTGCGCCTCTGCGACCAGCAGGGCCTGCCGGCCTATCTGGAGAGCAGCAATCCCCGGAACATCCCGCTGTACGAACGCCATGGCTTCGAGGTGATCGGCCTGGTCCAGCCGGACGACTATCCGCCGCTCTACCCGATGCTGCGACCGGCCCGGTAGCCTACTTCCCCTCGAACTTCGGGGTGCGCTTCTCGTTGAAGCTGGCGACGCCCTCGCGGCGGTCAGCCGTCGTGAAGAGGTGGTTGTAGACGGTGAGCTCCAGGTCCATGGCGCGGGCCAGGTCGAGGTCCTGGCCGCCGTGGACGACGCGCTTGGCGCCGCGCACCGACAGGGGGGCCTTGGCGGCGATCACCGAGGCCACGGCCAGCACCGTCTCCATCAGCCGGTCGGCCGGGACGACGTCGCTGACGAGGCCCCAGGCCTTCGCCTGCTCGGCGGTGAACGGCTGGGCGGTGGTCAGCACCTCGATGGCGCGGCGGGGACCGACGGCGCGCGTGAGGAGCTGGGTGCCGCCCAGACCCGGAATGATGCCGAGGCCCGCCTCGGGCAGGCCGAACCGGGCGCCCTCGGCCGCATAGGCGAAGTCGCAGGCCAGGGTCATCTCGCAGCCGCCGCCCATGGCCGCCCCCTGCACGGCGGCGATCACCGGGACCGGGCAGGCGAGCTGGGCGCGGATCATCGCCTCGAACAGGCGGTGCTGCTCGGCCCAGGCGTCGTCGGTCATGCCGTTGCGTTCCTTCAGGTCGGCGCCGGCCTGGAAGTGCTTGCCCTCGCCGCGCAGGATCACGCAGCGCAGGCCCTCGTCCCCGCGCAGCTTCGACCACACGTCCAGCAGCTCGCGGCCCATCTGGGTGGAGAGCGCATTGGCCACGTCGGGCCGGTTGAACGCGATGACCGTCACCCCCGGCGCGGCCTCTTCGACCTTGATCGTCTCGTAGCTCATCGCCTCATCCCCCCTGCGCACCGCAGGCGCGTTCAATTCGACCGCCGACCACACGGACGACACGGACGGGGACCGCCCGCGACGCCGCATCAGGTCGCACGCGTGTCCGTGTCGTCCGTGTGGTCCGTGGTCAATTTCTTTCGGCGCTGACGCGCCCGTCGGAACTCAGAAGCTCTTCGGCTGGCCCAGGACGTGGGTGGCCACGTGGCTGAGGATCAGGTTCGTGGAGATCGGCGCCACCTGGTAGAGCCGCGTCTCGCGGAACTTGCGCTCGATGTCGTATTCCTCGGCGAAGCCGAAGCCGCCGTGCGTCTGCAGGCACATGTCGGCGGCGAACCACGAGGCCTCGGACGCGACCAGCTTGGCCATGTTGGCCTCGGTCCCGCACGGCTGGCCCGCCTCGAACAGCTCGGCGGCCTTGTCGACCATCAGGCTGGCGCTGGTCATCTGGACGTAAGCGCGGGCGAGGGGGAACTGGACGCCCTGGTTCTCGCCGATCGGGCGGCCGAACACGACGCGCTCCTTCGCGTACTGGCTGGCCCGGTCGATGAAGAAGCGTGCGTCGCCGACGCACTCCGACGCGATCAGGATCCGCTCGGCGTTCATGCCGTCCAGGATGTATTTGAAGCCCTTGCCCTCCTCGCCGACGAGGTTCTCGGCCGGGACCTCCAGGTCCTCGAAGAACAGCTCGGTGGTGGCGTGGTTCAGCATGGTGCGGACCGGCCGGATCGTCAGCCCGTTCCCCACCGCCTGGCGCATGTCGACCAGCAGGACGCTCATCCCGGCCGAGGTCTTCGCCTCGTCGCGCGGGCTGGTGCGGCAGAGCAGGACCATGAGGTCCGAGTGCTCGGCCCGGCTGATCCAGATCTTCCGGCCGTTCACGACGTATTTGTCGCCGACCTTCTTCGCGAAGGTGCTGATGCGGGTGGTGTCGGTGCCGGCGTCCGGCTCGGTGACGCCGAAGGCCTGCAGGCGCAGTTCGCCGGTGGCGATCTTGGGCAGGTAGGCCTGCTTCTGCGCCGGGGTCCCGTGCCGCAGCACCGTGCCCATGGTGTACATCTGGGCGTGGCAGGCGCCGCCGTTGCAGCCGCTGCGATGGATCTCCTCCAGCACCGCCGTGGCGGCGGCGAGGCCGAGGCCCGACCCGCCGAATTCCTCGGGGATCAGGACGGACAGGAAGCCGGCCTCGGTCAGCGCCTGGACGAACGCGGTGGGATAGGCCCGCTCGCGGTCGAGCTCGCGCCAGTAGGCGCCGGGGAAGCGCGCGCACAGCTTGCGCACGGCTTCGCGGATCTCGGGAAAGGTCTCGTTGCTCACGAGACGCTCTGTGCCACGGCGACGTTGCGTGAGCATAGACCGACGAGAACATGCTTTGGCGGCGTGCTCATCGAATTGAAGGCGGTGAGCGCCTTAGCTGCGAGCATCGCTCCCAGCTCATCAACTATCAGGCCTGCGTGTCGGCCTGCTCGTGAACTTCGGCGGCTCGGGACGAGCACAGATCGAGCGCGTCGTCCGCTGACCGTTCGCGTGGTTCGTGTGGTTCGTGGTCACTACGCACGCCGAAGCGGGCACGGCGCGAGATGATTTTTCACATCTCGGCAATTTTTAGGAATTTCACGCCCCTTCCACACACCTAGTCCGCAAGGACCGCCCCCTCACGAAACTTGACCTCCCGCGCGAAAGGAGGCCTAGGGCGGGGCATGAGGAAACTGCAAACGGCGCTCGACACCGGATCGGCCGCCTTCGCCGCCAACGCCGAGGTCAACCGCGGGCTGGTGGAAGAACTTCGGGAGCGCAGCGGCAAGGCCGCGCTGGGCGGGTCTGAGGACAGCCGCAAGCGGCACACATCGCGCGGCAAGCTGCTGCCTCGGGACCGGGTGATGCGCCTGCTGGACCCCGGCGCGCCGTTCCTGGAAGTCGGCCAGCTCACGGCGTTCGGGCTCTACAACGACGAGGCGCCCGCCGCCGGCGTGATCACCGGCATAGGCCGGGTCTCGGGCCGCGAGGTGATGATCGTCGCCAACGACGCCACCGTGAAGGGCGGCGCCTATTTCCCGCTGACCGTGAAGAAGCACCTGCGGGCGCAGGAGATCGCGCTGCAGAACCGCCTGCCCTGCGTGTACCTGGTCGACAGCGGCGGCGCGAACCTGCCGCACCAGGCCGAGGTGTTCCCGGACCGCGACCACTTCGGCCGCATCTTCTTCAACCAGGCGCGGATGAGCGCCGAGGGCATCGCCCAGATCGCCTGCGTCATGGGCTCGTGCACCGCCGGCGGCGCCTATGTGCCGGCGATGTCGGACGAGACGGTGATCGTGCGGAACCAGGG
>NZ_JANINU010000203.1 GCF_024508875.1 Phenylobacterium sp.
TCGCGGTCGCGGGCGAAGTCGGTGCGCGTGCGGCTGGCCGCCTCCGGGACCTTGCGGCCCCGCGACGTCGCGGGATTTTCGGCGAAGGGCGCGCGGGCCGGGATGGAAGACGCCATTAAACCAATCTAGCTAGGACCTCTTGGTCGAGGCCGCGGGGCCCCTCATATAGTCTTACGCGTTCATTCGTCTAACAGAGCATGACCACCACCGACGTCACCCTCTCCTCCGCCGCGGCGGACCGGATTCGCGCCATCGGGGCCCAGGAGGGCCGTCCGGTGATGCTGCGCGTCGCGGTGGAGGGCGGCGGCTGCTCGGGCTTCCAGTACCAGTTCGACCTGGTCGACCAGGCCCAGGACGACGACCTGAAGGTCGAGCGGGACGGCGCCGCCGCTCTGGTGGACGTGGTCTCTTTGGCCCTGCTGAAGGGCTCCGAGATCGATTTCGTCGACGAACTGGCGGGCGCCGAGTTCCGGGTGCGGAACCCCAACGCCAAGTCGAGCTGCGGCTGCGGCGTCAGCTTCTCAATCTGACAGCTTCTCGCCGAGGGGTGGCGCGGAGGTCGCTTCGAGGATCTTCACGTCCGGCGGCGGGCGGAACATGTCAGGCGGCTCCGCCAGCCCCCGCTCGTAGTTGTCGTAACGGATGATGCTGACCGGCCGGTTGTCCCGCACGTAGGTGATCATCAGCGGCTTGCCCGAACGATCGTCCATGAGGATCGCCAGATTGGCCGAGCCGACGTTGTAGGTGTGAATGCCCGCGTTGATGCCGCCCCAGCGGACGGTCCTCTGCGCGATCGGCGCGCGCACGCTGACGAACTCGGCCTCGCAGCCATACTCCAGGGCCATGAACTCGGGGGGAGCCGAACCGGGAGGCAGGATCGGGGCGCGAACCTCCAGCACCGGGCCCTTGTCCACCGAGTGGCGCCCCTCGCGGCTGGCCGTGTCGATCATCCAGATGTCGGGCTCGGCGATGATCACCAGGGCCTGGCGGGCCATCGGCGCCTTGGCGTCCTGGAGCTGGGCCGAGACCACGGGCTCCTCGACGCTGCGCAGGTAGCGGCCGCCCTTGCGCCACAGGGTCTTGGGCTGGGCCCGCGGGTCGATCGCCTGAAGGCCGGGCGTGACGTTGCGCACCGTCATGCTGACCAGCGAGCGCGGCTGGCACGGGGGCACCTCGGAGGCGACCTCGGGCCGCGGCGGGGCCACCATAGGCGGCAGCGGCTGTGCCTGCGCGACGCTCGCGCCGAGCGCCAGCAGGACAGGGAGGGACTTGGAGATCGCCATGATCGCGCCAGGGTCCACGGCGCGGGGCGACGGTCAAGCGGGCGCGCGCGCGAGGCGAGGTTGAGCCGGACCGCCCGCCCCCCTAGGTTCGCGGCAACTTCCCCGGAGTCGCCGATGCGCATCGCCACCTGGAACGTCAACTCCGTCAACGCACGGCTGGAGACCGTCGTGCGCTGGTTCGAGGAGGCCAAGCCCGACGTGGCGTGCCTGCAGGAGATCAAGTGCGTCGACGAGAAGTTCCCGGCCGAAGCCTTCGAACGGCTTGGCTACAACGTCGCCGTCCATGGCCAGAAGACCTATAATGGCGTCGCCCTGCTCTCGAAGACGCCGCTGGAGGATGTGCGCCGCGGCCTGCCCGGGGACGATACGGACGAACAGGCGCGATACATCGAAGCCGTGGTGTCGGGGCCCGAGCCCGTGCGCGTCGCCTCCATCTACCTGCCGAACGGCAATCCGGTCGCCACCGAGAAGTTCACCTACAAGCTGGCCTGGATGGATCGCCTGAACGCCCACGCCCGCGATCTGCTGGGCCTGGAGGAGCGGTTCGTCCTGGCCGGCGACTACAACGTGATCCCCGAGCCCCGCGACGCCGAATTTCCGGCCAACTGGACCGAGGACGCCCTCTTCCAGCCCCAGAGCCGCGCCGCGTTCCGGGCGCTCAAGAACCTCGGCCTCACCGAAGCCTATCTGCAGGCCGACGGCGCGCCGGGGGCCTACACCTTCTGGGACTATCAGGCCGGCGCCTGGCAGCGGAACAACGGCATCCGGATCGACCACGCCCTGCTCTCGCCCCAGGCCGCCGACCGCTTGGCCGGGGTTTCCATCCACCGCGACGTGCGCGCCTGGGACAAGCCGTCGGACCACGTGCCACTCGTGGTCGAGCTTGATCTCTAGGCCAGCGCGCCTCTTAGCCGACTCACCGAAACGACGTAGCCTCGTTACATGGACGAGGTCGCGCGACTCCTGACGCTGCTCGCGCTCCTGGGGGGCGCGATGACGCTGCTGGGCGGCGTCTGCGTCTGGCATCTCGATGAGACGCGGCGCATCCGGCGCACCTTGGTCCAGGCGCTGGGCGCCGAGCCCCAGCCCATGCTGGTGGCCCGGGGCCGCGGGCTGGGCATCGGCTTCGACCTTGCCCGCAATCTCGTGGTCATCGCCTGGGACAGGGGCGGCTGGCGCCTGAACTATCGGCTCGACGAGCTTGTCGGCGTGGAACTGATCGTGGACCGGCAGGTGGCGGCGCGGGCGTTCCGCGGCGAGCCCCGGCGCGCGCTGGACCAGCTCGCCGATCCGCAGGAGCGGGTCCGCCTGCGCTTCGTCTTCGACGACCCCGAACACGTCGACTTCGAGATGGACCTCTGGCTGCCCGAGGACGACGGCCGTCGGGGCCGGTTCTACGCCGACGAGGCCCTACGCGAGGCGAACCGCTGGATGGCGCGGATGGAGTCACTTCTGCGCCGCCCCGTTAACAAGCCCGCGGCGGCAGCGCCTGTTTCGGCGTCCGCGCCCCCAGCTTCCCGCCCGCCGACCGCGCTCGCCCCAGAGCCCGAGCCGGCAAGTCCCGCCGCGAGGGCCGAGCCTGTGCGACGCGAGCCGGCCGGGCCTCTGTTCGGCGACGACGCATTCGAGGACGACGAGGAAGACGCCTTCTGACAGAAGGCGTGGCAGTCGCCTCGCTGTGGCGGGCGCCGCCTGGCGGGCTCACCCCAGCGCGAACTCCACCGCCGCCTCGCAGTGGGCCACGGCGGTGTCCACGGTGGGCAACGGCATCTCCACTGGGTCGAGCAGCAGGCCGATCTCGGTGCAGCCGAAGATGACGCCATCGGCGCCGGCCTCGCGGCCGCGCTCGATCATCTCAAGCACCACGGCCTTGGACTCCGGGCGGATCACGCCCTGACACAGCTCGTCGTAGATGATGGCGTGCAGACGGTCGCGGTCTGCCTTCTCGGGCGTCAGCGGCGTCAGGCCCAGCTCCGCCAGCCGATCGCGATAGAAGGCCTTCTCCATCGTAAAGCGGGTGGCCAGCAGCAGCGGCCTGGTCACGCCCTGGGCCGTCAGGGACCTAGCCGTCGCGTCGGCGATATGGATGACCGGGACCGAGACGGCCGCGCGGATATGCGGCGCGTTCAGATGCATCGTGTTGGCGCAGATCACGATGGCCTGGGCGCCGGCGGCTTCCAGCTTGCGAGCCGCCTCCGCCAGGATCGCGCCGGTGGCCTCCCAGTCGTCCCTGGCCTGGAGTTCCGCCACCGGGGCGAAGTCCACGGACCACAGGACCAGTTCGCACGAGTGCAATCCGCCCAGACGCGCGCGCACCAGCCGGGTGAGCTCGCGATAGTAGACGGTGGTGCTCTCTGCGCTGATCCCGCCGATCAGGCCGATGGTCTTCATGCCTCAGATGTCCGCGTAGACGTGCGTCTCGGCCTCGGCGCCCGGATGGGTGACGGCGCCCAGGTGAGCAGGGCCGACGCCCTGCGCGAACTTCCAGATCGCGCCCGATTGGTAGTTGGTCTTGCGCGGCGTCCAGGCGGCCTTGCGGCGTTCCAGCTCCGCGGCGTCGACCTCCAGTTCGATCGTTCCGGCGTCGGCGTCGATGGCGATGATGTCGCCGTCCTTCACGAGAGCGATCGGCCCGCCCGCCTGGGCCTCAGGACCCACGTGGCCGATGCAGAGGCCGCGCGTGGCGCCCGAGAACCGGCCGTCGGTGATCAGGGCGATGTTCTCGACCCCCTGCCCCTTGATGGCGGCGGTCGTGGACAGCATCTCGCGCATGCCGGGGCCGCCCTTCG
>NZ_JANINU010000204.1 GCF_024508875.1 Phenylobacterium sp.
GTCACAGCTCCACCGCCTTCTTGTCCTCGATCTTCTCGACCACCCGCACGTCGGCCCCGACCCCGTGCGCGAAAGCATAGGTCTCGCCCGTCTCGTCGAGATAGCACTCCAGGTCGAAGACCCCCTTGTCGGGGTCGAGCAGCGTGATGGCTGTGGCGCGCACGCCAGCCGGAATCTCGGTAGGCGCCGGATCGCAGTTGCCCGCTGCAGTTACCGCCAGCGAACGGACCAGGATCACCCCGTCCCACTCGCGCAGCATGTTTCCCTCGGCGTCGATCGCCGTCTGTTCGCCCTCGTAAGTCGGCCGCCCCGTCGTCATCCAACGCTCCCCTCAAGCGATATGGCCACCAGTTTCTGGGCCTCTACCGCGAATTCCATGGGCAACTCTTGCAGCACGTCCTTGACGAAACCGTTCACCAGCAGTTGCACGGCCTCTTCTTGGCTGAGTCCGCGCTGCATGGCGTAGAAGAGTTGGTCCTCGGACAGGCGCGTGGTGGTCGCCTCATGTTCGAACTTCGACTGGCCGTTGCGCGCCTCGATGTAAGGCACCGTATGGGCGGCGCAGTGCTTGCCGATCAGCAGGCTGTCGCACTGGGTGAAGTTGCGCGCGCCGTTGGCCTTCGGATGCGCCGAGACCAGGCCGCGGTAGGTGTTGGACGATTTCCCGGCGCTGATGCCCTTTGAGATGATCCGCGAGCGGGTGTTGGCGCCCAAGTGGATCATCTTCGTGCCGGTGTCGGCCTGCTGGCGGCCGTTGGTGATGGCGATGGAATAGAACTCGCCCGAGCTGTCGTTCCCGCGCAGCACGCACGACGGGTACTTCCAGGTGATCGACGAGCCGGTCTCCACCTGGGTCCACGACACCTTCGAGCGATCGCCGCGGCAATCGGCGCGCTTGGTGACGAAGTTGTAGATGCCGCCCTTCCCGGTCTCGGGATCGCCCGGGTACCAGTTCTGGACGGTCGAATATTTGATCTCGGCGTCGTCGAGGGCGACCAGCTCCACCACCGCGGCATGGAGCTGGTTCTCGTCGCGCATGGGCGCCGTGCAGCCTTCCAGATACGAGACATACGACCCAGCGTCGGCCACGATCAGGGTCCGCTCGAACTGGCCGGAATTCTCGGCGTTGATCCGGAAATAGGTGCTGAGCTCCATCGGGCAGCGCACGCCCGGCGGCACATAGACGAAGCTGCCGTCCGAGAAGACCGCGCTGTTCAGGCACGCGAAATAGTTGTCGCTGACCGGCACTACAGAGCCGAGATATTTCTTCACAAGCTCGGGGTGCTCGCGGATCGCCTCGCTCATCGAGCAGAAGATGACGCCAGCCTGGGCCAGTTCCTTCTTGAACGTGGTGACCACGCTGACGCTGTCGAACACGGCGTCCACCGCGTAGCGCGGTGCGCCCTCGACGCCTGCCAGCACCTCCTGCTCGCGCAGCGGGATGCCCAGCTTCTTGTAGGTCTCCAGCAGGTCGGGATCGACCTCGTCCAGGCTCTTCGGCCCCTCCTTCTTGCGGGGGGCGGCGTAGTAGTAGGCGTCCTGGTAGTCGATCCTCGGGAAGCTGACCTTGGCCCAATCGGGCTCGTCCATCGCCAGCCAGCGCTCGAAGGCGTCCAGCCGCCAGGCCAGCATCCACTCGGGCTCGTCCTTCTTGCCCGAGATGAAGCGGACGATGTCGGCGTTAAGGCCCTTGGGCGCGAAGTCCTGCTCGATCTCCGTGACGAAGCCGTGCTTGTACTTCTCCAGGCTCTGGACGTGTTCGACGGTTTGTTTGACGGCGGCCATCAGGCGACTTCCTTACGGCGGGCTTCGTGGCGCGCATGAGCTTCCAGCCACGCGTCGGCGAACCGCGTCCAATCTTCTTCCGTCGTGTCCCAGCCGCCGCTGACGCGAATGGCCGCAGGGGCGATCTCGCCCTGCCCCATAGCGGTCAGCACGTGGCTGGCCTTCACCTTGCCCGAGGAGCAGGCCGACCCCGCGCTGACCATGACACCGGCCAGGTCCAGAGCCATGAGCTGGCGGTCGGCATCCCAGCCTAGGGCGGCAATGCACAGGGTGTTCGGCAGCCTCGGCTCGCCTTCGCCCAGCACCACCGCCCCAGCAGCTTTCATCCGCTCGGCGGCCGTATCGCGCCAAGCCGGCTCGCCCACGCTGGAGGCCGCCTTAGCCGCGGCGCCAAAGCCGGCGATCCCCGGAATGTTCTCGGTTCCCGCCCGCCGGCCGCGTTCCTGCCCGCCGCCGTGCTGGATGCGCACCAGGGTCGCGCGCGGGCCGAACGTCAGCGCGCCCACGCCCATGGGTCCGCCCAGCTTGTGGGCCGAGACCGATAGCGTGTCGGCGCCGATGGCCCGGCTATCCACTGGGATCTTGCCCGCCGCCTGGATGGCGTCCACGTGCAGCCAGCCGTTCGCCGCGCGCACCAGCTCCGCGGCCTCCGCCACCGGCTGGATCACGCCGGTCTCGTTGTTCGCCAGCATGAGCGCCACGAAGGGTCGCCCGTCGCCCTCGTCCCAGTTCGCCAGCCGGTCCCGCAGCCACGCGAGGTCGGCGACGCCCGCCGCGTTCACCGGCAGGTATTCCACCGCCGCGTCCGACGCCTTTGCCGTCTCGATAACGCTGTCATGCTCGACGGCGGAAATTAGCAGGCGGCGTGAACCCGTGGCGACAGCACTTTGAATCGCCAGGGCGTTCGCCTCGGTGCCACCGCTGGTGAAGATCACCGTCTGAGGAGGCGCGGCGATCAGCGCCGCCACCGCCTCGCGCGCCTGCTCCATCATCGCCCGGGCCGCGCGTCCGGCGGCGTGGATCGACGAGGGGTTGCCCACGGTCTCCAGCGCGCGCGTCACCGCGGCGACCGCCTCGGGGCGGACGCGCGTGGTGGCGTTATGGTCCAGGTAGACGGTCATGCGGCGCGGCGCAGCCTTCCGCCGATGACATCGGCCAGGCTCACCGAGGCCAGGTAATCCTCGATCTTGTCGCCCAGATCGGCCCAGAGGTCGTGGGTCAGGCACCGCTCGCCGCGGATCATGCAGCCTTTCGCCTTCTCGCAGCGGGTGGCGCGCAGCGGCTCGTCCACGGCATGGACGATCTCGGCGATGGTGGTCGCCGCCGCGTCCCGCGCCAGCCGGTAGCCGCCGCCCGGACCGCGTGCGCTCTTGACCAGCCCCTCCCGGCGGAGCCGCGCGAAGAGCTGTTCCAGATAGCTCAGCGAGATTTCCTGGCGCGCGGCGATATCCGCCAGCGCTACAGCGCGCCCCGCGTCGGTCTCACGCCGCGCGAGGTCGGCCATCGCCATCACGGCGTAGCGGCCTTTCGTGGAGAGACGCATCGATTCGGGCCCAATGCAGTTTTCGCGCGCATCCGGAGCGGCCTATGTTATTAGCCCCGCCTCGCTCGAAGCGGGGTCGCGCCGGATGGCTGCGACTTAGGAAGACCGAGTACAGCAGTCAAGTATTCTGGGCTGAGAAGAGGGTTCGTATGCCAGAAGTGGTTCTGACCGGCGCCGCCGGGCGGATCGAGGGGCGCTATTCCCAGGGCAAGAGCGAGACCGCGCCGGTCGCGCTGATCCTGCATCCCCACCCCAAGGCCGGCGGTCAGATGAACAACCCCGTGGCCGTGCAGCTCTTCCACCTGTTCATGAAGCGCGGCTTCTCGGTCCTGCGGTTCAACTTCCGTGGCGTCGGCCGTTCGCAGGGCGAGTTCGACGGCGGTATCGGCGAACTGGCCGACGCGGCCACCGCCCTCGACTGGCTACAGTCGACGAATCCCGCTGCCTCCCAGTGCTGGGTCGCCGGCTATTCCTTCGGCGCCTGGGTCGGCATGCAACTGTTGATGCGCCGCCCTGAGACGGACGGCTTCATCTCGGTTTCGCCGCCCACCAACGCCTACGACTTCTCGTTCCTGGCTCCCTGCCCGGCCTCGGGCCTGATCCTGCACGGCCAGAACGACACCGTGGTGCCGCCGATCGACGTGGAACGCGTGGTCTCCAAGCTGCGCACCCAGAAGGGCATCGTGATCGACTACGACGTGGTCGAGGGCGCCAGCCACTTCTGGATGGA
>NZ_JANINU010000205.1 GCF_024508875.1 Phenylobacterium sp.
GCGTTGAAGCCGTACCAGCCGACCCAGAGCATGCCGGCGCCCATCATGGTCATGCCGGGGTTGTGGGGCGGGTGCAGGTCGCGCGGGAAGCCGTCGCGCGGGCCCAGCATGGCCACCGCCACCAGCGAGGAGATGCCAGCCGTGGCGTGGACGACGAGGCCGCCGGCGTAATCCATGACTTTGAGCTGGGCGAGCCAGCCCCCGCCCCAGATCCAGTGGCAGACGGGCGCATAGACCAGAAGCAGCCAGAGCGTGGAGAACAGCAGGACCGCACCGAAGCGGATCCGCTCCACATAGGCGCCGACGATCAGGCCGGGCGTGATGATGGCGAAGGTCATCTGGAAGGCGAAGAAGACGGTCTCGGGCAGGGAGCCGACAACGCCGGCGCGCGCGCCCGGTAGTCCGAACTTCGCGAGATCGCCAATGAGCGGTGCGGTCCCTGAGAAGGCCAGGCTGTAGCCGCCCATCAGCCACACGACCGACGCCACGCAGGCGATGGCCACGCAGTGCATCATCACCGAGAGCGCGTTCTTCGCGCGCACCAGCCCGGCATAAAACAACGCAAGTCCCGGCAGCGTCATGAAGAGCACGAGGGCGGTGGCCGCCAGCATCCAGGCGGTGTGCGCCGGGTCGGCGACGGGGGCTGCGCCTTGCGCCAGCGCGGGACCGGCGAGCCCTGAAAACAGCATCGCGATTGCCGAAGCGGCGAGCACCCGTGCGCAGCCCATACGTCCATCCCCTGGCGGGCGCGTTTCGCGATTTTCCACGATTTGCCTACGCGCCGTGCAGTGGGTGCATAGGCAAAGGGCAAAGGTGTCGCCAACGGCCCATCGGATGGGCGCCGCCGATGCGCGGCGTCCATCCGATAATTCGCCAACTTCTTGGGCGCCTGACGCCGCAATACTAAGCAAATCGGCTCAGCCGCGCCGCGCCAGCCAGGCGTCGCGGTCAAGGCGCCAGATCTGGCCGTCCGCGGGACCGCTCAAGTAGTCCCGCCGCTCGACGTCGACGGGGATGGCGCCCTGCTTCTCCTTCACGCGACCGGAGGCGCGGTTGGCGAGCGCGTTCGTCAGGTACAGGAACGGCCACTCCAGCACGCGGAAGGCATATTCGGTGACCGCCTCGGCCGCCTCGGTCATCACACCCTGGCCATGCAGCGCCGGGTCGAGCCAGAAGCCGCGCATGTCGCGCTTCTCACCATCGAACGGCCAGAGGTCGATGCGGCCGCGCAGCGCGTCGTCGCCCTTCAGCGTGATGGCCCAGAAGAACTTCTCGCCCTTCGCCCGCTGTTCGACGCATTGAGCCCAGTTGGTGGCCGCGCCGTCGTCGGGATAGGGCCAGGGGATTCCCGCGTGCAGCCAGCGCACGACCTCCCACTGCGGGAAGATGCGTTGCACCGCGTCGAGGTCTCGCTCGGCGTACGGCCGCAGGATCAGCCGCGCTGTTTCCAGCACGGGCGTGGGCGGCAGGGGTTTTCGAAAGATCATCTCCGGTTCCTTTGGGAAACACCGGAGGCCGGGCGCGCCTTCCTGTTAGTTCCATGAGCCCGGCCGGTCCGGCGGGGCTCGTCTGGGAAGGCTAGGCCGCGTCAGCGCGCGCAACACCGTCCCGACGCCCCGCGGGGGCGGCGTTCATACCCGACGGATTGCAGGCCTGTTGGCGAACCATGGGCGCGCTCATAGCACGGTGTTACGCCGCCGGCGAGGCGCCGGCCCCATCGTCGTCCGCAACCGCGAGCCGGCGAGGCAGGGGCGTGGCCCGCGCGGGCTCGCCTTCGTCGTCGAGATTGGCGTGGATGGTGCAGACCACGCCGTCGCGCGGATAGGCGATCGCCACCTCGCCGTTGAGATCGCTGGCCAGGCCGCGCTCGATCAGCCGCGTGCCGAAGCCGGCGCGTGTCGGTGGCGTCACGGGCGGACCGTCGGCCTCACGCCAGACCGCCGTGAGCTTCTGGGCGGCCCGGCCCTTGCCCACCTCCCATCGGAAGGTGACGTGGCCGTCGGCGTTGGAGAGGGCGCCGTACTTCACTGCATTGGTGGCGAGCTCGTGCAGCGCGAGCGCCACGGCGATCGCCGTCTTCGGCGGCACGCGCACCCGCGGCCCTTCCACGACGATGCGCTCTTCGCCGAGGCCCAGGCGGAACGGCTGCATGGCCTGCAAGGCGATCTCGTCGAGATTGGCGCCCGACCACTGCTCGCTGGTGAGTACGTCATGCGCCTTGGAGAGCGCGACGATCCGCGAGGCCAGCGCGTCGCGCGCGCCCAGCGGGGCCGAGGCTCCGCGCAGGGTCTGGGCCGCGATCGACTGGACCGTGGCGAGCGTGTTCTTCACGCGGTGGTTCAGTTCGTTGATGAGCAGCCGTTGGTGTTGCTGGTCCTGTTGCTGGCGAACGACCGCGGCGCGCAGGGTCTCGAGGCGCTCGCGCGCCTCGTATTGTCGCCGACGTCCGCGCAGGGCGGTCTGCACCACGCTGACGAGTGTCGTCGGATGGAAGGGCCGTTCGAGAAAGGTGACATTCCCAAGTGCGCGACTGTAACGCGCTGCCGCGGGGTTGCGCTCCAGGCCGCCGCCGCGCTGGGCGAGGATGATGATCGGGAAGTCCGACCACGGTGGCTGCGCGTCGACCCACCGCGCAAGGCCGCTGTAGTCGTCCTCCTGCAGGATCTCCTCGACGATCAGCGCCGTGCCGGCCCCGTCCTCGCAGGACGTCCGCACGGCCGCAAGGTCGGGGCAGATCGCCGCCTCGACACCGGCTTCCTTCAACACGGCGGCGGCGACCTGGGCGTCCCGGCCGTAGGGTGCGAGGATCAGCGCCCGTTCCGACGCCAACCGCGGGGCGCGGCTCATGAGCCGGGTCTTTCCATCAGGCCGGATTGCTGGCCCACGAACGTGGGAACGCCCCGCAAGACACCCTGGAACTCTCGCAACGGCTCGCCGAGGCGAATGCCGCTCGAGTCGATGTCGTACTCTCGGATGGTGCGCTCGTGGAGGCCCGCGCGCTTCTTCATCACGGAGATCGCCCGCCGGACCTGACCCATGGCCTCGAAGTAGCGAAGCAGCAAAACCGTGTCTGCCAAGTAGGTGACATCCACGGGCGACCTCATCTCCCCGACCAGCCCGTGCTGAGCGACCGTCAGGAAGGTCGTAGCGCCCTGCCGGTTCAGGTACTGCAGCAGTTCGTGCATGTGCAGGAGAAGGAAGTGTTCCTCCGGCATCGCCGCCTGGTAGCCGTTCAGGCTGTCGAGCACGACGGTCCTTGCGCCGGAGCTGGCCACGCATTCACGCACGCGCGACGTGAATTCCCCAGGGGACAACTCCGCCGCGTCCACCTGTTCGATGATCAGGTCGCCGCTCGCCCGGAGCGACTCCAAGTCGATGCCGAATTGTCGTGTCCGCTCGATGAAGAGGCCGACTTCCTCATCGAAGATGAACAGCGCGGCCCGTTCGCCGCGCCGCACCGCCGCCACGGCGAACAGCAGCGTGAGCAGCGATTTGCCTGTGCCGGCCGGCCCCAGCACGAGGCAACTGGTGCCGCGCTCGACGCCGCCTCCGAGGAGCTCGTCCATACCCAGGATGTCGCTTTTGAGTGGGGCACGCTCAAACCGCGTCCTGTGCTCGCTTGACACCAGGCGCGGAAACACCTCGAGCCCACCGGTGCGGATGGTGAAGTCGTGGTAGCCGCCCCGGAAATGACGGCCCCGATACTTGGTCACGCGGATGCGCCGCCGCTCGGCGCCATACTCCGGCGCCAGTTCCTCCAGCCGCACCACGCCGTGTGCGACGCTATGGACGGTCTTGTCCGAGACCTCTGCCGTCAGGTCGTCCAGCAGCACGACGGTGGCGCCGTGCTTGGCGAAGTAGTGCTTCAGCGCCAGCACCTGGCGCCGATAGCGCAGGGAGCCCTGGGCCAGGAGCCGGATTTCGGAAAGGCTGTCGATCACGACGCGGGCCGGCTTGTTCTTCTCGACGGCTTCCAGGATCAGGCGCGTCGTCTCCCCGAGTTCCAGGTCGGACGAGTACAGCAGGCTCTGCTGCTGATGCTCGTCCAGCAGGTTTTCGGGCGGGGTGAGTTCGAAGACGTCGATGCCGTCGAGGTCCCAGCCATGGGACGCGGCGGTGTCGCGAAGCTCGTCCTCGGTCTCCGACAAGGTGACGTAGAGCGTCTTCTCGCCTGCGTCGCGGCCGGCCAGCAGGAAGCTCATGGCCGCCGTGGTCTTGCCCGTGCCGGGGCTGCCTTCGATCAGGAAGACGCGGCTGCGCTTGAGACCGCCTGCAAGAATATCGTCCAGTCCCGGAATTCCGGTAGCTGCGTCATCGGCGTGCCGCGCCGGTGTGCTGTTCATCGGTCTTCGTACGCCTAGTGATCGTCCAGCGTCGGACATGCCCCGCCCGCAGGTTGGAACCCCCAGGGGCGGGGGCGGTTCCCAATAATTGCGTTTCAATCACGCAAGGCGGCGGCCACGGGGCTCCTGGACCGCGAGCAGAAGGATCACGAACGCCGCGGCGAGGAAGCCCAGCGAGGCCAGGAACACGACGTCGTAGCCGAAGGCTTCGGCGACCACCCCGCCCAGCAGAGGGCCGGCCGTGGCGGTGATGCTCTCGGCCGTCGCCGAGACGGCGATGCGCATCGGCAGGTCGTCGCGGCTGCCGAACTCCAGGATCATCGTCTGGGAGGACATCATGTAGCCGCTGAGCGAGGCCCCCAGCACTGCAAAGGCCGCGAAGATCGGCCCGGGCGAGTGCAGGTTGAGCAGCATGATGGTGGCCGCCACCCAGCCGACGAGCGAGGCGACGAGCACGGCGCGGAAGCCCGTCTTGTCGCCCATGTAGCCCCACAGCAGGTTCGAGACGGTGTCGGCGCCGAGGAAGGCGAACGACAGCAGGCCTAGCGTCTTGCCGTCGGCGCCCACCACCTTCCCCACGTACAGGATGTAGAAGGGCGTCGCGATGCGGGCCGACGTGGCGAGCATCTGCACCAGCAAGAAGAAGCCGTAGGCCCTGTCCTGGGCGATCAGCGCCGGAAAGTCGCGCAGGCGATCGCGGAAGCGCGCCGGCGCGCGGGTCGTCGGAGGTTCGGGCTCCTTCAGGAGGACTTGCAAGGCCCAAAGGCCGGCGCTGGTGAGCAGGAAGGCCAGGACGAAGGTGGTGGAGTAGCCGTTCCCGAAGGCGTTGGGTCCGATGAGGTAGGCGCCGGCCAGACCAGCCAGCACAGCGGCGATCGCCCCGCCGGTGGCGTTTCGCCAGGCCTGCAGCCGTCCACGCCGGCTGATGGGGATCACCTTCGACATCAGGAGGCTGAACACCACCCGCTGTGCGCCCATGAAGACGCCGAACATCAGGATGAAGAACAGCAGCGCCCAGACCAAGGCGGGTCCCTTGAGGAACCAGCCCGCCAGGGCCATGCCGAGTATCGCCAGGCGGCCCAGGCTGCCCATCCAGATGGCGGCAGGCATGACCTTGGTGCGGTGCTCGACCTTGGTGGCGCCGAAGATGGGCGAGATCACCCCGCCGAGCTGTTGAAGCGCGAGCCCCAGGCCCACGATCACGTTCGAGCCTGAGACGGCCAGGAGATATGCGGGGAGGAAGGTCGGGGCGTTGACGAGCCGGAAGCCGGTCATGCCCAGCATGCCGTGCAGGTAGTTGCCGAGGTAGTTCCGCTTCAGGTTGTCCCAAACGAACTTCTCGTACGCGGCCTCCCGCGTGGCCAGGTCGTCCGCGGGTGCAGCCTCGTCGGTGTCGTCCAGCTTGGCGTCCAAACCTCAACCCGGGGCGCGGGTCTTCGACGCCCGCCTCCCACGGCTCCCTCACGCGGTGGAATTTTCGAAGGTCGGGTCTGAAATCTGCCCGCCCACCTCAATGCTAGGGGGATTTGCCGGGGGCGCAACCGGTCATGACGCCGCTCACTTGACGGAGGGCCCGACGCGTTCGCACCTTCGCACCCCGCCACAGAGGAGAGCCCATGCGCGCGTTCTGGACCGGACTGTTGTTGGCGGCCGGCCTCGCCGGGGTGGCGCACGCCGCGGACTTCGTCGTCGTTTCGTCGACCGATCCGGCGATCGCCCGCGGCGCAGAGTATGCCAGCGGCCAGGCGATCCAGATCTCGCCCGGCCGCTCGATCGTCCTCATCGACCCCGCGGGCAACGTGAAGCGGCTGGTTGGCGCCCCGAAGGCGGTCGTGCTGCCCAAGCGCCAGGTCGCGAGCCTCGACGAAGACCGGATGGCGGTGGTCCGGCTCCTGGTGGCGCCGCAGCGGACGCGCCGGGCGATGCCGTCGCTCAATCCGAGCTGCCCGCAGACCGATCTCGCCACGTTCGAAGGCATCGTAGCGGTCGCGCCCGTGGACGGCTGCCTGACCCGCGCTCGGGAGGCTTTCGAAGCCTATGTGGGCAAGGCGGCCGGTCCGGACCCGGCGACGTAGCGGCGCCAAAGCACGGCGAAGGCCGTACTGACCCCCGCCAGGCCGACCAGGATCGGGGCCACGAAGGTGTGGCCGAGCGCCACCATCGCCGCTCCGATCAGGCAGGCGCCGGCGCAACCCAGGTCCCACCCCGCCTCCGTCGCCACGCTGAAGCGGAGCGGGCAGGGCGAGGCCTTGGCCATGGTGTAGAGCGGCGCCATCAGGGCCGGAATCCAGAGGGCTTCGACCAGGGCGCCCACCGCGTTCGCGCCGATCGCCAGCCACGGCGCGCCGAGGCTGAAGGCGCGGAACGCCAGGACCCCCACGGCGACGAGAAAGGCGATGAGGATCGCCGAACGGCCGCGGCCGGCGTCGATGTGGCGGCCGATCAGCAGGCTGAACACGGCGCCCACCAGGGCGGCCAGCGCCACGGCGCCCCCGTAGGCGGCGAAGCTCTCGCCCAGGGTGAGGAACAGCGCGATCTGCCAGATGTAGTGATAGCCGCCGGCGAAGATCCCGTCGCAGGCCATCAATGCCATGGCGGTCCTCGCCGCGCGCACCCCGCCGGGCGGGTCCACCGCGATGGGAACCAGCGGCGCGCCCAGCAGCGGCCAGGCCGCCAGCACCTGGACCACCGCCACCGCCGGAAACGCGAGCCAGGGGCCTCCGACCGCCAGCCCCCACGCTCCGAGCAGCGGCGCCACGACCCCGACGACCGCCGCCATCGCCTGGCGCACGCCGACCTGGCCGCCGCGGTGCTCATCGTCGCCGACGCTGGCAAAATAGGCGTGGTAGCTGGTCCAGTAGAGGACGCTTCCCACCGGCCCGATCAGCACGATGGCTACGAAGGCCAGGTCGATTCCGCGGACCAGCGGGAGAAACGGAAAGATCGCCGCTTCGAGCACCGTGCCCGCCACCAGAGTGGCGCGCAGGCCGATGCGGCGCGCCAGGGGCAGGACGAACGGACGCAATAGCAGCCGGCCGCCGTTCATCGCGGCCATCGACACCAGGACGAGCGGCGCCGGGACCCCCGCCTTGAGCAGGTAGACCAGGACGAAGACGCCGCCCGCGCCCTGGGCCAGGGCCTGGATCGTGGAATGCAGATTGACGCGGTTGATCGCGTCGTTGCCGAAGAAGCTCATGGGAAGCCTGTGAACGGAAGCGCATGGGGGCTCGTACCCGCGCGCCGGCGGAGGAGCCCGGGCTCGGCGGGACTTAGGTCAGTCGCGGAGGCGCTCTGTGCACATGGCCGAAGTTACGCACGGCTGGTTCCCGTGCGCAACGCCCGGCTACACCTCGACCGTGGCTCCTTGGGGCGCATGGGCGATGTCGCGCGCGTCGAACACCTTCGTGGTGGCGGCGAACTCCAGCATGATCCCATTCGGGTCGGTGAAATAGACCGAGCGGACGAAGACGCCCTCGTGCATCTCGGCGGCCACGCCCATCGGGCTGTCGTCGTGGTTCACCACCACCGGGATGTGCGGCACGCCGTGTTCCTGAAGCCGGGTGAGGCAGGCCGACAACTCGCCCTCGGCGACGTTGAACGCCAGGTGGTTCATCGAGCCGACTGCCGTCTTGGACTCCTCCGGGAACTTCTTCACCGAGGCGATGCCGGGGGCCGCGGCCGGCGTCTCGGGCCACCAGAAGAAGGCCACCGCCGCCCCGCCGCCGCAATCGAAGAAGAAGTGCTGGCCGCCATCGGGGAGGGCCACCGTCTTGAACAGCGGCATCTCCAGGACCTCGGTGTAGAACTTCACGGTCTCGGCCATGTCGCGACAGACCAGCGCCATGTGGTTGATGCCCGTGGTTTTCATCCTGACGCTCCGGCCCTCGTGCTTGCGATCCCGCCCCAAGGCTGGAGGGGTGCGACAAGCTCGTCAACTAAACTGATGAAATCTGCCGCCACGTCAGGCCGGCGAACCGCGTTGACGAGGCCCGTGTCACACCTACTGTGACGTCCATCGCCGTCCGAGACACCCGAATCCCATGATCGCCGCCGAGACGCTGCTCGTTCCGCTGATGAACGCCTTCCTGTGGTTCGACGACGGGCTGCAGAGCTACCTCCAGGCGCAGGGCTGGCATGAGGTGACGAGGTCGCAGTCGATGGTGATGGCGAACGTGGTCGTGGGGGTGAGCAAGCCATCCGACATCGCACGCAACCTCGGCCTGAGCCGCCAGTCGGTGCACACCACGATCATGCAGATGGCCAAGCTGGGCATGGTCGAGCTGAACCACGACCCCGAGGACGGGCGCGCCTGGGTGGTGACGGTCAGCGAAAAGGGCCGCGCGATGGGGCGCGACGCCGACGACGCCATCGCCGCGCTGACCGCCGAGCTCCGCCGGCGCATTGGGTCGCGCAACGTCGATAACCTGATCAAGGCCTTCCGGGAGGACTGGGGCCCTGCACCCGTGATCTGGCCGATGCCCCTGCCCAAGGGCGCCTGGCTTTACTGACGCCAACCTGAGTCCCGCGCTCGCCGGCGCCGTAGCGTCATCTGTGGCAAGATTGTCAGCTTAGATGACGAAGTAGTTCCGAACGTTGTCAACGTGATTGACAAAAATCAGCCGTGGCCGGACCCAGGGCGCAAGGCCCGCATGCGGCCATCGATAAGAACTTCGGGAGGACTGACCATGCGCTGCAAGGCGACCCACAGGCTCTTTGCGTCCGCTGCCGCCCTGGCCCTCTGCGCCGGCGTGGCCGCCCCCGCCTTCGCCGCCGACGAGGCCGACGTGGCCCAGGTGGGCGAGGTGGTGGTCACCGCGCAGAAACGCGAACAGAAGCTGCAGGACGTGCCGCTGGCCGTCTCGGCGTTCGGGACCGAGCAACTTGAGGCCCAGTCGGTACAGAGCCTGACCGACTTGTCGGCCAAGGCCCCCAACGTCGTGCTGGCCCCGGTCGGCGCCTATCCTTACGCCTCGGCCTTCTACATCCGCGGTCTGGGCTTCGCGGACGTGGAGTCCACCTTCGAGCCGGCGGTCGGCGTCGAGATGAACGGCGTCTACCTGGCCCGCAACAGCGGCGCGCTGCAGGACTTCTTCGACATCGAGTCGGTGGAGATCCTGCGAGGTCCCCAGGGTACGCTCTACGGCCGGAACACCATCGGCGGCGTGGTCAGCGTGCGCACCAAGCAGGCCCGTCCGGGCGACCCCTTCAGCGGCGAGGTCCAGGGCACGGTCGGCGACCATGGCCGGCGCGAAGCCCGCGCGGCGCTGAACATCCCGCTCAGCGACGTCTTCGCGGTCCGCGTCTCGGGCCTCTACAAGAACTATGACGGCTACAACTACAACGCCACACGCAAGGAGCGTCAGGGCGACAACGAGACCCTGTCGGGCCGGATCACCCTCAGCTTCAAGCCCACCGACAGCTTCGACGCTTCGCTGGTGGTGGACGGCGACCGCGAGCGGGGCTCTGGCGCAGCGTTCCGCAACGCCGCCCTGCCGGGCAACGTCTACTACAACTTCAGCCCCGACACCGGCACGGCGACCCCGCTGTTCCCGGCCAGCGGCTCGAACCCCAAGGATGTCTACACGGTCTACGGCAACACGCCGATCTTCGCCGACGTCGATACCTGGGGCGCGGCTTTCACGGCCAACTGGCACACCGGCATCGGCACGGTGACCAGCGTCACGGGCTACCGGAAGTTCGACGACAAGGTGCAGAGCGACTACGACGCCAGCCCGGTCAACTTCTTCTACGCGCTGCGCGACCAGACCCATAAGCAGTTCAGCCAGGAACTGCGCCTGGCCTCGGACAGCGGCAGCCAGCTCGACTACGTGGTGGGCGCCTACTACCTCGACCAGAGCTACGACATCACCAACGCGCAAGGCGGCGCTATCTACGGCACGGCCACGCCGGCCCAGATCGCCAGCCAGAAGAACATCGCCTACGCCCTGTTCGGCCAGGCGGACTATCACGCCACCGAGGCCCTGACGCTGACGGTGGGCGGCCGCTACAGCTACGAGAAGAAGACCTTCACCAACCAGCCGCTCTTCTTCCCGACCAGCCGCACCTACAAGGACCACTGGGACAACTTCTCGCCGAAGGTGGGCGCGAACTACAAGTTCAGCGACACGGTCATGGCCTACGCCACCTGGTCCAAGGGCTTCCGCAGCGGCGGCTACAACGGCCGCGCGGCCTCCTTCACCTCGGCCGGTCCGTACGACGCCGAGACGGTCTCGAGCTTCGAGGCCGGCGTGAAGACCGAGCTGTTCGAGCGCCGCCTGCGCCTGAACGGCGCCGTGTTCCACTCGACCTACAAGGACATGCAGGTGGGCACGCAAGGGCTCACCAGCGGCGGGGTCTACGAGTCGATCGTCACCAACGCCGGCAAGGCCAAGTTCGACGGCGTCGAGGCCGAGGCCCTGTGGGTGGTCGGCGGCGGCTGGCGGGTCAACGCCAACCTCTCGTACCTGGACGCCCGTTTCGTCTCGAACTTTACCGACTTCACCAGCGACGGGATCAACAACCCCACCGACAACAGCGACCTGCCGCTGAGCTACGCGCCGAAGTGGTCGGGCAGCCTGGGCGTTAACTACGAGCGCGACCTGCCGTTCGGCGTCCTCACGTTTGCGGCCAATGCGGTCTACATGGACGACATCTACACCTCGGGCGGCGTTATCAACCGCACGTCCGACGTCCAGGTGCGGCCCGAAAACACCCTCTTCGACGCCACCCTGGCGATCGAGGGCGAGAAGGGTTGGCGCGTGGCGCTGTGGGGCAAGAACCTCACCGACAAGAAGGTGATCAACAACACCTTCGGCCTGGGGGCGCTGGGCAACCTGCGCGTCTACTCGGCGCCCAGCACCTGGGGCCTCGACGTCGGGTACAAGTTCTAGATGGAGAGCGGGGTCCGGGCAGACCCGAAGCGATCGGACCGGGAGCCCACCGTCGCCGATCGACGGTGGGCGCTCGTCGTCCTGCTGGCCGCGCGCAGCCTGCGCGCCGAACTCGAAGGGGACCGCCCGTGACCGACGCACATGCCGCCGAGATGGCCGCCCTGGCCGACCGCTTCTTCGGCGCTATCGAGGCCGGAGACATCGCGACGGTGGCCGACTGCTACCACGCCGACGCGGTCATCTGGCACAACGACGACGGGCTTGAGACCACCCCCGCGCAGAACCTGGAGGTGCTGAAGGCCTATGTGGCCAACGTGCCGAGGCGCGAATATGCCAACCGGCGCTTCTTCGCGATCGCGGGCGGCTTCGTGCAGCAGCACGACACCACCCTGCACCTCGCCGACGGCCGCGTGCGGGTCCTGCCGGTCTGCATCGTATTCCAGGTGGACGGCGGGAAGATCCGCCGGCTGGACGAATACCTCGACCGCGCCACGCTGCAGCGCTGGGCCGGCGAGGCGAAGGCCGGCTAGATCCGCCGGTATTCCATCTTCGAGCCGTCCTCGAGCTTGCCCTTCAGCGCCATCCAATTGCCCGAGCCGTCGTAGAAGTCGTCGATCTCGGCCTCTCCGCGGATCGACCATTGACCGGGTTTCACCTTGGTGCAGACGACCTTCAGCATCTTGGCTTCCTGCTGGTTGAACAGGGGTTTGCCGAAGCTGGCCTGGTTCCAGTGGCTGAGCGGCACGGCGTCGGCCGGGCCCTTGACCACGCCCTTGGGGCCGGTGATCTGAACGAGACCGGGGAGGGCCCGGGCCGAGGTCTTCTGGATCTTGCCGTTGCCGTTGGTGGTGGCGTCGATGCTGACGAACCTGCCGCCCGACCACCGCTCCACGGCGCTGTGCTTGTACTTGTAGACGGGGACCGGCCCCACCTTCACCACCATGTCGACGTCGGTGGAGACGGTCTCGTTGCCGTCTGTACCGGCGAAGGTCATCTGGTGCTCGCCGATCTTGGTCCCGTTGCGGAAGACCTGGAACGCGAGACGGCTGGGCGCCGCGGCCGCGACGCCCGGAACCAACAGCCCCACGCCGCCCGCGATCAGCTGGCGCCGTCCCAAGATCAGGCTCATGTCGCAATTCCTCCAGCGCCCAGCCGGGCTGACTGGTCCCTTATACGCGAACCGCTAGTGTCCTGGACGCGGCTTATAGCTGCGGGGCTCGCGCACGGGCAGGGGCTTTTCCGGCGGCTTCTGGCCGTGCTGCGGGGTCGCGCACGACTTGGTGAAGGGGTAGGCCTGGGGCCGATCCTGTTGCTGGAAGCCGTGCGTCATCGACGGTTCCTCCTGTCCGCCTCGAACAGATGACTCATGCGGCGGCGGGAAGCGAATCGGCCGGGCGCACATCCACGTGAACGGCCAGGTTGGTCGAGCCCGGGTCGCCATAGATCGAGCCAGAGATCGGTGCGGCGTCCTGAGGCGTGCGGGCGACGGCGACCGGAATGAGGTCGCTGCTTTCTGCGAGGGCGTTGGTGGGATCGAACTCGGTCCAGCCCAGTTCAGGCAGGAAGACCTCGCACCAGGCATGGGTCGCGCCGGCGCCGCGGATCTCGCTGTGAGCGGGCGAGTACAGGTAGCCGGTGACGAAGCGGGCCGCGTAGCCCAGCCTCCGGAGCGCCTCGACCATCAGCCAGGCGAAGTCGCGGCAGGTGCCTGCCCGCAGCTTCACGGTGTGGGACGGCTCCTGCGCCGCGCCCAGGTCGCGGGCCTGGTAGTCGAAATCCTGGCGGATCGTGCGGTTCAGGCGCAGGAGGAACTCCAGCGCCGGCTCGTGCGGACTGCCGACCTGGTCGCGAAGCCACTTGAGGAGGTCGCCCTCGGCGTCCTCGGTGACCGGCTCGATAAATGGCGTCAGGACGGAACGGTCTGCGGGGACGTAGACGATCGGGGTCGCCGTCTGTGGGTCTTCGATCTTCAGCTCGGAGAGGTCCGCCGGGTAGCGCTCGATCACGAGCTCGCTGACGATGGACAGGGCCGTGGACTCTCCACCTGGCGTGAAGCAGCAGACCGAATTGCCCAGGGCGTCGTACACCCAGCGGGTCTCGCCGGGCGGCGAGACCGTGAGCACGGCATCGACCACCCGGATCGCGTGGCTGTCGCGGGGGCGGACCAGCAGCCGGTGGGCCGCGAAGGAGACGGGCCGTTCGTAGCTGTAGAAGGTCTCGTGGCGGATGCGCAGGCGTCCCATCCACGCGGAACAACCTTGGGCAGTTGCGGTTCCGCGCGCGGACTGCCACTGCACGCCCATGAGCGACGTGATCATCATCGGCGGCGGCCACAACGGCCTGACGTGTGCGGCGTATCTGGCGTCGACCGGGCTGAAGGTGACCGTGCTGGAGCGGCGCGCTGTCGTGGGCGGTGCGGCGGTGACCGAGGAATTCCATCCCGGCTTCCGCAATTCGGTGGCCAGCTACACGGTCTCGCTGTTGAACCCGAAGGTGATCCGGGATCTGGAGCTGCACCGCCACGGCCTGAAGGTGGTCGAGCGGAAGATGGCCAACTTCCTGCCCTTGGACGGCGATCATTTCTTCGTGGGCGACGGACGCACCCAGGCCGAGACGGCGCGCTTCTCGACGAAGGACGCCGAGCGGCTGCCCGCCTACTGGGACCGCCTGGACGCGATCGCCGACGTGCTGCGCGAGCTGGTGATCCAGACTCCGCCGAACCTCGTGGAGGGGAGCCTTCGCGAGGCGATCCCTGAGCTGATCAAGAGCGCGGTGTTGGGCCGGAAGCTGTCGCGCCTCGATCTCACCGCCAAGCGCGACCTGCTGGCCCTGTTCTCCCAGTCGGCGGGCGACTGGCTAGACGGCTGGTTCGAGAGCGACCCCATCAAGGCGGCCTACGGCTTCGACGGCGTGGTCGGCAACTACGCCAGCCCCTACACACCCGGGTCGGCCTACGTCCTGCTGCATCACGTCTTCGGCGAGGTGAACGGCAAGAAGGGCGCCTGGGGCCATGCCATCGGCGGCATGGGCGCGATCACCGGGGCCATGGCGGCCTGCTGCCGCGAGCGGGGCGTGCAAATCCGCACCGACACTTCGGTCGCCGAGGTGCTGACGGAGAAGGGCCGCGCCGTCGGCGTGGTGACCGCCTCGGGCGAGACGCTGAGAGCGCGCGCGGTGGTGTCGAACCTGCACCCTCAGCGCCTGTTCCAGAAGCTCGTCGACCCGGCTGTACAGCCTAGGGACTTCGTGGAGCGGATCGATCGCTACCGCTCGGGCTCGGCCACGTTCCGGATGAACGTGGCGTTGTCGGAGCTGCCCAGCTTCACCGTCGCGCCGGGGCCGGGCGATCACATGACGGGCGGCATAATCATCGCGCCGACAATGGCCTACATGGAGCGCGCCTACGACGACTGCCGCGCGCGCGGCTGGTCGACGGAGCCGATCGTCGAGATGCTGATCCCGTCCACCCTGGACGATAGCCTCGCGCCGGCCGGCCAGCACGTGGCCAGCCTGTTTTGCCAGCACGTGGCGCCGCAGCTTCCGGGCGGGCGGTCTTGGGACGACCACCGCGAGGAGGTGGCCGACCTGATGATCGCGACGGTCGACAAGCATGCGCCGGGGTTCGCCCGGTCGGTGCTGGGCCGCCAAGTGCTGTCGCCACTGGACCTGGAGCGCACCTTCGGCCTGGTGAACGGCGACATCATGCACGGCCGCCTCAGCCTGGATCAGCTCTTCTTGGCGCGGCCGGTGCTGGGCGCGGGCGACTATCGCACGCCGGTTAAGGGGCTCTACCAGTGTGGCTCGGGCACGCATCCCGGCGGCGGCGTGACTGGGGCCCCCGGGCACAACGCGGCGGCCGAGATCCTGAAGGATGTGCGCCGTCGCCGCGTCTGATCGCGGTCAGCGCGCGCGCCAGTGGGCGGCCACGAACTCGCGCAGGTCGCGATAGGCGATGACTTCCATCTCACGCAGCGCAGCCAGCTTCTCGGCGACCCCACCGGCGTCGAAGCGGTCGCGAGCCTTCCGGGCGGCGGCGGCATAGGCGGCGTAGCGCGCCGCGTCGCCGCTCAGCAGCCGGTCGTCGTTGATGATCCGCAGCGCCAGCGTCGCCACGACGGCTCCGACCGTGACCGCCAGGGCGAGCTTCACGTCCGTGTCGCCCGGGCTCCGTCCCGTATAGAGCAGCACCGCGGCCATGATCGCGGTCACCACGGCGGCGGCGAGCAACAGCTTGCTCAGCAGGCGCACCGTGGCGGCGCGCCGGCCCGGGGCGCCCAGGGAGTGGCTGAGCTTGCGCTCCACGTAGTCGAGCTGGGCGTCGAAACGCTGCCCGCGGAGCAGCGACAGCAAGAGATCGAGGTCCGCTGAGGGCGGCGGCGCGGCAGGCGAAGCGCTCCAACCGGCGACGACCCAGGTCTCGTCGTCGCTGCTGATCGGCCCAGCCAGTTTCGGGACCTGGCCCGGCAGATCCTGCGGCTTGGGCAGGTGGGACAGCATCGCGGTGCGCGCGACCTTCCATTCGCCCAGCGCCGCGTCGTTCGTCATGGCGCGTGCGACGAGATCCAGGTTGTTGGTCACGGCCTGGAAGTAGAGGCTACGGACACGCTCCGCGCCGAACCGCTGGCCCAGCCAGCGCGCCTTGGAGGTCTGGCCGAACTCGTGGAACGCCATCAGGCCCAGCGCCGCGATCGTCAGCGCCGCAGCGGCGGCCTCCATGTAGCGCTCGGCCCCGACCGCCAGGGGCGCCAGTCCCGCCAGCGTCAGGCCCAGCGCGGCCAGCGCCACCGACAGCAGGCCGTAACGCCGGTCGCGCCGGCCGTGGCGCGTCGCGGGTGGATCGTACTTCGTGAAGAGGGCGCGCAGTTCGGGCCAGTCCAGCACGCGCAGGCCGCTGGGATGCCTTGCGCCCAGCGCCGCCCGCGCCTCCTTGGTCTGGAGCACGTCGTCGTTGGTCCAGTCGGCCAGGGGATCCTGGAACAGCCCGTGCCGCTCCTCGGCCCCCTCGACCGGCCGCTGCGCTTCCGCCGCCGTCATCGCCCCGCCTCCGAATCTCCGCGCCCCCCAAGGCGCATGCCGGCCAGTATAGCCACAAGGCCGCGACGGCCGCGCGGCTCGGATTACCAGGTCAGGTCCGAGAGCAGACCGGCGTAGACTTCGATGCCGCCGAACAGTGCGCCCAGCGTGAGGTTCTCGTTCACAGCGTGCTGGTTGTCGTCGTAGTTGGCGATGCTGACGCCCACCATCGGCGCCTGCAGCGTGCCCACAATTTCGGCCATGCCCGAACTGGCCCCCACGATCGGCAGCTTCAGCACCGGATACCCCACGGTCCGCCCGATGGAGGCGGCCACCGCGGCGGCGGCGGGGCCGTCCATCGCGGTCTTGGTGGCAGTGCTCTCGCCCTCGTCCCAGTTCAGCCGCACGATCTTCGGGTTGGCCAGCCGCGTGGCGAGGTCCGGCGTGTCGCGGACGATCGTCCAGCCCTGGCCCTTCAGGTAGTCCTCGACCTTCCGGTGCACGACGGCTGGCGTCATGCCGGGCGCAAGGCGGATGTCGAACGAGGCCTCGGCCTCGGTGGAGATGGCGTTGGCGGCGTCGGGGCCGGTGTCGCCGCCGTGGATCGCACGTACGTTCAGCGTGGGCGCCAGATAGCCGTCCGCGAGGCGCGGCCCGCCGATGTTGCGGCCCAGGCCCATGGCCTGCTTCAGCTCGGGCTCGATCGGCGGCAGCGCGGCCAGCGCCGCCTTCTCGGCCTCGGACACGGGCGAGACCTCGTCCGCGAAGCCCGGGATCAGGATCTTCCCGTCGTCGGTGCGCAGGCTGGTCACCAGGCTGGCGATCATCACCGTCGGGCTGGGCGCCCAGCTTCCGTAGTGGCCATCGTGCAGCGGTTTCAGCGGCCCGTAGACGGTGGTCTTGAAGCCCACGATCCCGCGGTTGCCGAAGTTGATCATCTGCTTGCCCGACTGGTGCATCGGCCCGTCGCCCATGATCAGGACGTCGCCCTTCAGCGTCTCCTTGTGCTTCGTCACCAGGGCGGCGAAGTGGGGCGAACCCTGCTCCTCCTCGCCCTCCCAGAGGATCTTGATGTTCACGGTCGGCTTGCGACCGATGGCCTTCAGCGCATCGAGTGCGCTCAGCATCGCCTGGACCGAGCCCTTGTCGTCGCCGGCGGAGCGGGCGTAGACGCGCCACGCCGGGTCGAGGGCGCCTGCCGCTTGCCAGTCGATCGCCTTCGCCTCGGGCAGCGCGGTGCGCACCGCGGGCTGGAACGGCGGCGTCACCCAGCCCTTCTGGCCGATCGGCTGGCCGTCGTAGTGGGCGTAGAACACGACCGTCCGCCTGGCGCCCGGCGTCTTCAACTCGCCGAACACCGATGGCGGCGTGCCCGGCTCGGCCGTCAGGAGTTGCGTGGCGAAGCCGCGGGCCTTGAGCTGGGCCTGCAGGTAGGCGGCGTTGGCCTCGATGTCCGGGACGTTCGTGGCGACGTTGGGCATCGACAGCAGCTTGATGAAGTCGCCGACGATGGCCTTCTCGTTGGCCTGCCGCCAGGCCCGCACCTTGGCCGCCGGGCTCTCAGCCTGGGCGACCCCGCCCATCAAGGCCAGAGCTACGCCCACGCCCGCCGCCACGCCCCGCCACGCCATCGCATCACTCCCTTGCTGTCCCGCCGTTGTAGCGCGCGAGGGGCGTGGCGGCGCAAGCGAGTCAGGGTGTCTTCTTCGCCGCCTGCTCCTCGAACCGAGCCCCGGCCAGGATATTGGGCAGGCTGTAGTTCCCCTCGTGGCAGGCGTATTCGTAGATCGGGCCCTTTGCAGGCCGCCACGGCATTTCTGCGCGCCACGGCGTCTTGAAGTACTCGGGGTCGTCGATCGAGAACTCGTAGAAGATCACGTCCTTCGCCTTGCGGGTGAACCGCTCGATGAGCTTGGCGCTTGGCGAATAGGCGAACCCGCCGGTCAGCGAGCCGATGTAGGTCCGCGGGTGGAAGTTGGTCGTCTCGACCACCAGGGTATCGCCCTCCCACCAGCCGACGGAATCGCCCATCCAGGGCCTGACGCTGGCGGGCGGATGCGTCCGGTCGTTGAGCCTTATGATCCGGACGTCGTGGTTCATCTCCACCTCGATCGCCACGTGATCCTTGGCCTGGACGATCTGGATGTGGCCGTTGAAGCCGCCGTTCATCATCGGCGGCCCCTCTGTCGAGCCGATGGCGACCAGGCAGCGTTCCTCCACCGGGCGCACCTCGGGACCGTCGTACCGGTCGCCGCGCGAAGCCTCTCGCGCCGCCTTCTTGCCCGCGTCGGTGAAGGGCAGCCGGCCGTCCGCCGGCTCGACAATCCAGGATGAACGCTTCTGGCCATCGATGCGGGCCAGGCTGAGGTCCATCTCCAGGATGTCGGCCTGCGGCGCGTCCTTCACCTCGGGCGGCGCCGGGGCGTTCGGATCGATGTGAGTTTCGAGGAGAGCCGGTCCTGCCATTTTGCGGAAGCCGGCCAGCATCATGGCCTCCTCGGCTTCGGTTGCGACCAGCCCTTTGAAGATCGGCGGACGCTGCAGCCAGGTCAGGGAGGTGTTGGTCCAGATTCCCTGCAGGTCGGGCTGGCCGAACCTCGTACGCGGGACCTTGTAGCCCTCGGCATGGGCTCCGGCCGCGGCCATCAGGGCGGCGAGCGCGATGGCGGCGAGGCGGCTCATGACGCCGCGCTCCGCGGCGGGGCAACGCGCAGGCGGAAGTGGCTGGGGAACCGTGTGCGGAGCCACCAGAAGGTCATCAACGGCAAGGGGGCGAGGCCGACGACGGTCGGAATCGGCGTGGCCAGGATCGCCGCCGGAATCCGATCCTGCTGGCCGAAGAAGAACGAGCCGGTCGCCACGAACAGCGCCGCGCCCATCCGCCAGAGGTGGCGCACCGTGCGGTCGCGGCCCGTGACGCCGCCGTTGCGGATCATCGCCAGGTCGCTGGCCGCGGCCAGGGCGCAGATCAGGGCGAAGATGTAGATGGTCGCGAAGCCCTCCATCCGGCCGGTGGCCGCGCCGTAGGGGATGAGCGCCAAGCCCATGGCGGCAATGCCGAGCGGGAGGACCAGGATGGCGCGCTCGAACCGCCCCGTCGTCCCGGGCCGGCGGTGCACGGTCGCCCAGGCGGTGGTGATCAGATAGAGCGTGAAGACTGCCGCCGTGGTGTTGGTCCAGCGTCCGTCCGGGAGGAGCGGCGCGACGACGGCCGCCACGCCGGCCATGGTCAGCATCGAGACGAAGAAGACAGTTCCGGCGACGGCGTGAGCGCGCCCACCCTTCTTGGCGAACATGGCGACGCCGCCGGAAAGGATGCCCATGGCGCCGCCGCCGATGTGCATCACGAGCAGCAGCGCAGCGCCGACGTGCAGGATCCAGGGGGCGCCTGGGGGAGCTTCGAGGTTCATCGGACGATCTCCTCAGAGGTTCGAAAGCAAGGGGCCGAACATGCCGATCCAGGTTCCGGCGACGCCGATGGCCATGAGCAGGGTGCAGAGTGCGATCCCGCCGGCGGCGGTGAAGCGGATGGCGGTCCCGCCGCGGGCTTGAGCCTGCAGGTATCCCTCGAGGATCAGCAGGGGGACGAGGTAGGCTCCGAAACTCCAGACCTCGAAGGCGTCGCCCATGCGCGGAAGCACATTCCCCGTCGCCATCCGCGCCACGCCGTAGGCCGCCATGCCCAGACGCAGGAACCAGACGCTGTTTGCGACGAGGAAAGCCCGCATTGCCCAGCGCCGATGGGCGGCCAGGTCCCGCTTCACCGCCGCGCGCCAGGCCAGACCCCCGAAGATCAGGATCAAGGCCGCGTCGAGCGTGATGGCGATCGCGCTGGGGAGGCTGGAGAATGTCGGGCGTCCCCATGTCATCCAGACGCCGACGAGGCTCGCCAAGATGGCGGTGGTGAGGAACGCGCGGCCGATCCAGCGGTGCGCCCCGGGCGCCCGCGCTCGTAGCTGCGGCACGAGTTGCAGCGTGCCGCCGAACGTGACGACGGCGGCCATCAGCACATGGGCGCCGAACGCCAGGTTGCCGGCCGTGTCGCCGGGCACGTAACCCTTGATCAGACTCTCGTTCTTCGCCCAGGCGGCGAAGTCGCCCCCGAGGGTCGAGGGCCCGTAGAAGGCCAAGATGTAGGTCAGGAACAGCGCCTGCCCGGCGATGGCCGTCGTGAGCCAGACGCCTGCGGCCAGTTTCAGGGCGCGTTCCGCCGCCGCCCGGGCGGACACGCCGGGCGTCAGGATCGCAGTGGTCATGGGATCAACTCCTTTGGGGAGGGTTCAGGTCGGCTCGCGTCGTCGTCGGAGCCAGGCGGCGGCGGCCAGGAAGCCGGCGGCGAACAGGAGGCCGAGCCAGATGTCGGGCTCGGCCAGGATGTGGCCGGGGTCGAGCTGGCGCACGTTGTCGACGGCCTGCTCGGCCTTGCCGCCGACGCTGAAGGCCTGGGCGAGGCCGCCCAGCAGCCGCACGACGATAAAGTGCCCGACGTGGCTGGTGCGGAACGCCATCGCCTCGACCAGGGCGGGCGCCAGGAACGGCCCGAGCGCCCAGAGGATCGGCACGCGCCGCGCCCAGGCCGAGACCAGGAGGAACCAGGCGTAGACCGGCGCCTGCCAGACGGCGTTGATCAGCAGGCCGTAGGGCAGGACGAGCCACATCGTGTCCAGCTTCACCTGGGTCCAGAGCAACGCGGGGCTGAGCCCGTTCGCCGCCACGACCAGGGTGCTCCACGCCAGCATGAGGACCTGTGCGGCGAAGACGACGGCGAAGGTCACCACGGGCGTGACGAGGATCGGGACCGCCGCCTTGGACAGCACGGTCAGGTTGTCCGAAACGGGCAGCGATTTCCAGAACAGCAGGCTGCGGTCGCGCCGTTCGCCCTGCAGCGCGCCCAGTGAATACGCGACCGCCACCAGCATGCCGACCAAGAGCACGGCCAGGGCCATGAAGCTGTAGGGGCCGAGGACGAGGGTGCGGTGGGCCTTGTCGCCCGCCGCGACCGCGCGCAGCGCGGAGGGCAGGGCGAAGGAGCTCAGCAGGAAGCCGATCAGGCCCACGCCCGCCGTGGCCAGCGGCGCCGCCAGCACGGCACGATGCTCCCAGAGCTCGCGACGGATCAGCCAGGACATCACGCGGCGCCGGGGCAGGGGTGGGGGTTCGCGCAGCTCTTCGGCGATGGTCATGAGGCGCCTCCGATGACGGCGACGAAGATGTCGGCGAGGCTGGGCGTCCGGACCTCGCCCATGTCGGCGAGCCGGCCCCGGTCGGCGCCGTCGAAGATCAGGATGCTGCGGCCGAAGAGCTGCCGTTCGTGGATCGGCCGGAGCTCGCGCGCCTCGGCCAGCCGGTCGGGGGCGGCGACGAGTTCGGCGTAGCGCTCCTCGAAGGCGTCCATGCTGCAATCCAGGACCACCTTGCCGCGGTTCAGGAAGATCACGTCCGTCAGGATGTGCTGCACCTCCTCGACCTGATGGGTTGTCACCAGGATGGTGCGGGAGCCATCGAAGTAGTCGTTGAGCAGGCTGTCGTAGAACGCCTTGCGATAGAGGAGATCGAGGCCGAGCGTCGGCTCATCCAGCACCAGCAGGCGGGCGTCGATGGCCATCACCAGGGCGAGGTGGAGCTGGGTCACCATGCCCTTGGAGAGCTCGCGGATGCGGCTCGTCCTCTGGATCTGCGTACGGGCCAGGAAGCCCTCGGCCTTGGTCCGGTCGAAGCGGGGATGGACGCCGGCGACGAAGTCCAGCGCCTGCCAGACCCGCATCCAGCGCGGCAGCACCGCCACGTCGGCGATGAAGCAGACGTCGCGCATCAGCGCGCCGCGCTCGGTCCAGGGATCGCGGCCCAGCACCCGCAGATCGCCCTGGTGTTCCGTGAGCCCCAGGATCGCCTGGAGGGCCGTGCTCTTGCCGGCGCCGTTCGGGCCGATCAGGCCGACAATGCGGCCTTCCTCGACGTTGAGGTCGACGCCGTCCAGCGCGAGGGTGGTCTTGTAGGCCTTGCGCAGGCCGCGGGCGGTTATGCAGGCCATGCGTTCAGCCCTCGCCTGCGGGCTTCGGCGGCTTGCCCAGCAACTCGTCCGTGAGGCCCAGGCGCTGGATGGTGGCCAGGACCTCGGGCCATTGTTCCTTGAGGAACTTTTCCCGTTCCGCCGAGAGCAGCAGCTCGCGCGCGCCCTCGTTGACGAACATGCCGAGGCCGCGGCGCTTCTCCACCAGCCCCTCGTCCGTGAGCTGCTGGTAGGCCTTGAGCACGGTCAACGGATTGACCCGGCTCTCGGTCGCCACGTTGCGGACGGACGGCAGCGGGTCGCCCGGCTTCAGCAGGCCGTCCAGGATCATCGCGACCACGCGATCGCGGATCTGGCGGTAGATCGGCTGACTGTCGTTCCACTCGGGGTCCATCGCCTCGTCCGAACCACCTCCGCGCCCCGCGGAGGGCGACCGTGACGGTGAGTCTCCATCATCCGCCAGCCGATCTGGTGTTATATATGACCATAACACCTAGCGAGCGCAAGCGTCTTCGATTGGACATGCGGCGATACAGGGCTGACACGAACCGGCCCAACTACGGCCAAGCCCGGCGGGCATGGTGTCCGGGCTTGAGGGACGCCGGTCCATCTCTCCCCCCGGACCGACCGCCCCGAAGCGCTCCTGAACGCGGCTCCCCCGCCACAACGCCCCCACGTTGGGGGAGCCGCAACTCAGGACGCCGCGCGGCCCGTCATGCGGCCAGCGACCACGCCAACTTCAGGTCCGCCACGAACATCGCCCAGGCCTTCGCCTTCGCCGCCTCGTCCGGCACGCGCAGCAGGTAGGAAGGATGGTAGGTGACGACGCCCTGGGCCTGATCGGGCAACTGCAGGGCCTGACCGCGGAATTTGCCGACCGGCGTGGCCTTGCCGAACACCGCTAGCGCCGCCGTCGCGCCCAGGCTCACGACGACCCGGGGCCGCACGATCCGCCGTTCGGCGTCCAGCCACCAGCGGCAAGCGGTGACCTCGCCCGCATCGGGCGTCTTGTGGATGCGCCGCTTGCCCCGCAGCTCGTGCTTGAAGTGCTTCACGGCGTTGGTGACGTAGGTCTCGGTGCGCGGCACGCCGGCTTCAGCAAGGGCGCGGTCGAACATCTGGCCGGCGGGCCCGACGAAGGGCGTGCCGGCGAGATCTTCCTGATCGCCTGGCTGTTCACCCACGAAAAGCAGCTTCGCCTTCCCCGGGCCCTCGCCCGGCACGCCCTGGGTCGCGTCGCGCCAGAGGTCGCAGCGGCGGCAGTGGTCTACGCCGGCGGCCACCTCCGCCAGCGAGGTCGGCGCCTGGCCCTCCCAGGGCGCGTCTCGGCTGTTGCGCACGGCCGCCTTCACGACACGGCGGCTGGGTTCGGTGGGAGCCTGGCGGACCATGGTGTCGGTGCGGCCTTGCGCTTGGGCGATGAGCTCGGGAATGAGCGCCGCCTCGGGCAGGTTCCGCCAGTAGCGCTTGGGCATTTCCTTTTGCATCGCGCCGACCTTCAGCCGCGCCGGGTTGAAGATGGAGGCGTAGTAGGTGCGCCAGTACTCCTCCAGCGCGTCCTCGCTGGGCGCGTCGGCCGGGTCCGCGCCGGGCGTGAAGCTGAGTTCGGCCAGGTCCCAGTGGACGCAGGTGTCCGGTGTCAGGATCGAGAAGCGCATGTTGGCGAAGCGGCGGGCGAAAAACGGCGCCGTCGCCTCGGCCACGCGATGGGCCGGCTCGAACCAGGCGACGTAGGCGTCGTCTTCCTCCGACGCGAGGCGGAAGCGGACGAAGGCCTTCATCTTGTGCGCCGCGCGCCCGACCTCCCGCGCGAAGTGGTGGGCCCGCGCCACGTCTGCATCCGACGCGATGTGCAGCAGGTCGGGTTCGTCCTGCAGTCGCCAGAGCAGGCGGTAGAGCAGGGCGAACCGCTCGTCGGACCGGTGCAGGATTACCCGGGGCGCGAGGTCCATGAAGGTCTTCGGAACGCGGAAGGCGCCGGCCGGGGCGGCCTCCAGCGGCGGGGCAGGCTCGTCGGCGCCATCGAACAGGGTGGCCTGGCCGTCCACGGTCCAGAGGGCGCTTTCCGGGGCGACGCCTCGGGCGCGCATGGCGCGGGCCGCGCGCCGCCAGCCGTCGAAGTCGGTTTCGTAGGCGAGCCGCACCACCTGCATCAGAACAGGTCCAACTGACGGGGCTCGACCTTCTGGCGCAGGTCGGCGCGATCGGTGAGGGCGCCGGGGCTCCAGTCGGCGCAGATCAGAAACGGCTTCAGCTTCTCGATCCCGCGCGAGAGCCGCTTCACATCGTCCAGCTCCAGCCGCTTGAAGCGCCGGACGTCCAGAATGCGGTCGACAGCACGCACGCCCAGGCCCGGAACCCGCAGCAGGCGCTCCCGGTCGGCGGTGTTCACGTCGACCGGAAAGTCGCCCCGGTTCCGAAGCGCCCAGGCCAGCTTGGGATCGATCGCCAGATCGAGGTCCTCAGCCTCGCCGATGATCTCGGCGCGCTGGAAGCCGTAGAAGCGCATCAGCCAATCGGCCTGGTAGAGGCGGTGCTCGCGCACGAGCGGCGGCCGCTGGAGCGGCAGGCGCGAGGTGGCGTCCGGGATCGGCGAGAAGGCCGAGTAATAGACGCGGCGCAGGCGATAGGCGCCGTACAGGCTCTCGCTGCGCTTGAGGATCGCCCCATCGGTGGCCGCGTCGGCGCCGACGATCATCTGGGTGGACTGGCCCGCCGGCGCGAATTTGGGCGGCCGGGTCTTGCGACCCTTATCCTTCGCGGCGTCCTCGGAGAGGCGCACGGCGCCCATGGCCTTCTTGATGCCCGCGACGTCCTTTTCCGGCGCCAGCGACACCAGGCTCTCGTCCTTCGGCAGCTCGATGTTGATGGAGACGCGGTCGGCGTAGAGGCCGGCCTCGTTCACCAGCGCGGGCGAGGCCTCGGGGATCAGCTTGAGGTGGATGTAGCCGCGGAAATCGTGGACCTCGCGCAGGGTGCGGGCCACGCGCACGATCTCTTCCATCGTGTAGTCGGCCGAGCGGATGATGCCCGACGAGAGGAACAGCCCTTCGATGTAGTTGCGCTTGTAGAAGCCGAGCGTGAGGTCGACGACCTCGTCCACGGTGAAGCGGGCGCGGGGCGTGTTGGAGCTGACGCGGTTCACGCAGTAGGCGCAGTCGTAGACGCAGAAATTGGTGAGCAGGATCTTCAGCAGACTGATGCAGCGGCCGTCCGGCGCGTAGGCGTGGCAGATGCCCATGCCGCCGTCGGTGGAGCCGACGCCCTTGCCGCCGCGGGAGTCCCGCTTGACGCTGCCCGAGGAGGCGCAGGACGCGTCGTATTTCGCGGCGTCCGAAAGGATCGCGAGCTTGCGCTTGAGGTCGAGGACAGCCATCCGGGGAACCTAATGTTCCCAATTTGTTCACGCAAGCGGAGCCGTGGACGAATCTGGCCGGCTCAGGCGCGGCGCGCGCTTGCCACGGCGTAGCCGAGGCCAAGGAGGACGAGCGCGGACCCGTAGGCGAGGAACGCCATCCGGTAAGAGCTGGCCTGGGCGAGCAGGCCGAAGCTCAGGATGAGGGTTCCGTTGGCGCACTGGGTTATGAAGCCCTTCACCGACGCGACCGTGGCGCGGGTCTCGGGCTTCAGCGCGTGCTGGAAGCGGGCGTCGGCGCTGACGTCCACCAAGCTGTAGAGGCCCATGTAGGCCAGGGGGAAGACGACGGCCCAGGGGCGATGGACCGCGGCGGCGGCCACGACGGCGAGGCCGGCCAGCGCCGCCGCGCCGTAGAGCCAGCGATGATCGGGGCGGCGGACGCGGTGGGCCAACAGGCTGCCGCCGATCTCCGCGCAGGCGATGGCGGCGATGAAGACGGCGATGGCCGGCTTGGTGAGGCCGATGTCTCGGCCGAAGAGTTGCCAGTAGTCCGCCGTGGCGTAGGCGACGGCCTGGAGCCCGGCGATGAATGCGATCAGGACCGGGACGCCGGGTAGGGTGAGGGCGTGGCGCGCGCCGTGGACGAGGTGGCCGACGTAGCCCCAGTCCGGCGCGTGGGCGAGGCGCGGGGCGGCGGGCAGGCTGAGGGCGGCGGCCGCGGCGGCCAGGCCGGCGACGGCGCTGGCGACGATCAGCGGCCCATAGCCCAGCGGCGCGGCGAAAGCGGCGGTCAGCGAGGCGGCGACGAGGCCGGCGCCACGGGCCGCCTTGGCGCGGCCGAACACGCGAGCGTACTCCGCCTCTCGCCCGATGGCCTTGAGTTCGTCGTAGACCAGCGCCTCGAAGGCGCCGTTCATGGTGGCGCTCTTCATGCCCCAGAGCATGAGGCCCGCCAGGAAGCCCCAGAAGCCGGGAAACGCCAGCCAGACCAGGAAGCCGGCGGCGCGCAGGAGCTGGGCGGTGGCCAGCAGCCAGCGGCGCGACACCCGGTCGGCCAGCACCCCACACGGCGCCTCCAGCACCACGCCGACCGCCGACCAAGCGCCGAGGACAAGGCCGATCTGGGCCGGCGACAGGCCCTTCTCGGCGAACATCACCGTGTAGAACGGGACGATCAGCAGGAACGTGTCGAAGAACCTCAGCGCGCAGGCGCTGAGGAGCAACCTGTTCAGGCTGCGAACCCGGCTTCGGCGAAGTCCAGCATGCGCTTCAGCAGGGCGTCGACGTCACCCTCTCGCGTCAGGCCGCCCGACAGGTGGTGCAGGCGGTCGAACTCGGCGAAGCGGTTGTTGTGGACCATGCCCAGCACGAAGTGCAGGCGCCAGTAGACGTCTTCCTTGGGCAGGTCGGGGCGGGCGGCCATCAGGGCGCCGGCGAACCGCTCCAGGTGGCTGACGTCGTTGCGCAGCACCTCGCGCATCTCCGCCGTGCCCTCGGAGCGGGCGCGGATGATGAACTGGACCGAGATGCGGCGGTCGTTGTCGGGGTTCGCCCAGCGCAGCGGCGGGGCGAAATAGGCCTCGAGGATCTCGCGCACCGGCGGCTTGCCGTTGTGGCGGGCGGCCGCCTCGTGCAGCAGGCGGGCCCGCTCGCGGTTCAGCTCGGACGTGCGCCGCCGGAAGATCTCAAACAGCAGCGCGTCCTTGGACCCGAAGTGGTAGTTCACGCTGGCGAGGTTCACCCCGGCCTCGGCGGTGATGTCGCGCACCGAGACGTTCTGGAAACCGTGCAGGGCGAACAGGCGCTCGGCGGCGTTGAACACGGCCGCCTTCGTCGCGGCCTGGGTCTCGTCCGTCTCGGGAGCGTCCTGAATCAGGGGATCGGTCATGCGAATCCCTTAAGCGTTACACGAGCCTAGGCCCAAGAAGGTTTCAGCGCGACAGCTCCTTCATCGCCTTCTCCAGCCCGTCGATGGTCAGCGGGTACATGCGATCGCCGACGAGTTGCTTCATGACGCCGATGGAGGGGGTGTAGTCCCAATGACGTTCGGCCGTGGGGTTCAGCCAGACCATGTTGTCGTAGATCTGGGCGACGCGATCCATCCAGACGGCGCCCGCCTCCTCGTTCCAGTGCTCCACCGAGCCGCCCGGATAGGTGATCTCGTAGGGGCTCATGGTGGCGTCGCCGACGAAGATCACCTTGTAGTCGTGCGGGTACTTATGGAGGATGTCCCAGGTGTTCATCTTCTCGGTGTGACGACGCCGATTGTCCTTCCAGACGCCTTCGTAGAGGCAGTTGTGGAAGTAGAAGAACTCCATG
Organism: Phenylobacterium sp.; assembly: GCF_024508875.1. Lineage (GTDB taxonomy): Bacteria > Pseudomonadota > Alphaproteobacteria > Caulobacterales > Caulobacteraceae > Phenylobacterium. The sequence continues at coordinate 27,934 of NZ_JANINU010000205.1, forward strand.
TTCTTGAACTCGGTGCGCGCGGCGCTGAACAGCTCCTCGCAGACCTTGATGTGTGAATCCATCGAGCCGCCGACGTCGAGGAACAGCAGGACGCTGATCTTGTTGCGGCGCTCGGCGCGCATCTGAATGTCGAGGTAGCCCTTCTCGGCGGTGCCCTTGATGGTGCCGCCCAGGTCCAGCTCGTCGGGCGAGCCCTCGCGGACCCACTTGCGCAGGCGGCGCAGGGCCACCTTGATGTTGCGGGTGCCGAGTTCGACG
>NZ_JANINU010000206.1 GCF_024508875.1 Phenylobacterium sp.
GCGCACGATCGGCTCGTCGCGGTCGACGATCTCCTTCATGCGCTGTTCGATCTTGGCGAGGTCGTCCAGGCTGAACGGCTCGTCGCGGGCGAAGTCGTAATAGAAGCCGTCCTCGATCGCCGGGCCGATGGTCACCTGCGTGCCGGGGAACAGCTCCTGCACAGCCTCGGCCAGGATGTGGCTGACGTCGTGGCGGATCGTCTCCAGGGCGTCGGGCGACTCCCGCGTGACGATCTCGAACTTGCCGCCGGCCTCCAGCTTGCGGTCCAGGTCCAGCAGCTCGCCGTCCAGCTTGATGAGGACGGCCTTCTTCTCGAGCGACTTCGAGATGCCGGCGGCGATCTCGCGGCCCGTGACGCCGTCAGGGAACTCGCGTTTTGCGCCGTCGGGGAAAATCAGGTCGATCATGGCTCTTCACACTTCCAGTCGCGCGCCGCGGCCTGCCCATCCGGGCCCTCGGGCTTGCGGCGCGGAGGCGGCGGCGGGTCCCAGCCCGCGCCGCCCCAGGGATGACAACGGCACAGCCTGCGCACCATGAGGACCGTTCCTCGCACAGGACCGTGCCCGATCAGGGCCTCGGCGGCGTACTCCGAACAGGTCGGAGCGAACCGGCACTGGCGCCCGATCAGCGGGGACAGCGTCAGCTTGTAGGCGCGCAATGCGCCCCTGACGCCTCTCTCGTACAAGCTCATGCCGGCTGCGGTTTGCGATTGCAGGTCCCGACGGGACCCCGAGAGGTTCAAGCCGCGCCGGCGGGAGTAGTTCGCGCGCGCGGAGGCGACGCCGGCCGCGGGACCGGGGCAAAAGGCGCGACGATGTCCGTCAGGCGAAACATGGCGAACCGGGTTGCAAGCAAGGCGCGCCGGATACCACAGGCGGGCCCGGAACGAAACCTTTGGGCGGGGGTGTTTGCGATGTGGGGCGAGCGCGGGCCGGCAAGAAGGGCCCGCGTCATCGCGCCCCCCGGCCTTCCGCTTCCTGCTCGTCATCCCGGGCTTGTCGCGGGGATCCATCCGTCGGCCGCATGACCGCGGACGCGGGGCGCGCGGACGCGACCCGCCACGAGACGCGCCGGTCGCCAAACCCTGGATCCCGACGCAAGGCCGGGGATGACGAGCTTGAATTTGGGTGCGAGGGGGAGAGGCCCCCTCACCCCGAGTCGCGGTGGGGCGGGACCCGATCGGACGTATCGGGCGGCGGCTCGTCGGCCTCGCCCTCGAAATCCACGTCTTCGAGATAGGGCGGCGGGCGCGGCAGCGCGCGCCAACGGCCGGCGAGGTCCTCCGGCAGGTCCAGCATCCGGCAGGCCCGCAGCACCTGTTCGTCCAGGTCGGCGGTGGTGAAGTCGGGCTGCTCGATCCAGTCGTCGAGCGCCATGTCGAAGTCGGTGAGGCGTTCCTCGCGCGCGTCGGGATCGGCGACGGCCGCCGTGGCCACGCGCTCGACGGCGTCCTGGAGCTCCCGCGTGCGCGTCTCGACCTGCTGCTCGCGAGCGAAGGCGTCGCGCCGGCCGAGGATCTTCGCGCGGGCCGTCTGGTCCGCCTGGCCCTGCTGGGCCTTCATCTTGAGCGCCAGTGTGGAGCGCAGGCAGCGCGCACCCGCTGGTACGTCCGCCCCAGGTCGGCGACCTCGTCGGGGTCGGTGGCGGCCGTGAACTGCGCATGCGCATGGGCCACAGCCTCCACGTCCCGCTCGACGAGCCAGGCCAGGACTTCCATGTCGCGATCGGTGGCGAACATGGGGGAAAGGTAGGGGGGCTGTACGTCAGAAGCGGACGTAGATGGGCGTCCCAGAAAATATCGGCGCGCTCCCGTCTAGCACAGAGCGGGCGTCAGTTATCCACCCGCAAGCCCTGCTCCTGCTTCGCTCATCGTTATGATTGCCGCTAGTATTGCGCAGATCGCCGACAGAAACAGGACAACATTAAAAACCAGACTGCGAAGTGACGCATTCCTAAGCGTCCAAGGAATTTCTAACGCCTCACTAGGCCGGTAGTGTTCCGGCGCGTTTAGGAAGACGAATATGTTCAACAAGAGAGGGAGGGATATTAGAACCCAAACACCGGCCAATATTATTGCATAGCTGCCACCCTGCGATCCGCGCAGAGCCAGAATCGCGATCGCAACCGAGTTGAATTGCAGCAGGGTTTGCGACCTAGAGGCGACGAGCTCAATCCAATTTTCAAGGCGCTGGATAGTCGTGGCGTCGTCGACATTCCCACTTCGGAATACAGCGACATATGCCTTCAACGTCTCCTCCGAAGAGACAATGGCGGCTTGTCGCCCGATCGAGGGCATGATCAACAGATGTGACCTCAGCCCACCCCCAACACTTGGCTCCTTCAAAGTCACCTTCGTCGCCTGGGCTCCGGCATCGGCGGGTACGGAGTTGCTGGGGTCAGGAAGGGCTTCAGCTTCCGGAGCAGTCTGGGTCTCACGGCCAAGCGAGTCTCTCATTCGCGCCTCTCCATCGGCGGCGAAGCTTAGCAGCTCAACTTTCGACATCGCGGAACAATTCAGCATTCCGCATCCATAAAGCCGGAACCTGGGTCGGCGCATAGCTGGGCCGGCTTTTGCCGCGCCAGTGGCGCCCCGCCATTCGTCCCTCGATAGAAGGGCTCCCACGCGTCTCAGGGAGAGACTTCCCTACCCCGTCGGCAGTTCGCGGATCTCGACCGTGCCGCCGGCCTCGAACACCGGGTTGCCGGGGAGGAGGGCGCGGGCTTCTTCGAGGTCCTTGGCGGTGACGCGGACGAAGCCGGTGATATGGGTTAGGGGGTCGGGGGCGACGCCGGCCTTGCGGACGCAGTGGCCCGGGCCGACCTTGCTGCCGCCCTGGAACACGCCCGCCTCGCGTAGCCGGGACAGGTAGGGCTCCCAGTCCAGCCCGCCGTCGCCCGAGGCGTCGTCGTGATGGAGGAAGATGAAGTCCGGCATCAGGTTCTCCGCTCGACCGCGCTGCGCATCGCCTCGGCCGCCGCCTCGAAGGCCAACAGCGTCGACGTGTGACGGGCGGGATAATCCTTCACCGGAGCCAGCAAGGCCAGATCGCCGAAGCGGCCTTCCGGAGGCGGCCCACCCGTCTTGAGCATGGAGCGGAACGCATCACGGGCGGATTCGAGTTCCGCAAGACTTGCGCCCATGACGTTGGCGCCCAGCACCGAGGCCGCGGCCTGGCCCAGGGCGCAGGCCTTCACGTCCTGGGCGAAATCGGCCACGTGGCCGTCCTCGACCTTAACGTCGATCACAACGCGGCTGCCGCAGAGCTTCGAGACCTTTTCCGACGTGGCGTCGGGGGCGGACAGGCGCCCGGCGCGCGGCATCTCGGCCGCCAGCCGCAGCACCTTCGCCGAATAGAGGTCGTCGATCATGGCCTCTAGGTCGTCATCGGCGGGGGCGTTGTCAAACGCGGGATTCCGCCACAACCGCTCGCAAGCTCGTCATGGCCGGGCTGGACCCGGCCATCCATTCCAGGGCGCTCGCCGGCCGGGCTCGTCCAGCGGCCGGTTGGATCGCCGGGTCAAGCCCGGCGATGACGAGCAGAAAGTGGGAAAGCTACGGCCTCACCCTCAGCGTCTGCATGCCGCGGAAGAACGGGAGGGTGCGCCAGTCGGGCGTGGCGTCGGGTTCGGCGAGCTTGAGGTCGGGGAAGCGCTCGAACAGGCGGACCAGGGCGACCTGGGCCTCCAGCCGGGCCAGGGGCGCGCCGATGCAGATGTGGGCGCCGCCGCCGAACGAGATGTGCGGCTTGTGCTTGCGGCTGACGTCGAAGCGGTGGGGCTCCTCGAACACCTCGGGGTCGCGGTTGGCGGCGCGCAGCACCACCGTCACCGCCTGGCCGGCGTGCATCGGGCAGCCGCCCATCTCAATGTCGCCCGAGGCGATGCGGCCGGTGATGTCGACCGGCGGCTCGTAGCGCAGCACCTCCTCGACCACGGAATTGATGATCGAGGGGTCGGCCTTCAGCTTGGCGAGTTCGGACGGGTTGAGGATCAGCAGGCGCACGGCGTTGCCGATCAGGTCGGTGGTGGTGAGGTTGCCGCCGACCAG
>NZ_JANINU010000207.1 GCF_024508875.1 Phenylobacterium sp.
GACCTGTTGCTGGAGTTGCTGGAGCGCCTCGACGTCGCCGGCCTGGCGCCGAACGGGCGGTACGAGTTCCCGGTCACCAAGGAAGTCGTCGGCGACGCCCTCGGGCTCAGCACCGTCCACGTCAACCGCACCCTGCAACAGGTGCGGCGGGACAACGACATCGTCTGGAGCGGGCGCCGGGTCCAGATCGCCGACCCCGACGCGCTTCGCCAAGCCGTTGGCCGCATGGCCGTCCGCGTGGCCGACGCTCGCGCCTCTGCCTTAGCCTAGGCTCTGCATAATAAAGCGGCGGCCCGAGGGCCGCCGCAAGTTCGGGGGGCGCCCGACGCATGCCGGCGCGTCTCGCAGTGGCAGTAGGCTGGGTCGATGGGGCTCGCGGAGATTTCGTATCGGATCGCTCCACAGCCGCAGCCGCCGGCCATGGGCAGGAAAGCGGCCATGCTAGGCACGCGCCATGTCGATCTCAGCGGCCCGGTACCACCGCACCCCCGCCACCTGTCCCGCCAGATCAAGGACGACGACTCTCGCGTCCACCCCGGCGGCGGTCATCGCCTGCGCCAGCCCGTCCGCCTTGCGCTCGGCCGCGCCCCCGGCTCGGAAGGCCAAAGGCGCCAGGTTTGCCGAGGACTCTAGAAGCCATCCCGAGGGCACGGGCCGCACCCGAAACTCCACAGCCTGCATGCTCCTCTCCCGCATCGCTCGCGCGCAAAATCTCTTCGAAGCCCTTGGGTTCATTGAAATGTCTTTCGATAATCCGGTTGCGCACCAGCGGGCTCGGCGTCGCCGCGGCGGGCGGCGCTGAACCCAGCGACCCGACATCGGCTATCGAAGCGCGGCAGGGGGATAGCGCACAACGCCTCTGACAATAGGTTCGATGGAGCCAGCGCCCTGACCACGGTCGAGGTCGCCCGGCCGAGCGGGAACCTTCGTGAGACCCGCGGATTCCGCACTCCACCGCAATGGAGGCGACGAATGAGCAACCGCGAAGCCATCGATACAGGGGCCGACAAGCGCTATGTCCGGCGCGACGACCAGGGCCAGTTCACGAGTGACCAGGTGAACGTCGGCAAGTCCTCGGCCGCCGATCAGCGCCAGCATTCGACGACGCCGGCGAAGAAGGGTCAGGGCGACCGCGGCGACCGCCAGGCCTGAACGCCCGGCCACCAGCTCACGGTTGTGTGCTGGACGGCGACATCATGCCAGACGCCTCCGGATCGCCTGCGGTGCGGCGGCGCCCGCCGTCGGAAAACTGCCCACGCGCCCCGCGCTGCCAAGGCTCCGACCCCACCCCATCGCGGTCGCCCGGGGGACGCCGCTCCGCTGTCCACAGTCGCCATAGCTGCGTCCGCGGCGCCGCCGCCTTGCGTGGACCCGCAGGGCGAACGGGTCGCGCGGCGCGATCAGCGCAGAGCGAAAATGCTCATCGAGGCCCGCTCATCTGAAGCCCGGTAGGCAGGCAGCCGAGCAAGCGTCCCACGCCTTGGCCCCGCGATCGGCGCGCCCCAACATCCCGCTCGCGCCGCAGATTTGCCCCCGCTGACGCGCTTTCTCGTCAAACCGCACGCCCCATGGCGATGTCGCGTTGTCAGGCATGGGTGCATCCCCCGGGGCGCTCCGCTTAAGCGTTCTTTCGCCTCCACCGCGAGCGCTCCTCGCGCCCCGTCGCCGGGCAACATATGAGGCAGACCGGAACGTCGGCGGACGCCGCCGGTTTCGGCCCCAGCACGGGAGCCGACATGTCATCCGAAAACGTAGAGCGGGCGCTCCAAAGCGACGCGCCGCTGACCGCCGCGGTCCATCAGCGCGATGTCGCCAAGGAAGCTGCGGACACCCAGGGCTGGAACGCGGCCGCCGTGGCCGGACGCAGCGTCACCGTCAACCGGCCGCGCGCCGAACTGTACGCATTCTGGCGCGATTTCCGGAACCTGGCAGCCTTCATGGAGAACGTCGAGAGCGTGACGAGCAGAGACGAGGGCACGGCGCACTGGGTGGTGAGGGCGCCCGCGGGGCAGACCGTCGAATGGGACTCGGTGATCACCGAGGACGTGCCGGCGCAAGTTATCGCCTGGGAATCCGTCGAGGGCGCCGACATCAAGAACAGCGGCCGGATCGAATTTCGCGACGCGGCGCCGGGGCGCGGGGCGGTCGTCACCGCCATCATCGTCTACGAACCGCCCGGCGGCGACTTCGGCAAGCTGATCGCCAAGCTGTTCCAGAAAGAGCCGAAGATTCAAGCCCGCCGCGAGCTGCGCCGCTTCAAGCAGCTCATGGAGACCGGCGAGATTTCCACCTCGCAAGCTCCCGACGCCGCGCCGCGCGGCTAGCCAAAAGGATCTGACCTGCATGCGCGCCCTCACATGGCACGGCAAACACGACGTCCGCATGGACACCGTCCCCGACCCTCGACTCGTCAATCCCCGGGACGCGATCATCCGCATCACCTCGACCGCCATTTGCGGTTCGGACCTGCACCTCTACGACAGCTACATCCCCTCGATGCATCGCGGGGACATCCTCGGGCATGAGTTCATGGGCGAGGTCGTCGAGACGGGCCTTAAATCCACGCTGCAAAAGGGCCAGCGGGTCGTCGTCCCGTTCGTCATCGCGTGCGGCAAGTGCTTCTTCTGTGAGAAAGAGCAGTTCTCCGCCTGCGACAATTCCAACCCGGCCGAGAAGGCCGACCTGTCCGAAGTCGCCTACGGCTACGCTATGAGCGGCTTGTTCGGCTACTCGCACATGACCGGCGGCTACGCCGGCGGGCAGGCCGAATACGTTCGGGTCCCCTACTCCGATGTCGGCCCGATCGTGATCCCCGACGGCCTGGAGGACGAGAAGGTCCTGTTCCTCTCCGACATCCTGCCCACGGGCTGGATGGCCGCGGAGAACTGCGAGATCGAGCCCGGCGATACCGTCGCGGTCTGGGGCTGCGGCCCGGTCGGCCTGTTCTCGATCCAGAGCGCCTTCCTGATGGGCGCCCATCGCGTGATCGCCATCGACCACTATCCCCACCGCCTGGAGCTCGCGAAGTCCATGGGCGCGGAGATCGTCAACTACCATGACGTGAAGGTGCGCGAGGCGCTGACCGAGATGACCGGCGGCATCGGGCCGGACGCCGTCATCGACGCGGTGGGCATGGAGAGCCACGGCTTCACCATCGACAATGTCCTCGACGCCGTGACGACCACAAAACTGGGCACCGACCGCACCCACGTGCTGCGCGAGGTGATCATGGCCTGCCGCAAAGGCGGCCGGGTCTCGATCCCCGGCGTCTACGGCGGCATGGGCGACAAGATCCCGATCGGAGCCCTGATGCAGAAGGGCCTGCAGGTTAGGACCGGTCAGACCCATGTCCAGAGATACCTCCGCCCGCTGCTCGAGATGATCGGCGAGGGCCGGATCGACACGACCTTCCTGATCAGCCACCGGCTGCCGCTCGAACAGGCGCCCGAAGGCTACAAGATGTTCAAGGAGCAGCAGAACGAGGTGACCAAGGTGGTCCTGAAGCCCGAATGGCAGAAGGACGCCGCGTGATGTCCGACGCAATCCGTCCCCTCTCGGTGGTGACCGGCGCTTCGTCAGGCATCGGCTACGAACTGGCCAAGCTGTGCGCGCAGGAAGGGTTCGACCTCGTCATCGCCGCGGACCGGCCCGAAATCGCCGAGGCGGCGCAGGCGCTGGAAGCGCTGGGTGTCCATGTGGAACGGGTCCAGCTCGACCTCGCCACGCTCGAGGGCGTCGAGCGTCTGCTGGCGCTGATCGGCGACCGTCCCGTCGATCAGCTGATGGCCAACGCCGGTCATGGCCTCGGGCATGCGTTCCTCGAGCAGGACGTCGCCGACTGGCGGCACGTGATCGAGACAAACATCACCGGCACGCTCTATCTCGCGCAGCAGGTCGTCCGCCGCATGGCCGAGCGCGGCCAAGGCAGGGTTCTGTTCACGGGCTCCATCGCCGGCCTGATGCCCGGCACGTTCCAGGCCGTCTACAACGGCACCAAGGCGTTCATCGACAGCTTCGCCTGGGCGCTGCGCAACG
>NZ_JANINU010000208.1 GCF_024508875.1 Phenylobacterium sp.
TCTTCCGGATCTACGAGGGCACCAGCCAGATCCAGCAGGTGATCATCGCCCGCGAAACCCTGAAGCGAGGCGGCTGACGAGAAAAGACGGCCCCGGACGGGGAGGTCCGGGGCCAGAATTCGGGCGCGCTGCGCCGGAGCCGCACACAGGTTCGGCGGTCGCGCCCTCGGCCGGGCTGACGGTTCGGGGTGTCAGGCGGCCGCGCCGGTCAGGCGGCGACGTTGGCGAAGCGCCGTCCCCGCGAGGCCGAAGCCGGAGATCATCAGGGCCCAGGTGGCTGGTTCGGGGACGGCGGCCGGCTCGCTGATGTCGTAGAGCGCGACGCTGTCGAGATACATGCCGCTGCCGGGATTGCCGGCGGTGTTGTTGAAGTAGATGGCCGCCGAGCTGCCGATGGCCGTGAACTCCAGGGTGTAGGTTTGCCAGTCCATGGCGTTGGTCGTCGCGCCGCTGTGGCCGACGCTCTCGACGACGGCGAGAGTCCCGTCGATCGCGATCCCGAAGGTCATCGCCGCGCCCGCGATGAACGGGTTGTTGCTGTAGTCGAAACTCAGCCGATAGGTCTTGCCCGTCTCCAGCGTCAGGGCCTGGTAGATCGAGCCCTGCGACGAAGTTCCGAGGAGGTCGACGGCGTAGCGGCCGGCGCCGACGGGATCGGGGTCGCCACCGAAGTAGCCGTCGTTGCGGTGCACGTCGATATTGCCGAGAACGCTCCACCCGAAGTCGGCAGGCGTGTTCGTGGCGTCGTAGACGACGTACTCGCCGGAGAAGGCGACGTCGTCGAATCCCCCGTTCTTGATCAGGTTGGTGGCCGCGGCGGCTGGCTGAGCCCCCATCAGGCAGACGGCCGCAGCGGCCGGGAAGAGGATGCGCCTCATGCTTCAGGTCCTTTGTTTTGACTGGACCTGGCTAGGCAGGATCCGGGGCGGTCTCACCCCGCGGGCGACGGGGCGGAGGTCTCCTGAGACGAACGTCGTTCAGTCGTCCGTTCGTCGTGGCGAAAGCCGTCCAGGCGTCGACGAAACGGAAAGCCGTGGACGCGACGGGCGGTTGGTGGAAGTTAGCGGTCAATGAGCGACCCGATCGAAACCGCTATCCTCGACGCCCTGGCGAAGGTTCCGCCGGGCAAGTCCATCGCGCCCGAGACCATCGCCCGCGAGCTCGATGCCGAGCGCTGGCAGCGCCAGCTCGGCAAGGTGCGCGCCGTGGCCGTCGGCCTGGCGCGGCAGAACAAGCTGGTGATCCTGCGGCACAACAAACCGGCCGATCCCGACACCTTCCGCGGCGTCTGGCGCATGCGTCTGCCGCAGGAAGGCGACGCGGCGGCCTGATTGCAGCCTTTTCCTAGGGTTAATCGGCCGGGCGTATACGTTGCCCCGACATGAAGCGCCTGGTCCTCGTCTTCCTGCTGTTCGCCCTCTCAGCCTGCACGCCGCTGATGGTGCAGACCGCGGGCACACCGCCGGCCGGGTTCCAGGGACCGCGGCTGGAGCAGGACGCGGTGATCAGCTTCGACGGTGCGCGCTTGGGCCTCACCATCTGGAACGCCGCGACGGGCGAGCCGTGGGCCGTGGTCGTCGCCGCGCACGGCATGAACGACTACGCCAACGCCTTCCACTTCGCGGCCGAGGACTGGGCGAAGCAGGGCGTCACGACACTCGCTTACGACCAGCGCGGCTTCGGCCGCTCGCCCGGCCGCGGGATCTGGGCCGGCGACGACCTGATGGTCGAGGACCTGCGCACGGTCACGGCGCTGGCCCGGGCGAAGTATCCGAACGCCGTGATCACGGTGGTGGGGGAGAGCATGGGCGGTTCGGTGGCCGCCGCCGCCTTTGCCACCGACAATCCGCCCGCCGCCGATCGGCTCGTGCTGCTGTCCCCCGGCGTCTGGGGCTTCAAGGCCCAGCCGCTACCGAACAAGACCCTGCTTTGGCTGGCGGCGAACTTCACCGGCTCCAAGGTCTACACGCCGCCGCGGTGGCTGACCGACCGCATCTATCCGACCGACAACCGGGAGGAACTGATCGCCATGGGCCGCGACAAGCTGATGATCTGGGGCGCGCGCTCCGACACGCTTTACGGCCTTGTCCGCCTCATGGACCGGGCGGCGAAGGACGTGGGCGAGGACCGGCTTCCGACCTTCTACCTCTACGGCGCCAACGACGACATCATCCCCAAGAACGCGGCGTTCAAGGCCGTGAAGGGGCTGAGGCCCGGCGACCGCTCGGCCTACTACGCCGCCGGCCACCACCTGCTGACGCGCGACAAGCAGCGCGCGGTGGTGATCGCCGACATCCTGGCCTTCATCCGCGACCCGCAGGCCGCCCTGCCGTCCGGCGCGCCGCCGATCCCGGGCGCCGGCGCCAAGCACGCGGGGCCGCCAGGCTCCCCGGCGCGTCAATCCGCAGGGTTGTGATATGCCCCGCACAAGCGTATCTCCCGCCAAATTCCTCCCCCAGGACGCAGAGTTCACGGCATGACCTTGTTCGATTCTCCGGCCTTTGAGGGCCATGAAGGCGTCCACGCCTTTTCGGACGAGAAGACCGGCCTCAAGGCCATCATCGCCGTGCACTCGACGGCCCGCGGCCCGGCGGCCGGCGGCTGCCGGATGTGGCCCTACGCCAGCGCCGAGGACGCGCTGACCGACGCGCTGAAGCTGTCGCGCGCCATGTCCTACAAGAACGCCATGGCCGACCTGGAACTGGGCGGCGGCAAGAGCGTGATCATCGGCGACAGCCGCACCCAGAAGACCCCGGCCCTGTTCGAGGCCTTCGGCCGCGCGGTCGAGGACCTGGGCGGCAAGTACTGGACCGCCGAGGACGTCGGGGTTTCCGTGGCCGACCTGACCCATGCCCGCAGGCACACCCGCTACGTCGCCGGTCTCGAAGGCCATGAGGCCGCGTCGGGCGATCCGAGCCCCGTGACCGCCGAGGGCGTGTTCCGCGGCGTGCGCCTGTGCGTGCAGCGGGCGCTGAAGCGTGATCTCTCCGGCGTGCGCGTGGCCATCCAGGGCGTCGGCAACGTAGGCGGCTACCTCGCCCAGAAGCTGCACGCGGCGGGCGCCCGGCTGGTGCTGACGGACGTGAACACCGAGGCGCTGAGCCGCTTGGCCGCCGCCACCGGCGCCGAGATCGTGGCGCCGAACGCCATCTTCGACGCGGACGTGGACGTCTTCGCGCCCTGCGCCCTTGGCGGCGCGATCAGCCTCGACACCCTGCCGCGCATCCGCGCCCGCATCATCGCCGGCGGCGCCAACAATCAGCTCGCCGACGCCGACGCCGGCCGCGAGCTGTTCAACCGCGGCATCCTCTACGCCCCGGACTACGTCATCAACGGCGGCGGCATCATCAACGTCGCTGGCGAGATCCGCGCCCTGGAGCGCGGCGAGGCCTTCGACCCGGCCTGGGTCGACGCCAAGCTGGACCGCCTCGCCCTGACGCTGGAGGAGGTGCTGGAGCAGGCCCTTGTCGAGCGCCGTCCGACCCACGAGGTCGCCAACGAAATCGCCCGCGCCCGGATCGTCGGCGCGGCGGAAAAGCGCGCGGCGGCTTAGGGCGGGGCGTCACCCTCTGGGCTTCCGGACAGGTTGGTCGCTCCCACCACTGGAGCGGTCGGACGTCTCAACGCCCGACCGCCGGCGAACAGCCCGAAGCCGATCAGGGCCGGTACGCCGCCCAGGACGACCGGCATGATCAGGAAGCTGAGGTCCTCGCTGTTGGAGGACGTGAGGCCGCTGAACAGGAAGCCGACGAAGAACAGCGCTCCGCAGCCGCCGCAGAGCAGCATCATCAGGACGCCGACGCCGATCAGCGCCGCGCCGAAGAACCGTTGGACGGCGCTGGGTTCGCTCATCGCCTCTGTCCCCGCTGCAAGGCCCCGGCGCCCGCCGCGCCCGGCCGATAGAAGGTGTTGAAGGTATCGAAGGGGATGATGGTCCCGTCCGGCTGGACGAAGTGGACGCAGGAGCGCTTCACCGTGCCCAGGTCGAAATTGAAGCGGTCGA
>NZ_JANINU010000209.1 GCF_024508875.1 Phenylobacterium sp.
AGGCACAAGAAGCGCCTGGGCTTGCACCTCGCCACGCCGAAGCGCCTGGAAGGCGTGATCAAGCCGTATGTCGAGAGCGTGATCCCGGCGGGCCTGATCACCAAGAAGACCAAGTGGCACATCAATCCGACCGGCCGCTTCGAGATCGGCGGGCCCGACGGCGACGCGGGCGTGACCGGCCGCAAGATCATCGTCGACACCTACGGCGGCGCCGCGCCGCACGGCGGCGGCGCGTTCTCGGGCAAGGACCCGACCAAGGTGGACCGTTCGGCCGCCTACGCCTGCCGCTACCTGGCGAAGAACGTCGTCGCCTCTGGCCTGGCCCGCAAGTGCACGATCCAGATCAGCTACGCCATCGGCGTCGCCAATCCGCTGAGCTTCTACGTCGACCTGCACGGGACGGGCGAAGTGGACCCGGCCAAGCTGGAGAAGATGCTGCCCGAGATGATCGGCGGCGCGACGCCGCGGGCCATCCGCGAGCACCTGCAGCTCAACCGCCCGATCTACGCCCGCACGTCCGCCTACGGCCACTTCGGCCGCCAGCCCGACAACGAGGGCGGCTTCTCGTGGGAGCGCACCGACCTGGCCGCGGCCCTGAAGTCGATCGCGTAGTCACGTCTCTTGGATCGTCATCCCCGGGCTCGTCCCGGGGATCCAGACGCGCCGGCGGTCCGTGTATCGGTCGCCGGCGTCGGCGTTTCTGGAGGGCCGGGACAAGCCCGGCCATGACGGGTAGTTGGGAAGCGGAATGACCGACAACCACCATCCGCCGCTGCGCTCGTTCGGCCGGCTGAAGTCGCGGCCGATCAAGCCGCGCCAAGCCGCGCTGATGGAGACGCGGCTGCCTGGCCTGCGCGTGCCGCCCGGGCCGGTCGATCCGGCGGCTCTGATGCCCGGCGCGCGCGAGACCTGGCTGGAGATCGGCTTCGGCGGCGGCGAGCACATGGCCGCCCAGGCCGCCCGCGCGCCGGACGTGCTGATCATCGGGGCCGAGCCGTTCCTGAACGGCGTGGCCAGCGCCGTGCGCCACATCGACGAACAGGGCCTGGAGAACGTGCGCCTGCACGACGGCGACGTGCGCGAGCTGATCGCCCGGCTGCCGGACGCGAGCCTGGCGCGGGTGTTCATCCTGTTCCCGGACCCCTGGCCCAAGACGCGGCAGCAGAAGCGGCGGCTGGTGCAGCCCGAGCTGGTGGCGGAACTGGCGCGCGTGCTGAAGCCGGGCGGGCGCCTGCGTTTCGCGAGCGACGTGGCGAGCTATGTGGACCAGGCGCTGGAGCGGTTTATCGCCCACCCGGCGTTCGCCTGGACCGCGGGGCGTGCGGACGACTGGCGGGTTCCGCCGGCCGACCACATCACCACCCGCTACGAGGAAAAGCGCCTGGGCGACTGCGCCCCGGTCTTCCTCGACTTCCTACGCCGTTAGGCGTTGGCGTTCTTGTAGGCTTCGATCGACTGGCGGATCAGGTCGCCGGCTTCCTCGGGGTCGGCCCAGCGGACGATCTCGACCGACTTGCCCTTTTCCAGGTCCTTGTAGTGCTGGAAGAAGTGGGCGATCTGCTCGGTCAGGATCGCCGGCAGCGAGCGCCAGCTATCCACGCCCGCGTAGAACGGGTGCAGGGCGTCCACCGGCACGGCCAGGATCTTCTCGTCGCCGCCGGCCTCGTCGCGCATGATCAGCGCGCCGACCGGACGGGCGCGGATGATGGCGCCCGGCACCACCGGGGTCGGGCCCACCACGATGATGTCCATCGGGTCGCCGTCGTCGGCCAGGGTGTGCGGGATGAAGCCGTAGTTGCCCGGATAGAACATCGCGGTGTGCAGGAAGCGGTCGACAAAGATCGCGCCCGACTCCTTATCGATCTCGTACTTCACCGGCTCGCCGCCCTGCGGGATCTCAATGAGGGCGTTGACGTCGTACGGCGGGTTCTTGCCGACGGGAATCTTGGAGAGGTCCATGGGAGGAGGGTCTTTCGGACACACAAAGGAAGGCGCGCTCTGTGGCCTATCCGCGCCCGGGAGGGAAGGGGGAACACCTTAACAGCGGGTCGCGCCTTCCCACTGCTCGTCATCCCCGGGCTTGTCCGGATCCATGGTTAAGCTTCCGCAGGCGCCCTGCGGCAGATCGCACTGCGCAATCCGCACCCATCCACAGCGCCGCCGATGGATGCATCCCCGGGACAAGCCCGGAATGACGGGCTTGGGGGTGATAAGGCGGGCCGCGGCCAGGCCCGGCCATAAATCTCATGGCGGCCAGTTTGCCCGCGGGGTTCGGCAACTCAAGGTTCGCCCGCCGGGCGACCGGCGCGGCGGCGCGGAGCGCCGACCTTGACTTGCCGAACCCCGCAGGCTCGCATCCACCGTGAGATTTAAGCACCGGAAGCATCCGACGATGCTCCCTAAACGCGGGCCGCGATCGTGTTCTTCTCAGCACTTGTAGCGGTGGGTGGGTTGGTCTTCTGGAAGGCCTCGACGGTTGGCCGAGCGGCAAGGTGGCTGGACGGCGGAAAGCTCATGCGACGAGACGACGGCGCTTTCGGCGGCGACGCGCGCGCCTACACCTTCTTCGCCCGTATAGCTTCGCTGCCTATAGTTGCCGCGGGCATCTGGGGGTTGCTAAGCCGCTGGATCAGCTAGCATCCAGCCGGCGATCATGAAGGGCTGACAAAGCCCTGATCCCTCGCTATATATCCATCAACATCGTCCGTTAGCGCTGTATGGCGCCTACGAGCGGCGGGCTCCGGCCCGGCCGCTTTTTTCTTTACTAGGGCCCTGGTTTCGATGCGCGGGAAGACCGCAGAAGACCTGAAGCTGCTGGAGCTGCTGGACCCCGTGTCCGAGGCGGCGGGCTACGCCATCGTGCGCCTGCGGCTGATGGGCGGGAACGAGCGCCGCAAGCTGCAGATCATGGCCGAGCGCCCTTCCGACGGCGACATGAACGTCGAGGACTGCGCGCGGCTGAGCCGCGCCATCTCCGAGGTGATGGACGCCGCCGACCCGATCACCGGGGAATATGTGCTTGAGGTCTCCTCGCCCGGCATCGACCGGCCGCTGACCCGGCTGGAGGACTTCACCGCCTACGAGGGCTATGAGGTTCGCCTGGAGCTGGACCGCCTGGCCGAGGGGCGCAAGCGCTTCCGCGGCGTGCTGGTGGGCCTTGAGGGCGACCAGGTGGCGATCGACCTGGAAGGCGAGGCCGAGACCGCGCTGATCCCGTTCGCGTGGATCACCGAGGCCAAGCTGGTGCTGAACGACGAACTGATGAAGCGGGGCGCGGAGAGCAGAGCCGCCCGCCTCGCGACCGAACAACAGACTTCCGACTAGAGGAACGACCCCATGAGCGTGACGGGCATTTCCGCCAACCGCCTCGAACTCCTGCAGATCGCCGAGGCCGTGGCCCGCGAGAAGTCGATCGACAAGGAGATCGTCATCGAGGCGATCGAAGAGGCGATCCAGAAGGGCGCGCGCGCCCGCTACGGCGCCGAGCACGACATCCGCGTGCATATCGACCCGAAGACCGGCGAGACCACCATCAAGCGCGTGGTCACCGTCGTGGCCGACGACGCCACCTTCGGCGGCGGGATCAATCCGGAGACCGGCGAGGAGATGCCGTTCGAGGAGCCGCCGGGCATCCAGCGCCTGTCCGACGCCAAGCGCCGCGACAAGGACGCGGTGGTCGGCAAGACCTATGAGGAGCTGCTGCCGCCGTTCGAGTTCGGCCGGGTGCAGACCCAGATGGCCCGCCAGGTGGTGATGGGCAAGGTCCGCGACGCCGAGCGCGAGCGCCAGTACGAGGAGTACAAGGACCGCGTGGGCGAGATCGTCAACGGCACGGTCAAGCGCGTCGAATACGGCAACGTGGTCGTCGACCTGGGTCGTGGCGAAGGCATCATGCGCCGCGACCAGTCGATCCCGCGCGAGAACTTCAACATCG
>NZ_JANINU010000210.1 GCF_024508875.1 Phenylobacterium sp.
TCGATCACCGTCTCGTCGCGGTTGCCCGAGACGTACCACATGACCACCTTGTCGCCGGCCTTGATGGTCTTGCCCTGGAATTCCACGTCCTCGGTCGCCGTGCGTCGCATGTGCGCCAGCGGCGTCTGCCAGCGGATGGTCTCGGACACCATCGACGGGATCAGGTCCGGATTGGCCCGCAGCTTGTCGTACTGGTCCGGGTTCTGGTTCAGCGCCAGGATCGAGCCCGAGATGGTGTTCCGGGTCGTGTCGTTGCCGCCCACGGTCAGCAGCACCACGTTCCCGAAGTACTCGCGCGGCTCCATGTTCCGCGTCGCGGGGTGGTGCGCCAGCATGGAGATCAGGTCGCCCGTCGGCTCGGCGTTGACCTTCTCGTTCCACAGCCCGGTGAAATAGGCGTGGTACTCGCCGAAGATCGCCATCTTCTGCTCGATGGACTCCACCAGGCCGCCCGGCATCGGCGCGGCCGTCACCACGTCCGACCAGTAGGTGATCTGCCGGCGGTCCTTCTGCGGCGCGCCGAACAGCGTCGCCAGCGTCATGGCCGTCAGTTCCTTCGACACCAGGTCGACCCAGTCGAACTCCTCGCCGATCGGCAAGCCGTCCAGGATCGCCGCGGCGCGCTCGCGGATCTGCGGCGCCATCGCCGCCAGGGCCGGCGGCGCCACCGCCGGGCTCACGGCCTTGCGCTGGATGTCGTGCTTGGGCGGGTCCATCGCGATGAACATCGGCAGCGGGTCCATGTTGGCCTGCCCGCCGGCGATGGTGATGCCGCCCTTCATGAAGTCCGACGAGAACCGGTTGTGGTCCGTGTCGATCGCCATGATGTCGTTGTACTTGGTGATCGACCAGTACGGCCCGAACTCGTGCTCCTCGCAGTAGTGCACCGGGTCCTCGGCCCGCAGCCGCTCGAAGATCGGCCACATCGCGTCAGCCTGGAACAGCTCGGGCTGCGCCGGATTCAGCTTCTCGATCGGCAGCGAATAGGCCTCGGCCCGCGCCTGCTCCTTGCTCATCAGCACATTGCCGTCGGCCATGGCCGTTCCCTCCGTGGTGTTTCCCCACAGTGAACGACGTTAAGTCAGGTTTGGCTAGAGCTCGGCCACTCAAATTGGAGAGCTTGCCGGGCCCTCGCCCCGGCTATTTCGCCAGGGCGTCGTAGATCCACGCCCGGTTCTTGCGCTGGTATTCCATCGCCAGCTCGCGGGCCTGCACCATGAACACCATGAAGACGTCGTTCTTCGGGTCGACCCAGAACTCGGTCCCGGCGATGCCCCACCACGAGAACGTGCCCGTCCCCGGCCGCTGCAGCTTGTCGTCCAGCACCAGGGAGAAGCCCAGGCCGAAGCCCATGCCCGGGCCGGGGAAGAACAGGCCCGCCTTGCGGATCTCGGGCGTGGTCTCGTCCTGACGCATGCGCATCAGCGTCTCCTTCTTCAGGATCCGCACGCCCTTGTACTCGCCGTCCCCCGCCAGCATCAGCACGAAGCGCAGATAGTCTTCCGTGGTCGACGAGAGGCCGCCGCCACCCGAGAGGTACGGCGTCGGCTTGGCGTAGTCGTAGTAGACGCCCGCGTCGCCCTTTGCCGGCTCCGCGAACCGCGCGCGCTTGGCCTCGGGCTGCCAGAACATCGTGTCCGTCATGCCCAGCGGCCCGGTCACCCGTTCCTTGACCAAGACGTCCAGCGTCTTGCCGCCGGCTACCTCCACGACCGCACCCAGCACGTCCGTGGAGTGCGAATAGTTCCAGGCCGTCCCCGGCTCGGCCTTAAGCGGCAGCTTGGCGATCAGCTTCGCATACTCGCGCGCCGTCAGGTCGTTGCGGTACTCGCCGCCGGCCGCCCACGCCTTGGAGATCGGCGCCTGGGGCATGATGAAGCCGTAGATCAGCCCCGATGTGTGGCTCATCAGGTGGCGCACCAGCATCGGCCTGGCCGCGGGGACGGTGCTGCCGTCCGCCTGCCAGACCGCGAGGTTCGCGTACTCCGGCAGGTACTTCGAGACCGGCGCGTCGAGGTCCAGCTTGCCCTCTTCCACCAGCGTCATGGCCACCACCGAAACGATCGGCTTGGTCATGGAGAAGACGCGGAAGATCGTCTCGTCGCTGACCGGCGCCGTCTGGCCCGGCCCCTGGACGCCGAAGCCCTCGCGGAACGCCACCTTCCCGTGGCGGCCCACCAGCAGGTAGGCGCCGGCGATCTTGCCGCTGGCCACGTCTGCCTTCAGCGCCTCGCGCGCCACGTCCAGCTTCGCCGGGTCGAAGCCCAGCGCCGACGCGTCGCCCGTCACGATGGACGAGGCCTTCGGGTCGACCGTCTTCGGCGCCGCTTGCGCCGTGCCGGAGACCAGGGCGATCACGCCCGCCGCGGCGAGCGCCAGGGCCGCGCCGCGCGCGCCCGCAATCCTGTTCAGCATGTGTATGTCCCTCCCGTCCGCCAACGATGAGCGGGTTTGGCCGCCTCTGCAAATCCGCAGACCCTCGCGGCGAACACGGGGATGGGCCGCCGCCCCGCCCAGGCGTAACCGTTGCGCCATGACCCAGCGCCTGCACCACATGGCCTTCCGCTGCCGCGACAGCGAGGAAACCCGCGTCTTCTACGAGGAAGTGATCGGCCTGCCGCTCGCCGCCGCCCTGCCGATCGAGGCGTCCGCGACCGGCCGGGCCGTGCGGGTGATGCACACCTTCTTCCAGCTCAAGGACGGCAGCTTCGTCGCCTTCTTCGAGGTCCCCGGCGCGCCGTTCGACTTCAAGGACCAGCACGACTTCGACCTGCACATGGCGCTCGAGGCCGACCAGGACGACATCGACCGCGCCGTGGCCGCCGCCCGCGCCCGCGGCGTCGAGGTGCGCGGCCCGTCCGAGCACGGGTTCATCCGTTCCACCTATTTCCGCGACCCCAACGGCTATGTCGTCGAACTGGCCCTCAGGACCCACATCCACGACGCCTTCGAGGCCGAGGCGCCCAAGGCGGCCCGGGCGATCCTCGACGCCTGGCGCGCCCGCAACGCCGAACTGGCGGCGGAGGCGACCTGACGGCCCGGCGCACTGGGCCTTCGCGCCGCATGGCGTGCGCTGCGGCCAAGGTGTAGCGTCCGGGTCCCCCCACCGGCGTCCGAAGACCGTTGTCCGACACGCGCTCGAAACCTCCGGCCGGTCCCCCTGCGGCCGCCCAGCAGCAGGCCGCCGAAACGCCGGCCGGCAATCCCGGCGTCTACACCGCGCTGACCCAGGCGCCGCTGGGCGTCGCGATATTCGACCGCGACATGCGCTACCTGGCTGCATCCAGCCGTTTCCTCACGGACCAGGGCCTGCCGGGCGACACCCCGCTGATCGGCCGGCGCCACTACGACGTCTTCCCCGCTATCCCGCCCCGCTGGCGCGACCTGCATTCGCGGGCGCTTCGCAACGGCGAGGCCTTCAGCCACGAGGCCGATCCCTACATCGACCAGGACGGCCGCGTGGAGTGGATCCGCTGGTCGCTGAAACCCTGGCGCACGGACGACGGCGAGATCGGCGGCCTCATCCTCTACACCGAGGTCGTGACCCATACCGTCGAGGCGCGCATGCGTCTGGAAGCGGCCGAGGCCCGCTACCACGCCGTCTTCGACCAAGCGGCTGTCGGCGTCGCCCGCGTGGCGGACCGGGGTCGCTTCCTGGAGGTCAACGATCGGTTCTGCGCCATCACTGGCTACGACCGCCACGAACTGCTGGAACTCCGCTACCAGGACATCACCCACCCCGAGGACGTAAAGCCCGACCTGGAGCGGGCCCAGGCCCTCCTGGCGGGCCGGATTTCCAACTACAGCCGCGAGAAGCGCTACCTGACCAAGTCGGGGGAGACGGTCTGGATCAACCTCACCGTTTCCCTGGTCCGCACCAGCGACGGGGCGCCCGACTACTTCGTCACGGTCATCGAGGACATCACGCC
>NZ_JANINU010000211.1 GCF_024508875.1 Phenylobacterium sp.
TGAACCAGTGCCGCGAGATCGAGATCAAGGTCAGCCAGGGCGCCAAGCCCGGCGAAGGCGGGCAGCTTCCCGGGTTCAAGGTCACCGAGCTGATCGCCAAGCTGCGCCACGCGACGCCCGGGGTGACGCTGATCAGTCCGCCGCCGCACCACGACATCTATTCGATCGAGGACCTGGCCCAGCTCATCTACGACCTGAAGCAGATCAACCCCGACGCCCGGGTCACGGTGAAGCTGGTGGCGATGACCGGCATCGGCGCGATCGCGGCGGGCGTGGCGAAGGCCAAGGCCGACGTGATCCTGATCTCGGGCAACGTCGGCGGCACCGGCGCCTCGCCGCAGACCTCGATCAAGTACGCGGGCGGGCCCTGGGAGATGGGCCTTTCCGAAGCCAACCAGGTGCTGACGCTGAACAACCTGCGCCACTTCGTGCGGCTGCGGGCCGACGGCGGCATCCGCACCGGCCGGGACGTGGTGATCGCGGCCATGCTGGGCGCGGAGGAGTTCGGCATCGGCACGGCCAGCCTGATCGCCATGGGCTGCATCATGGTGCGCCAGTGCCACTCCAACACCTGCCCGGTCGGGGTCTGCACCCAGGACGAGGCGCTGCGCGCCAAGTTCACCGGCACGCCCGAGAAGGTGATCAACCTCTTCACGTTCATCGCCGAGGAGGTGCGCGAGATCCTGGCCAAGCTGGGCGTGCGCTCGCTGCAGGACATCGTCGGCCGCACCGACCTGCTGATGCAGGTGAGCCGCGGCGGCGAGCACCTGGACGACCTGGACCTGAACCCGCTGCTGGTGAAGGCGGACCCCGGCGCGAACAAGCCCTACTGCACCGTCGAGGGCCGCAACGCCGTACCCGACACCCTGGACGCCCAGATCGTCCGCGACGCCGCGCCGATGCTGGAGCGGGGCGAGAAGATGCAGCTCACCTACACGGTGCAGAACACCGCGCGGGCGATCGGCACGCGGACGTCCTCGCACATGGTGCGCACCTTCGGCATGGACGGGCTGCAGCCGGGCCACCTGACGGTCCAGCTCAAGGGCTCGGCCGGGCAGAGCCTCGGCGCCTTCGCGGTGCAGGGCCTGCGCCTGGAGGTGACCGGCGAGGCGAACGACTACGTGGGCAAGGGCCTGTCGGGGGCGACGATCATCGTGCGCCCGACGCCGCACCTGGCCCAGCCGCATCGCAACGCCATCATCGGCAACACGGTGCTGTACGGGGCGACGTCCGGGAAGCTGTTCGCGGCGGGGCTGGCGGGCGAGCGGTTCGCCGTGCGCAACTCGGGGGCCACGGCGGTGATCGAGGGCTGCGGCGCCAACGGGCTGGAGTACATGACCGGCGGCACGGCGGTGATCCTGGGGCCGGTGGGCTTCAACTTCGCGGCCGGCATGACCGGCGGCATGGCCTTCGTCCACGACCCGGAGCAGCGGCTGCGCCTCTCGCTGAACGCCGAGAGCGTCGTCACCTGCCGCGTGGCCAATCCGCACTGGCAGGGCGTGCTGAAGGCCTTGGTCGAGGAGCACCAGCGCGAGACCGGCTCGGCGCTCGCCCTGGACCTGCTGCGCAACTGGGAGCGTGCGATCGAGCAGTTCTGGCAGGTCTGCCCGAAGGAGATGGTGGGCCGCCTGGACCACGGCCTGGAGGCCGAGGAGCGCGCACACGAGCGGGCTTAGACCCCCTCTCGCTTCGCGAGCTCCCCCAGAGGGGGAGCACCTGTTCCGCTCTAGATCCTCCCCCGCTGGGGGAGGTCCCGAAGGGGGAGGGGGTTACATCCCCTCCGGCTCGGGACCGACGTAGCGGGCGCGGGGGCGGATGAGGGCGTCGGCCTGGCCCTGCTCGATGGCGTGGGCGATCCAGCCGGCGCAGCGGGCGACGCTGAAGAGGGCGAAGGGCGCGTCTGGCGGCAGGCGCAGGGCCTCGCAGGCGGCCATGAGGGTGAAGTCGACGTTGGGGTCGAGGCCGGTGACCGCCTTCACGGCGCCCTGGAGACGGGCCAGTTCCGCGGGCGGGTCGAACCGTTCCAGCAGCGCGGCCGCGCGCGGGTCGCCGTCGGGATAGAGGTTGTGGCCGAAGCCCGGGAGGGCGCGGTCGTCGGTGAGGCGGCTGGCGATCGCCTCGCGCGGGCCGAGCTGGGCGGCCTCGGCCGCGAACTTGGCCACCGCCGCCGTGGCGCCGCCGTGACGGGGGCCGGAGAGGGTGGCGAGGCCCGCCAGCGCGGCCGCGGCCAGCGAGGCGCCGGTCGAGGCCGCCACCCGGGCCGCGAAGGCCGAGGCGTTCAGCTCGTGGTCGGCCACCAGCACCAGGATGCGGCGGATCAGGTCGGCGCCGGGCCCGCCGGGCCCCTGCCCCCAGGCCAAGGCCAGGCGGTTGTGGATCGCCCCGCCGCCCACCTCGCCGGCGATGGCGTCGGTCAGCACGTCGAGCAGGGTGGCGGCTTCCACCGCCAGCGCCAGCGGCGCGCGGCCGCGGGCCGGTGGGTCGACGGCCGCCCTCTGGGCCAGGGCGAGGAACCCGCGCGTACGCATGTCCGCCGCCGCCGGCGGCTTTGGCCGGTCGGTGCGCTTCAGCGCCGCGCCGTGGCCGCCGCGCAGGAGGCGGGCGACGGACTCCAGCGTCTCGGCCTGGGCGAGGCGGATGGCGTCGCGGCCGCGATAGAACAGCCGCCCGCCGCTGACGGTGGTGATGGCCGAGGACAGCACCGGCTCGCCCCAGTTGATGGCGCCGGCGGCCACTTCCGAGACCTTGCGGCTGCGCGACTTGCGCTGGACCAGGGCGGCGATGTCGGCGGCGCGATAGAGGCTGCGGCGCGGGTCGCCGGGATCGGGCCGCACGCTGACCCGCCCGCGGCTGACGTAGGCGTACAGCGTCTGCGGGCGCACCCCCAGGCGGGCCTGGGCTTCCTCGGCGGCGATCCAGTCGGTCTGCGGCATCGCATTCAGCTATACATTGATCATATTGATCAAGATTGACGATAGTATCGTGGAGGCATTTCTGGTCGCCAGCAAGAGATTTGGAGACCTGAAATGTCCGATGGATTGGAAGGCGTCGTCGCCGCCGAAACCGTCCTCTCAGAGGTGGACGGCGCCGCCGGGGTGCTGATCGTGCGCGGCCGCTCGCTGGACGAGCTGGCCGGCCATGCGACCTACGAGGACGTGGTCGCCCTGCTGTTCGGCGGGTTCTATCCCGACCTGCCCGCCGACGTGCGGGCGGCGCTGGGCGCGGCCCGCGCCGAAGTGTTCGCCGAGGTGTCGGCGCTGGACACCGGCCTCTTGGACCGCACGCCGATCGAGGCCATGCGCGCGCTGACGGCGCGGCTGGCGGACGGCGACGATATCGCCACGGCGTTCCGGCTGCTGGCCGCGCCGGCGGTCTTCACGGCCGCGGTCGTCCGCGCCCAGGCGGGGGAGGCGCCGGTCGCCCCGGACGCGTCGCTGAGCCACGCGGCCGACATCCTGCGGATGTTGCGGGGGACGCCGGCCAGCAAGGCCGAGGCCGACGCGCTGGATACCTACCTCGTCACCGTGGCCGACCACGGCCTCAACGCCTCGACGTTCGCCGCGCGGGTGGTGGCCTCCACGCGGGCGGGCCTCGGCTCGGCGGTTCTGGCCGGGATCAGCGCGCTGAAGGGCCCGCTGCACGGCGGGGCGCCGGGGCCGGTGATCGAGATGCTGGACGAGATCGGCGAGCCCGGGAACGCCCGCGCCTGGATCGAGGCCGCGCTGGCCCGCGGCGACCGGCTGATGGGCTTTGGCCACCGGGTCTACAAGGTCCGCGACCCCCGGGCCGACGCCCTGAAGACCGCCGTCCGGTGGCTGGACGCCCGGCAGGGCCGGCTGGAGTTCGCCGAGGCCGTGGAGGCGGCGGCCCTCGCCATCCTGCGCGAGCACAAGCCGAACCGGTCGCTGGAGACCAACGTCGAGTTCT
>NZ_JANINU010000212.1 GCF_024508875.1 Phenylobacterium sp.
TAGGTGGGCGCAAATCCGCTAAGCTCAAGGGCGGCTTAGCTTTACTGCATCGACGAGAAGCCTCTCGCCCGCGAATCCCTGCGGCCTACCGCCAGTCCCCCACCGCCGCCTGCCACAGCGTCAGCGCGCTGATCGCCGCCGTGTCGGCGCGCAGGATCCTCGGCCCCAGCGTCGCCGCCACCGCGTAGGGCAGCGCGCGCAGACCCTCCCGTTCCTTGGGCGAGAACCCGCCCTCCGGCCCGATCAGCACGGCCCACGGCCCCCCGGCCTTCACCGCGCCCAGCACTGGCGCCGCATCGCCCGCCTCGTCGCAGAACAGCAACTGGCGCGAGACATCCCAGGTCGACAGCAGCTTCTCCAGCTTCACCGGCTCCAGCACCTGCGGCACGTCCAGCCGGCCGGTCTGCTCCGAGGCCTCGGTGGCGATGGCCTGCAGCCGATCGATGCGGGTGTGGTCGGCGTTGGTTCGCTCGGTGATCACCGGGCGCACGCGCCGCGCGCCCAGCTCGGCCGCCTTCTCGACGATGGTCTCCAGCCGCGCCCGCTTCACCAGGGCGATCACCAGGTCGAGGTCGGGCCCGGTCTCCTGCGCGCGCGTGCGCGCCAGGGCCTCCAGCGTCACCGCCCGCTTGCCCACCTTCTCGATCCGCGCCCGCCACTCGCCGTCGCGGCCGTTGAAGGCCAGCACCTCGTCGCCGACGGCCTGGCGCATCACGGCGGAAAGGTAGCGGCTCTGGCCCTCGTCCAGCTCCAGGCGGACGCCGGCGGCGAGGTCGTGCGGGACGAACAGGCGGATCATTGGCCCCTGATAGCAATCCTGCGCATTATCCGGCCATGGCCAAGTCCGACGACGACAACGACAAAGACCTCGAAGCGCTGCAGATCGGCCTCGTCCGCTTCCAGCTCCGCGCCATCGAGAACGGCGACCGCCACCTGGTGATCTTCGAGGGGCGCGACACCGCCGGCAAGGACGGCGCGATCAAGCGGATCATCGAGCACCTCTCGGTCCGCAACACCCGCGTCGTGGCCCTGCCCAAGCCCGACGAGCGCGAGCGCAGCGAGTGGTACTTCCAGCGCTACGTCCCGCACCTGCCGGCCAAGGGCGAACTCGTGATCCTCAACCGCTCCTGGTACAATCGCGCCGGCGTCGAGCGCGTGATGGGCTTCTCCAGCCCCGACGAGCAGGAGGCGTTCCTGCGCGACGTGAACGTCTTCGAGCGGATGCTGATCGGCAGCGGCCTCAGGATCGTGAAGCTCTGGCTCGACATCTCGCGCAAGGAGCAGGCCCAGCGGCTGGAGGCCCGCAAGACCGACCCGCTGAAGGCCCTGAAGATCAGCGCCCTGGACGGCGTGGCGCAGGAGAAATGGGACGACTACTCCAAGGCTCGCGACGAGATGCTGGTGCGCACGAACTGCCAGGAGGCCCCCTGGACGGTCATCCACACCGACAGGAAGCCCGAGGCCCGGGCCAACATCATGCGCTTCCTGCTGAAGGAGCTGGCCCCCAAGGAGGTCTCGCGCGATATAGCCCCGCCCGATCCGAAGGTGGTCTACCCCTTCGAGCTCTCCGCCCTCACGGACGGCCGCCTCGAGCACTAGCGCGATGGAACTGGTCTTCATTCACGGGCCCGCCGCGGCCGGAAAGCTCACGGTCGCGCGAATCCTCGCCGCTCGGACCGGCCACGCCCTGTTCCACAACCACCTCGTGGTCGACGCCGTGGGCGCGGTCTTCCCCTTCGGATCGCCCGAGTTCCGCGGCCTGCGCGAGGCGTTCTGGCTGCAGACCTTCGAAGCGGCGGCGCGGGCCGGCCGCTCACTGATCTTCACCTTCGCCCCGGAGGCCACGGTCGCACCCGACTTCGCGGACGCCGTGGTTCGCACCGTGGAGGCCGTCGGCGGACGGGTCCGCTTCATCGCCCTCGCCTGCCCTGACGACGAACAGGACCGGCGCATCGAGGCCAGCTCGCGTGAAGCCTTCGGCAAGCTGCGCTCGCTCGACCTGCTGCGAACGCTCCGGCGACAGGGCGCGTTCGACTACCCGGAACTGCCGGCCGAGATCGTCCTCGATACGTCCCAGATGTCTCCCGAATCGGCCGCGGCGCGCATCGCCGAGCGCCTCGCCGCGCCCTGCGACGACGCGCCACAAGCTTAACGGGAAGTTTCCCACTGCGTTCTCAGGCGCCCCGAGTTGACGCCCTTCGCGTTAACCATAGATTCACCATGCTTGTTCGTCGTTCGTTCCATCGTTAGCTTCGTTCCGACCCTGAACGGCGGCGACTCGAAGGACCCCATGACGCGCGACACCCTCACCGCGGGCGAGGCCCGCCGCATCGCCCTGGCTGCACAGGGCTTCGGCGGCGACCGCGACGCGCCGGTCGGCAAGCGCCAGCTCGTGAAGCTGATCGAGCGACTGGGCGTCGTCCAGATCGACTCCGTCAACGTGGTCTCGCGCACCCACTACCTGCCGGCCTTCTCGCGCCTGGGGGCCTATCCCCGAGAACTCCTGGAGGAGGTGGCCTGGGCGAAGACGCGGCCGCTCTTCGAGTACTGGGCGCACGAGGCCTCCCTCCTGCCCCTGGCTGCCCAGCCCCTGCTGCGCTGGCGCATGGAGGACGCCCGCAACGGCGTCGGCACCTGGAAGGGAATCGCCAAGTTCCTGCGCGAGCGCCGCGACTTCATCGACCGCGTGCTGGACGAAATCGCCACCCGCGGCCCTCTCTCGGCGTCCGAGCTGGAGATGGGTCACAAGGGCGAGGGCGGCTGGTGGGGCTGGAGCGAGGCCAAGCGCGCGGTCGAATGCCTGTTCTGGGCCGGCGAGCTCACCACCGCCACCCGCCGCGGCACGTTCGAGCGGGTCTACGGCCTGCCCGAGAAGGTGCTGCCCAAGGCGATCCAGGACATCCCCACTCCGTCGCGCGAGGACGCGCAGCGCGAACTCTACCGCATCGCCGCCCGCGCCATGGGGATCGCCACCGCCCGCGACCTGCGCGACTACTTCCGCATGCCGGCGGAGGGCGCGAAGGAGCGCCTGGCCGAACTGCTGGACGCCGGCCACCTCGTTCCCGTGACCGTCAAGGGCTGGCGCGAACAGGCCTACCTAGACCCCGCCGCCAGGCGCCCGCGCAGGATCGACCACACAGCCCTGCTCTCGCCCTTCGACAACCTCATCTGGTTCCGCGACCGGACCGAGCGGATGTTTGGCGTGAAGGTGCGCCTCGAGATCTATGTGCCGGCCGAGAAGCGCCAGCACGGCTACTACGTCCTGCCATTCCTCGAAGGCGACGCCCTCACCGCCCGCGTCGACCTCAAGGCCGACCGCAAGGCCGGCGTCCTCCTGGTGCAATCCGCCCACGCCGAACCCTGGGCCAGCGCCGAGACGCCTGCGAAGCTCGCGGCCGAACTCAAGCGTATGGCCGGCTGGCTGGGGCTGGAGACCGTGAGGGTGCAGCCAAAAGGCGACCTGGCGCCGGCGCTGAGCGATGCGCTGTAATTCGTCGCTCCTCCCCCGTCGCGAAGACGACGGGGGAGGTGGCTCGCGGCAAGGCCGCGAGACGGAAGGGGCGCTAGGCCCCTACCCCACCCCCTCCGTCACCGCGTTCAGCCGCGCGTAGGCCCCGCCCCGCTTCACCAGGTCGGCGTGCCGGCCCTCCTCCACGACCCGGCCCTGGTCGAACACCAGGATTCGGTCCGCGCCGCGGATGGTCGACAGGCGGTGGGCGATGACGATGGTGGTGCGGCCCACCATCAGTTCCTCCATCGCCGCCTGCACCTGGCGTTCCGTCTCGACGTCCAGCGAGCTTGTCGCCTCGTCCAGCACCAGGATCGGCGCGTCGGCGAGGAAGGCCCGGGCGATCGCCACCCGCTGCCGCTCGCCGCCCGACAGCTTCACGCCGCGCTCGC
>NZ_JANINU010000213.1 GCF_024508875.1 Phenylobacterium sp.
CGGCTCAGGACTCCCGGTATCGGTAGCCGACGCCATAGAGGGTTTCGATCGCGTCGAACTCAGGGTCCACCTCGCGGAACTTTTTCCGCATGCGCTTGATGTGGCTGTCGATGGTGCGGTCGTCCACATAGACCTGATCGTCGTAGGCCGCGTCCATCAGGTTGTCGCGGCTCTTCACGAAGCCGGGCCGCTGGGCCAGCGACTGGAGCAGCAGGAATTCGGTGACGGTGAGCTTCACCGGCTTGCCGTCCCACAGGCTCTCGTGGCGCGCGGGGTCGAGGGTCAACTTGCCGCGCTTGAGCGCCCGGGCCGCGACGTCGCCGGCGGCGGGAGCGGCCCCCGACGCCTCGTCGCCCTCCCCGCGCCCGGTCCGGCGCAGCAGGGCCTTCACCCGCTCCAGCAGCAGCCGCTGGCTGAAGGGCTTGTGCATGTAGTCGTCGGCGCCGAGGTTGAAGCCGAGGATCTCGTCGATCTCCTCGTCCTTGGACGTCAGGATGATCACGGGGATTTCCGAGGTCCGCCGCAGCCGCCGCAGCACCTCCATCCCGTCCATGCGCGGCATCTTCACGTCGAGGATGGCCAGGTCCGGCGGGTCGTTCTCCAGGGCCGCCAGGCCGGCGGCGCCGTCGTAGTACGCCTTCACGGTGTGGCCATGGCTCTCGAGCGCCAGGCTGACGGACGTGACGATGTTCTCGTCATCGTCGACCAGGGTGATCTTCGCCATCTGTGGTGGGACTCTCCTTAACCGAAGCGTGGGAAGCTACTGAGCCTTCACCGTGGCCTCAATGGGGCCGCGGAAAGCTCCAACAAAGTCAATACGAACTTAAGCTGTTTCGGAGAACGTGATTCCTCTTCTGGGGGGAAGCGTTCCTTATGGGTGGTTCGAGAGTGCACTTCGAAGTCTTCATTCGGAAGACGCCGGGCTCGTCCTGGACGCTCGACCTCGCTACCGAGAACCGCTCCGCCGCATTGAGCACCGCCCAGGAGGCGATGGCCGAGGGCCGCGCCGCCGCGGTCAAGGTCACCAAGGAAGTCTTCGACGAAGAGAGCCGCGAGTTCCAGTCGGTCGTCATCCAGAAGCTCGGCCAGTACGAAACCCCCGCCAAGGCCGCGCCGAAGGAAGACCTCCAGCCGCTCTGCGTCGCGCCGCAGGACCTCTACACGCTGCACGCCCGCGAACGGATCGGCCGCCTGCTCGAGACCTGGCTGGAACGCAACAACGCGACGCCCTTCGAACTGTTGCACCGGCCCGACCTCGTCGAGAAGCTGGAGGCCTCGGGCATCGACCTGCAGCACGCGGTGCAGAAGATCGCCATCCCCGAAGCGCAGGCCCGGTCGATGTCGGTGCACGAACTGATCCGCGTCTTCCACGCGCTGATCGAGCGCGCGGTCGAGCGGCTGCTGAAGGATCATCGCAAGGGCGCGCTGCCCGACGTCGACAAGGAGGGCTTCGCCCACGCCGCGGAGCGCCTGGCCCAGGACCCCGAGCGAGGCTACCTGCTGGGCGCCGGCGTCGCCGCCTCCATCGCCCCGGCCAAGAACTGGTCGGACAAGGTCACCCGGCTGATGGACCTGGCCGACGCCGCCCCGGCCGCGGGGCCCGCGCGCGGCCTGGCGCTGACCACGGTCCAGCAGCCCCTGGCCGAGATCCTGGAGGCCAAGCCCGGCATCACCGACGTCCTCGGCAAGGGTCGCGACCTGGGCGCCAATCTCGCGGCCATGACCCGGCTCGCTGCCTACGACTCGGTCGAGATGCTGATGAAGGTCGAGAAGTCGGTGCAGAAGGTCATGCCCGAACTCTCGCCGCTGGCCACGCGGCTGGCGCAGTGGCTCTCCGGCGAGAACTTCCAGACCACCCGCGCCGCCATCGGCCGGCGGATCCTGCGCGAGCTCACGGGGCCGCGGCGGCTGTGCCCCGGCGAAGCGGCGCGAGAGATCGACATCCTGCGGGCGCTGGCCATGTCGCTGACGGCCGCCGCGGGCAAGCTGCTGCCGCTCGAGGAGGTGCAGTCGGCCTTCGCGGTGCGTTCGAAGATGCTGGTGACCGGCGACTTCGTGGAGGCCTACCTCGGCCAGGGGCTGACCGCGTACCAGGAGGTCGAGGCGCTGGTCTGGCTCACCGAGAACGTCATCGGCGCCGGCAACAAGCGCCAGGCGGGCGGCTGGCTCAAGGCCATCATCTCGTCCCTGCGGTTCGAGAAGGAGATGGTCGGCGGCGACGAGAACCCC
Organism: Phenylobacterium sp.; assembly: GCF_024508875.1. Classification (GTDB taxonomy): domain Bacteria; phylum Pseudomonadota; class Alphaproteobacteria; order Caulobacterales; family Caulobacteraceae; genus Phenylobacterium. The sequence continues at coordinate 2,230 of NZ_JANINU010000213.1, forward strand.
GGCGCGCGGTTGAACCAGCTCGCCAGCCTGCACCGCGCGGTGGCGCGCTGCGGCCTGGTTCCGTCCGACTACGAGCCCCTGCAAGAGAAGCTGGGCGACATCGGCGGGCACGTCGAAGCCGCGTCCAAGCTGTCGCTTACCGTCGCGAAGGCCAACGCGCCGCTGCTCCACCGCCTGACCCTGCTGCTGAAGCTGGCCGCGGGCGAGAGCGCGCCTCTGGGCCCCGCGGCCAACCGCGCCCGCGCCGAGGCCCTGCGGCTGTTCCGCATGGACGAGACGCGCGTCGAGATGGCCAAGGCCCCCGACCAGAGCCGGCAAATCTTCGACCTGATCCACGCCGCCGGCCTGGCGGCCTAAGACCTGAGGGCGGCCTTCAGGGCGTCCACGACGACCGACACGTCGTCGTCGGCCATCCCCGGATAGAGCGGCAGAGACAGGCACCGGGCGTACCACGCCTCGGCGCCGGGCAGGTCGAGCTCGCCGTAGAGCTCGCGGTAGTACGGCTGGCGGTGCACCGGGATGTAGTGGACCTGGCTGCCGACGCCGCGCGCCTTCAGCGCCTCCACCACCTCCAGCCGGGTGCGGCCCGCCGCCTCAAAGTCGATCAGCACGGTCATCAGGTGCAGCACCGGATCGCTCCACCGCGGCTGGACCGCCGGACGCACCACCGGCGCCAGCGGGGCCAGCGCCTCGCGATAGGCCGCGGCCAGCGCGCGGCGCCGTTCGGCGAAGCGCGGCAGCTTCCGCAGTTGCGACAGGCCCAGGGCGCAGAGGATGTCGGGCAGGCGATAGTTGAACCCGGGCTCGGGCATCTCGTACCACCACGGCTCGCAGCCCGCCGGCCGCACCATGCCGTGGCTGCGCAGGACCCGCAGGCGTTCGGCCAGGGCGGGGTCGTTGGTCGTGACCATACCGCCTTCGCCGGTGGCGATGGTCTTCACCGGATGGAACGAGAAGGTGGCCATCGCCGAGTGGCGCACGTCGCCCACCGTCTCGGCCACGTTGCCGAAGCGCATGGTCGTGCCCAGCGCGTGGGGGGCGTCCTCCACCAGCACCGCGCCCGCCGAGGCCGCCAGTTCCGCGAGGGCCGGCAGCTCGGCCGCGTCGCCGCGAAGGTGCACCGGCAGCACGGCCCGCAGCCGCCGCTCGCCCACCCGCTCCAGCGCGTCCGCCAGGGTCTGCGGCGTCATCAGGCCGGTGTCGGGGTCGACGTCGGCGAACACAACGTCCGCGCCGACGTAGCGGGCGCAGTTGGCCGTCGCCAGGAAGGTGATGGACGGCGCGATCACCACCTCGCCCGGCTGCACGTCCAGCGCCAGCATGGCCAGGTGCAGGGCGGCGGTGCCGTTGGCGCAGGCCACCGCGTGGCGTGCCCCGACGGTGGCCGCGAATGCGGTCTCGAAGGCCTCGACCGTCGGCCCGGTGGTCAGGAAGTCGCCGCGCAGGGCCTCGACGACGGCCGCGATGTCGTCGTCCTCGATCGTCTGGCGGCCGTACGGCAGCATGGCGTCAGTCGTCCGCCCGCCGGCGCCGCCGGGGCGCGCCGCCATCCAGCATCGCCAGCAGGCCCGGCCCGTCCAGCCACTCGTCGTTGGTGTCGCTGGCGTAGCTGAA
>NZ_JANINU010000214.1 GCF_024508875.1 Phenylobacterium sp.
GTTCGTCGACGAGATCCACCGCTTCAACCGCGCCCAGCAGGACGGTTTCCTGCCCTTCGTTGAGGAGGGCGTCGTCACCCTGGTCGGGGCGACCACCGAGAACCCGTCGTTCGAGCTCAACGGGGCGCTGCTCTCGCGCTGCCAGGTCTATGTGCTGAAGCGCCTGGACGACGAGGCGCTGGAGACCCTGCTGGCGAAGGCGGAGGAGCATGAGGGCCGCGCGCTGCCGCTCGACCGGGAGGCCCGCGCCGCCCTGCTTGCGATGGCCGACGGCGACGGGCGCTACCTGCTGACCCTGGCCGAGACGCTGTTCAACATCGGGTCGGCCACGCCTCTCGATACCAAGGGCCTGGGCCAGGTGCTGCAGAAGCGCAGCCCGGCCTACGACAAGGATCGCGAGGAGCACTACAACCTCATCTCGGCCCTGCATAAGTCGATCCGCGGCTCCGACCCCGACGCGGCGCTCTATTGGCTGGCGCGCATGCTGACCGGCGGCGAGGACCCGCTGTTCATCGCCCGGCGCCTGATCCGGGCGGCGGCCGAGGACATCGGCGAGGCCGACCCCATGAGCCTGGTGCTCGCGAACGCCGCCAAGGACACCTACGACTTCCTGGGCTCGCCCGAGGGTGAGATCGCGCTGGCGCAACTCGTCGTCCATCTGGCCGCCGCGCCGAAGTCGAACGCCGTTTACGTGGCCTACAAGGCGGCGATGAAGGCGGCCAAGGAGACCGGTTCGCTGATGCCGCCGGCGCATATCCGCAACGCGCCGACCAGGCTCATGAAGGACCTCGGCTACGGCAAGGGCTACGCCTACGATCATGATGCCCCGGAAGGCTTCTCGGGCCAGAACTACTTCCCGGACGGGATGGCGCGCCGCCAGTTCTACCAGCCGCGGGGCGAAGGCTCGGAGGCGCGGATCAAGGAGCGCCTGGACCGCTGGGCGCAGATGCGCCGCGAGCGCGGCGGCGAATAGCGCGACCATTGTTCTCCGGAAGATGTGGGCATAGGCTTTCCGCCTCTTTCCTGGGGAGGAAGACCATGACTGCGACTGCGGACGTTCCGCGGGCTGGGCCGGCCTGGCATTTCTGGCTCGTCGGCCTGCTCGCCGTGCTCTGGAACGGCTTCGGCGGCTACGACTACGTGATGAGCATGACAGGGGGCGACGCCTACCTGCGCAGCGCCGGCATGAACGACGGGCAGGTGGCCTACTTCCACGCCATGCCGCTCTGGATGGTCGCGTGCTGGGCGATCGGCGTCTGGGGCTCGGTCGCGGGAACGCTGCTGCTCCTCGCCCGCTCGAAGTGGGCCGTGCACGCCTTCGGCCTCTCGCTGATCGGGTTCCTCGCCAGCCAGGTCTATACGCACCTGCTCTCGGAAGGCGGCCGCCTGTTCGGAACGCAGGGGGCGATCATGAACGGCGTGATCTGCGCCGGCATCGTGTTCTTCCTCTGGTACTCGGCCCGGATGGCGAAGCAGGGCGTGCTCCGCTAGACCGCGGGGGTGAAAGCCCCGCAGCCCGTCCAGCTCTCCGCCGAAGAGGTCGCCTTCGTCCGCGGCCTCGTCATGTACGAAGACGCCGACATCCTGGCGCTCAACAAGCCGTCGGGACTGTCGAGCCAGGGCGGGCGAGGGCAGGTGCATACGCTGGACGAGCTGCTCTGGGCCTTCGCCAAGCCCGGCAAGGCGCGGCCCCGCCTGATCCATCGCCTGGATCGCGACACCTCGGGGGTCATCCTCACCGCCAAGACCAAGCCGGCCGCAGGTTTCCTCGGCAAGGCGTTGATGGCGCGGAAGTTTTCGAAGACCTACCTGGCGATCGTGACGCCTGGCGCGCCCGAGCCAAAGGGGGGGCGGATCGACCAGGCGCTGCGCCGCGACGAGCAGGGGCGCGAGGCCCACATGCGACCGTGCCCGGCGGACCACCCGGACGCCGAACGGGCGGTGTCGCGCTATCGCACGCTGGCCGAGGCGCCGGGCGCTGCGTTGCTGGAGCTGGATCCGGAAACCGGCCGCATGCACCAGCTCCGCGTCCACCTGGCCCACATTGGCCGACCCATCGCCGGCGATCCGCGCTACGGCGGCGCACTGGTGGTGGCCGGTCATCCCGTGCCGCGGCTGATGCTGCACGCGGCGGCCTTGGCGTTCCCGCATCCGGGCGGCGGAACCAAGCGCCTGGAAGCGCCGCCGCCACAAGACATGGCCCAGATGATCGCGACGCTGGGCCTCGGCTAGGAACGGCGCCGCCAGATCGCCCGTTTCGGCGTACAAGCACCGGAAGGGACACGCCTTTCCGAGTTGGACCGTTCGCCATGAAGCGCTTGATCATCGCCGTCGCCGCCCTGTCGCTCGCCGCCTGCGCCACCACCCCCACGCTCTATCAGCCCGCGGCCCGGCCGGATGGCGTGGGCTATTCAGAGTACCGGATTGAGCCCGGGCGCTATCGGGTCACGTTCCGCGGCGGCCCCGGCGCGCCGCCGCAACAGGTGATGGACTATGCCCTGGTGCGCGCCGCCGACCTGGCGATCGCCGGCGGCTACGACTGGTTCCAGGTCACCGACCGCTTCACCGAGGGCCGGCCGGACCGCGGGCCGCGCGTGGGCGTCGGCGTCGGCGGCGGCGACTTCGGCTACCGCAGCGGGGTGAGCGTCGGCGTCGGCACGACGTTCAACCTCGGCGGCGGTCCTTCGCTGGCCACGACGATCGAGGTGGTGATGGGGAAGGGCCAGCGGCCGCTGGGCCGCGACGCCTACGACGCCCGGGCGCTGCGCCGGACGCTGGGCGAGCGCATCTAGCGGGTCAGGCCACGTCCCGGCTGAGCTGAGTGATCGGCGGTGAGCGCATGCTGGCGTGGGTGAAGCCCGCCTTGTCGGCCAGGTCCATGTGGGCGAACCCGTCGAGTCCCTGGGCGATCAGGGCGGGGGCCTTGCCGCGCATTTGATGCGCCATCGTCCGCATCAGGTCCTCGACCTTGCTGATCGGCAGGGCGACGTCCGCGAAGTCCAGCGTCAGACCGTTGAACCGGGCGCCTTGAACCGGATGCAGCGAATCGCGGCCCGGCTGGAGCCGCGCCAGCACGCCCCGCGTGAGCCGGCCGACGAGGCTCACCACCTCGACCATCCGGCCGGTCGGCGTGCCGCGGTCGATGTCGACGAATTCCAGCATGACGCCCTGGCGGACGCGCTCGGGGGTGACGCCCTCCACGTTCATCAGCAGATGGCGGCCCTTGCGCGCGCCCATCGTGCGGAACGAGACCGGCACGATCACCGGCGGCTGGCTGCGGGCGTCCATGGGCGTGAACAGCGCCGCGAACGCCAGGGTGGCGCGGTCGATGGCCAGCATGTCCTCGTCCGGCAGGCGGCTGAACCGGCGGGCCGGAATGATCTCGCCCGTCGCCGCATAGGAGATCGTCGGCTCGACCCGCAGGACGGCGGTGACCTTGTGGCTCAGGCTGACGATGTGCTCGAGCGCGAAGTCGATCTGCAGGCGCTGGCCGTTCGCCGCCACGAACGACACCGGGTTGCGCTCGCGCTCGCGCTCGGCGCTGACCTGGCGGCGGTAGGACTGGGCCTCGTTCGTCTCCAGCGCCACCGCCAGGGCGGCCGGGTCCACGTCCGCGACGGTCAGTTCGTCGCCGTCGATCCGGTTGACCGTGCGGATGCGCACGTCCGTGTGCTCCACCGAGCCCAGGAAGAACTCGAGCACGTCCTCCAGGGCCTTCATGCCCACGGCCTGGGCGGCGACGCCATCCTCGGTGGTCATGGCGACCAGCACGTCGGTCTCGCCGATGCGGTGGTGGACGTCCTGGT